>JALHRK010000064.1 GCA_022841505.1 Saprospiraceae bacterium | reverse complement strand
TTACAATGTCGGCATTTCCTACCAATACAGCGGAAATCCGGAACAGGCGGCCCTTTATTTGGCGAAAGCCGAAAAAATTGAACCGGGGATTGTCCAAAAAATGGCGAATGGCGGTGGGGGCAAATAATCATTTGCCCGTACGGTTATTTTGGGGGCAAATAATTATTTGCCCCTACTGATTATTTGCCCCCACCGGCAACCATTTCCTCATATCGAAAAACCTCCGAAAACCCGCGTTCTGCGAAATAACGAACGGTTTCGTCGTATCCAATTGCACTGGTGGCCAGCACAAAATCGCCGCCCCAGGCGCCCAGCGACTTGACAGCGCCCCAATAGTCTGAAAAATATACCTCTGCCACGCGGGGGAGCTCCAGCGTTTTTGACACCAACTGCTCGTGTTCCCGAATACAGCGCTCAAAATCAGCGAGGGTAGTTGCCCGGATAAAATCAGCGGTTAATTGGCTGACGGCATTCAGCAATCCCGGGTCGGCTGCGGGCTTTCGGTCGCGGTAGCGGGCGATGCCTTCCCGACTGTCCTGTTTGGCGCCAAGCCCAACGAAGTACAATTGTTCCTGAAAAGATGGATTGAACGGAAAGGTTACCCAATGTCCCTGATGCTCGCGGCGTTGATACAGGATGGGGCCGTCGGCGAAAGCGCAGGCGATGTCGTACCCCGAGCCTCCAAAAGTGAGGTCGAGCAGGCGAAACGCATCCACGCCACCCCATTCCGCCAGTGCAGCAATGAGGGTGGAACTACTGCCCAAGCCCCAATGCCGGGGAAAGTCGAGCCGGGCTTCAATCCTCGTGGAAGCCGGAGACCAGGTATCGGTCAATTGATGAATGGCCTGGAAAATCTGCGTCAGGCGCTCAGCGGTTGCCGTGTCAGTGGTTTGCAGGCATTCCCCGTTAAGGGCAAAAATGGCTTCAAACCAGCGTTGGCCGAGGTGATCGAAACTTTGCCAGTGGATTTGGGGTGACCGGCTTTCTTCCTGCGTAATCCGGAAGGTTTGCCCCGCTTTTGTCGGAAGCGCCAGCGCCAATGCGCCATCCAGCACAAAGTACTCGGCAGTCAACAACAATTTGCCCCTGGCGCGAATGGTGGTTTCGATGTGCTTAATTTTTGGTAGTGTTTTTTTTTACCACATAGTTCACAGTAGAGGTTTTCACATAGTTCACATAGCTTTGTTGCATGCTATGTGTCCTATGTGAAAAAACTATGTGAGCTATGTGGTAAAAAACAAAACACCTACTGTGGTAAAATAAATACCGAAAATAAGCCTATTCAACCTTCCGCTCCAAACAAAGCACGATAATTTTGCGTAAAGCAGCATAAAACCCAAATCCGCATTTATCCGTTATAACGAACACCCCAGCTAATGAATGAAGTTTAATCGCTGAAGCTATTGCCATGGAAGATCGCTTTATTGAACAACTCTACCTTGCGCACCGCAGTGCACCTGCCATTCCCTCTCCGGATATGGTATGCGACTGGTTGGATGGGCTGCTTAAATTGCTGTTCCCCGAACTGGCCGAACACGACTATCGAAGTCTGCGCGAATTCAGGCAGCATTATAACGATAGCAAATTGGAGTTGTACCGGCTGTTGGAAGCGGTTGGCCCTACCATGGGCATTCCAGTTGAAGCGGCAGAGCAGGCCTTCCTCAACACGCTGCCGGGCGTTCACGACTTGTTGCTGAAAGACGCAGCTGCCATTTTTGCAGGCGACCCGGCGGCTTCCAGTCAAACGGAAGTGATCCGAACCTATCCCGGGTTTTATGCCATCTGCGTGTATCGGCTGGCACATGAGTTTTATAAACTTGGCATTCCGCTTATCCCCAGAATCCTTACCGAACACGCGCACAACCGCACCGGCATAGACATCCATCCGGCTGCGCAAATCGGCGAACGCTGTTGCATTGACCACGGCACCGGGCTGGTCATCGGCGAAACCGTCGTGATCGGCAACCAGGTGAAGTTGTACCACGGCGTCACCTTAGGCGCCCTGAGTGTAAAAAAAGAAATGGCCAAAACCAAGCGCCACCCGACCATCGAAGACCGGGTTGTCATTTATGCCGGCGCCACGATTCTCGGCGGCGAAACCGTCATCGGCCACGACAGCATTGTTGGCGGTAATGCGTGGATCACGCAGAGCGTGCCGGCTTTTTCGAGGATTTATTACCAGCAGGAGACGGTGGGGTAGGGGGCAAGGCGAAGTTGGCAAGGCCTGTCCCGTGCAGCGGGGGGCAAGTTGGCAAAAGGAAAGGGGCAAATTCGCGAATAGCAAATTTGCCCCTTCATGTTTTTTATATCAACCTTAATATAATTTAAGGTGCAGACATTTAGTTGGTGTCTGGTCTTTAGAGTTCGAGAGCAAGGCATGCGAAGGACACAAAAACGGGAGTTTACCTAAGTAAATGACCGATTTTGTGTTCGAGCATAACGCAGCTATCGGACTATAAAGACAGACACAACTACTCCGCGTCAGCGAACGACTTGTTTTTCGAGCGCTTGCGTTCGTGTTCTTTCAGGTAAATCTTGCGCAGGCGCAACGTTTTGGGCGTCACTTCCACGTATTCATCTTCCTGGATGTATTCCAGCGCTTCTTCAAGCGAAAAGCGTTTTGGTGGAATCAGTTTCACTTTATCATCCGAGCCGGAAGCCCGCATGTTGGTCAATTTTTTCGTTTTGGTGAGGTTCACCGTCATATCACCGGGGCGGCTGTTTTCGCCAACGACCTGTCCTTCGTAGATGTCTTCGTTCGGGCCGATGAAAAATTTACCGCGATCCTGCAGGTTGTTGATGCTGTAAGGAATGGACTTGCCCGTTTCCATACTGATGAGCGAACCGTTGATGCGGCCTGGAATTTCGCCTTTGTGCGGTTGGAATTCCAAAAACCGGTGCGTCATGATGGCTTCGCCCGCTGTTGCCGTCAGCAACTGGCTGCGCAAGCCGATGATGCCGCGCGACGGGATTTCAAACCGCAGTTGAACGCGGTCTCCTTTCGGCTGCAGCGACAACATCATACCCTTGCGGCGGGTCACCATGTCAATGGCTGTGCCAGAAGCAGAGTCTGGAAGGTCAATGGTCAATTCTTCCACCGGCTCGTGTTGCTTTGAGTCAATGGTTTTGGTGATGACCTGTGGTTGACCAATCTGGAGTTCGTATCCTTCGCGGCGCATGGTTTCAATCAATACCGCAAGGTGCAAAACGCCCCGCCCGAAAATCCGGAAAGTATCTGCCGAATCCGTAAACTCCAAGCGCATGGCTAAGTTTTTCTCCAGCTCTTTCTCCAAACGCTCTTTCACGTGGCGGGAAGTGACAAATTTGCCTTCCTGTCCGAAAAACGGCGAGTCGTTGATGGTGAAAACCATGCTCATCGTGGGCTCATCAATGGCAATGACTGGCAGTGCTTCCGGGTTTTCTGCGTCGGCAAGGGTATCGCCGATTTCAAATCCTTCAATACCAACAATGCCGCAGATTTCGCCTGCCGCCACTTCTTGTGTTTCTATTTTTCCAAACCCTTCAAATACGAAGAGGCCACGCAGTTTGTATTTTTCAATGCGCCCGTCTTTTTTCATCAGCGCGATCTGCTGGTTGGCTTTCAGTCCGCCGCGGTGAACGCGCCCGACTGCAATCCGACCGACGTACTGCGAAAAGTCGAGTGAAGTGATCAGCATCTGGAAAGTCCCTTCCTCCGTTTTTGGGGGTGGGATGTGCTCCACAATAGCGTCGAGCAGTGGGACGATGTCCGTTGTTGGCTGGCGCCAATCGTTGCTCATCCAGCCTTGTTTGGCCGAGCCGAACAACACCGGAAAATCCAATTGTTCTTCGGTTGCTTCCAGGTTGAACATCAGGTCAAAAACCGATTCGTGTACTTCGTCCGGCGTACAGTTTTCTTTGTCCACCTTATTAATGACCACAATTGGTTTCAAACCCAGTTCGATGGCTTTCTGCAACACGAAACGCGTTTGGGGCATGGGGCCTTCAAAAGCATCCACCAACAGCAGTACGCCGTCGGCCATATTGAGCACCCGCTCCACTTCTCCGCCGAAATCGCTGTGACCCGGGGTATCAATGATGTTGATTTTGGTGCCTTTATAGGTAATGGAAACGTTTTTGGCTAAGATGGTGATGCCGCGCTCCCGCTCCAGTTCGTTGTTGTCGAGTATCAACTCTCCGGGCGTCTCGTGCTCTTTGAATAGTAGCCCGGCAAGCAACATTTTGTCTACCAGGGTGGTTTTTCCGTGGTCAACGTGGGCGATGATGGCGATATTTCGCAGGTTTTGCATATATTTTATCCTCCTTTTTCAAAAGAAGGCGCAAAGATAGCAGGATTTATGCCATTGTAGGTTAATAAAAGATTAATTTTGATTGCGGTCACCAGCTTCAGCTGGCAGACCTTGTGTTTTAAACCTGGTCAGCGTAAGCAATGGTATAGGTTTGACGCCTTTTAGCTGGCTCATGTGGTCACCAGCTTCAGCTGGTAGACCTTCTGTTTTAAGAGCTTGTTGGGGATTTCATGATTGAGCGAGAGTGAGGAAATTTTATTTTAGACAAGGCGGATTTTGCAGAGATAGCCGGCAGCTATCTTGAAAAAATCCAACGCAGTATAAAATAAAATTTGCCACTCGTAGCCAATTGATGAATTCCCCAACAAGCTCTAAATCCTGCTCAGCCGTACCTAAATAGTAAGAATCGGCATAGGTTTGACGCCTTGTGGCTGACTCAGTTGTTTTAGTAAGGTCAGCCAGCTGAAGCTGGCGACCACAGCCGTCTGAACATCAACCCAAAACCCGCCACGCCCAGCGCGTTCACCGAACCATGCCAGGCCCGCATAGACGGAATATTCAGAAAATCCAGCAGATAATACCCACGCATAGCATAACCAAAAGCCAGCGTCATGCTGAAAAAAAGACAGCAGGCAAGGCCGACGCCAGCAATACGCGCTGCAACGGACGCCCTTTTTTGAAAAGCCAAACGCAGGTAACCCAATCCGCAAAGCCAGCCCGAAAGCGCCACAAGGGTTGCTGCCAAAGCTTCCGGCCAATAGACGCCGCTCACCTGCAGGACGGTAATGCCAACGGCAGTCATCGGGATGGCAAGGATGGCCAACAGGGCCGCAAGCCGGCTGGTGTATCCGGGAGAAAATTCCTGCAACCAGCCAGCCAGCAAAGGGAAAATAAAACCGGCGTAGTGAAAATGTACGGCGGTGAGCAACACAATGGCGGGGTCGAATCCCAATGGCTGCCATCCAAAACGGTCAAAAACCGCCCAAAAACAGCCAACCAGCAGAAATGCCTGCCCTGCGCCAATGGCCATATTTTCCGGCGCCCGATGCCATGCCCGGAGTTGTAACCAGCCCCGTTGAAAGCTCCAAAGCCCCACAATCAGCCATCCGCACGAAAGTGTACCCGAGGCCAGTCCCGCAGGCAGGAACAGCGATACGGCCAGCAAACCACCGGCTAATCCTGTACCAATTGCATATAAATCCGGATAGCGCAAAAGCCTGAAAGCCAGCGGCGTCCATACCAGCACGGCCAGCGCCAGCAGCACCCGCGCCCATTCGTCGTGGCTTGTATCGGGCCTGACCCAAAGAAGCAGCAACAGCCATAGAATGGCGCCGATGCCGGCTGTTTTGGCATAATTCATCTTAGTGAAGTGGTATTGTTGACAGCGTTTTTCATCGCTTTTGCGGAATCCCGCCGAAACTGCGCCTGAAACAACCGCATCAGGGGGTAGGCAATTTTAGCCAACCAGTGCCTGGGTTTGGAAAATGCCCGGATGGTGTACCAAACCTGCCCGTTTTCGTCCCGCTCCACCAGGAACAGTTCTTCTCCGCATTCAATATGGCCCGGCAAAGTGCCGTAAGCAAATCCGAAGCGCCCCGGTTCATCCACTACATAAATAATCCGGCAGGAGTTGCGCCACCATAACCCAAAAGCTTTTACATAGATGGCCACAGTTGTTCCGGCCTGAATGGGAGGGGCGGGCGGCAGAATGACCGTCCAGGGCGATGGAAACATGCGCCAGCGTCGGATGGCTTCACAGGCTTGTTCAAAAGCGGCCGCGCCTTGCCCGATGGTAACGCGCTGAAAGTCATTGTCGAATCCGGATACTTTTTCTGTTGTTGCGGAAGCGCCGTGTTGCTGATAAGTGAGGGCGAGTTGTTTTTCCTGCGCTAAAAAGGCAGCTAAGGTCTTGGATTGAGGCAAATGAAAAGCAATCATAATTTTATTTTCATTTTTTTTTGAAACAAATGAAAGTGGTCATTGTTCTGAATGCGTTATCTTTTTATAAATTCGTAATTTCTTAGCGTTTGTTCAGGGGTTCCGAACAAGCGCAAAGCGCTGGGTTATTCAGCGCACTGCACCCTATGTGGTAAGTAGTTACAAAACACAATGTTTATGTCCTATCGAAGTTTGCATGAATGCGTAACTGACCTGGAACGGCACGGCAAGTTAGTGCGCATCCGGGAGGAAGTTGACCCAAATTTGGAAATGGCGGAAATTCACCGCCGGGTGTACGATGCGGGCGGCCCTGCCTTGTTGTTCGAGCGGGTGAAAGGCAGCCCGTTTCCGGCTGCATCCAACTTATACGGCACTTACGAGCGGACAGAATTTTTGTTTCGGCATACCTTAGAGCGCGTGAAACGCGTGATCGAATTGAAAGCTGATCCGACCAATTTTCTCAAGCGACCCCTGCGCTATCTGGGCGCTCCGTTCACGGCGCTGTCGGCGTTGCCCATGCGCAGCCGGTTTGGCATTGCTTCTGCCTGGGGCACCACGACCATTGATCAATTGCCGCAAGTAAAATCCTGGCCCGACGACGGCGGCGCTTTCGTCACCCTGCCGCAGGTTTTTACCCTGCCCCCGGGCAGCCGGAACGCCATGCAAAGCAATATCGGGATGTACCGCATCCAGCTTTCGGGTAACGAATATGTGCCGAACCGCGAAATCGGCCTGCACTACCAGTTGCACCGCGGCATCGGCGTACACCATACGCAATACCTGCAAAGCGACGAGCCATTTCGGTGCTCCATTTTTGTGGGTGGCCCGCCATCGCATGCCTTTTCGGCGATTATGCCCCTGCCGGAAGGGCTTTCTGAGCTCACTTTTGCCGGCCTGATGGGTGGCCGGCGTTTTCGATACGATTGGCGCGACGATTATTTCCTTTCCGGAGATGCCGATTTTGTCATCACGGGCACCATCCGCAAAGACCTGAAAAAGCCGGAAGGCCCCTTCGGCGATCACCTGGGCTATTACAGTTTAGCCCACGATTTTCCAGTGATGGAGGTGCATAAAGTGTACCACCGCCGCAACGCCATCTGGCATTTTACGGTGGTGGGCAGGCCGCCGCAGGAAGATTCGAGCTTTGGATACCTTATTCATCAATTGGTCAAATTGCTGACGCCGCAGGAATTCCCCGGCGTTTCGGAGATCCACGCGGTAGATGCCGCCGGCGTTCACCCGCTCTTGTTGGCCATTGGCAGCGAACGCTACATGCCTTTCCGGGAACGGCACGTGCCGGAAGAGATCCTGGCGCAGGCCAACCGCATCTTAGGTTCGGGGCAAACCTCGTTGGCCAAATTCCTGTTCATTGCCGCCCGGGAGGACTACGCTTCGCTTGCTACAAGAGATATTCCCGCTTTTTTCCAGCATATCCTGGAGCGCGTGGACTGGACCCGCGACCTGCATTTTCACACCCGAACGACCATTGACACCCTCGATTATTCGGGTTCCGACTGGAATTCGGGCTCGAAAGTGGTGGTTGCTGCCTGTGGGCCGCGCCGCCGGGAACTTGCCCGCGAATTGCCTGCGGATTTTTCGCTTCCCGAAGGTTTTTCGGAACCGGTGTTTGCGCAACCCGGCGTGCTGGCCATCCGTGGACCGAAATTCACCGACGAAACTTCTGCCAAAGATTGCGAGCGCCTGACCGATTACCTGAGCCGCTTCAACCTGGAGCGCATTCCGCTGGTGGTATTGACCGACGACAGCGCCTTCGCAGCGGCATCGGTGAATAATTTTGTGTGGACGACGTTCACCCGCGCCAATCCTTCGCACGATCTTTACGGCGTGGATAGCTTTGTGCAGCACAAACACTGGGGATGCCGGGGGCCGTTGGTCATTGACGCCCGCATCAAGCCGCACCATGCACCGCCGCTGATTGGAGATCGGGCCGTGGAGGAACGGGTGGATCGGTTGTTTGCGAAGGGTGGGGCATTGGCGGGGATTGGAAAGGCGTAGGAAGTCATCGCTTCAGGCAAAGCCCGAGAAATCACAGAGTATGAATCCTATCCTCGACTATTACTTGGAAATTAGCCATACTTCATGAACCGCCGTATACAAGACCCTTACGTACGGTGGTTATTGAGCTTGTCGAAATATGGTGTGAGAGGGCTGAGGCGGTGTAGACATCTGCCACCTCACTCTGCTCGATTAGCGGTTGTGTCTTTATCTATTCGAAAATTCTATGTTTAAATAATTCCTTCATTTTGTCAAAATTTTGTTTTGGCTTCTTACAAATGTATATTCTTTGATAAAGTTCTTCTTCATTGTCTGCATAAGGGTTGTAAATCTCTTTTTCCAATGTTACTTCGTCAAAATAAGGTATGAAGAAGTCGCCTACTCTGTAACTTAATGCAATTATTGTACTGGGCATTTCTCCTTTTGGTGTCCAAGTGTAAAAACTTCCGTGAAAAGAAAACGCCTTTGGCAGACTGTAATCTTTGCCAATCAGGTTTACTGCTCCCGCTTGTCCATAATGTTTTCCCCAAATCATCGTATTTGCTTTTTCATTGGATGGTAAACCATCATAAACAGTTTTTAATAATTGCATTGTTTCTGTCCATTTTTCTTTGGTGTAATATTCATCATACTTCACTCCATACTTACCGCCTTCTATGTCCTTTTTTTCAAATTCGTACACATATTTTAGATAGTCCTTAAACGAGTAAACAGGCATTCCGAAAGGGATGAGTATCACACCAACAGATAACAAAAAAACAACAGGATACATGATCCATTTCTTTTTAGAAAAGACTATTTGTTCCCAAAACAAAGCGCCAAAGGGCAGAATTGTCAAAATAACAGGATAGAAATAATAGGATTTGCCGTTGCTCAACGATAAAAAAACAGCAGAAAATAAAATAGAGATAATTAAAGGCTTGTTATTGTTGTTTTCTTCTTTGAAAAAGTAAATGAAGGCAGGAATTAATAAAACGAGTGTAGTTAAAGGATTAACATCAATAAGGAGATTGCCAAGAACTTCAAAACGAGAAAGTTGGTCTAAGTGTTTTTCGTAAAGACGGCTAAACATTTGAAAAACTGGATAGTCGTTTGAATACTGCCATATCAGGTTTGGCAATATCAATGCAAGGGCAACAAGTATATTTTGCCAAAAACGATGTTGCAATAATGCTTGTCGTGTATTCTTAAAAAAGAACAGCGATGACAAACCAAATATATAAAATAAAGCATCGTACTTAACCGAAATACCCAAAACTGCAAATAATGTCAAGTACCAAAGACTTTTTTGGTCAAGATATTTTGCAAATCGTGTCAGTTGATAAAACCCTAATACCCAAAATAATTGACTAAATACAACGGGCTGAAATAGTTGTTGAGAACGTCCAAAACTTGGTGCTATGATTATGGCAAGAAGCACAAGAATAATAGCCTTGTTTTTGCCACCCAATTCTATGGTAGTTTTGGCAACATAAATGATGATTAGCAAACTTGCCAAATGAGAAAAAATATGATGCACAAATACAGAGTTGCTTTCAAATAAGTTTTGGATAAATGCCAAAAGCCCAATCAATGGTGGGAACTCCATATACCCAAAAGCCAAATGCCTTCCTGTTTCAATGTGCAATAATTCGTCTCCTTGAAAGCCTGAATGACTATCTGCTATCAAATGAAGGGTCAATTTGATGATGCAGAATATGAAAATGATTAGTTTGGTCTGTCTGTTCATGTTTGATTTCTGTCATTTGTTGGATATAGCTTTGGCATTCTCTCTGTTATGCGTTAATATTTAATTTTCGTTTAACCATTTTAACCAATCGTTTGCTACGTTGTCCCAATTGAAGATATTATAATCTGGTTTATTGTCGTCTGTCAATGGGAAAAAGTTGTGTTCTGTTCCAATGTATGCCTTAAAGGTAAAATTGTTTTTGTTTTGTCGAATAATATTCACACGCAGAAGGTCGTTATACGGTGAACTCCAATCCTTTGTTCCATAAGTAACCAAAACAGGGATTTTAAGTTTTTCCAAGTAAGTTATCATTGGTTCGGAAAATTCAAAAGTTGCTTTGTAAGTGTCGCCTTGTAAACTACTCATATCATTTTTGTTTGCAACAATGTCCGCCCAATGGTTTATGCTGTCTTCTCCATATTTTGTACTATCTGTGTCGGTTTCGTATGCTCTGTTTTGTTCAATGATAGACAATATCCTACCCATTGGATTTCCACCTGAATAAACTAAATGGGTTACATTTTTTAACCCACTTGCCATTTTTGTCCCAATCGTACTACCTTCTGAGTGTCCTGCAACGACAAGTTGTTTCGTTGACACCCAAGTCTGCTGTTGTAAAAATTTTACAATTGCAATGTTTCTGGGAACGTAATAACTCAATAAATTTCTGTCACTGTAATATTTTGGGAATTTACCTGTACTGTCAGCATAAGTGAAATCAGGCTTCAGAGATGTTACATCTGCTATGAGTGGAATGTAAGGTTTACTAATAATAACCAAATGATACTTATTAGATAGGCTGTCTGGGTTAAACGGGAAAGTGCCATAAACGTCTTTTCCTTGGTGTAATATTAATGGTATTGGCAAACTGCCTTGACAAAAAAAGAAGAGTGGCTTCGGAATGTTTTCTTCGCCTTTTTTTGATTTGATTAAAATATCAACGTTATCTGTTTTGTATTTGTAAACAAGATGTCGAAAGCCAAAGTCTTGTGCTGTCTTAGTTTGCCCAAAAGCTGAAAAATATGTCAAAAGGCAAAGTATGTAAACAAGTTTTTTCATAGTCTGCTGTGTGTTTTGTAATATGACGCACAACGCGTTAATATGCGTACTTCTTCGAACGCTTGAACAAAAGTAAAGAAAATACCTAAATCCTGCAATAAGTCAATTGCTTGGAGGCTAAATTTATGAAAGCCAACTATTTGTAATTTTAAAACCTGCCGAAAACGACAACAACAATACAAAATGCGCACCTGGAGCCTGTTCGGGAATTCACCAATCGGCTATGGCACACTGCTGTGAAAATAAAGAAAATATCAAAAACCTGATAACCGAATTTTGCAAATATTTCATTCAAAGGTGTAACCTCAGCGGAAGAAACCGTTTTAAGGACTATGGAATGGATTCAACACAAGCCAGGCAAATATAACTTGAAGTGGTTTCCACTTTTTTTGATGCTCTTTTTGATGCAATGCACTAAAAATCAAGATTGTGCGCAAGAAAAACCGAATGAGGATTATTTGTCTGTCCTTCAATGTGAAGCAGATTTTGCCCTGCTAAAGGGTACGCCGTTATCTACGCAGTACGCGCAGGTGGATGCCGTCAAATTGGTGTTTGATTTAAAGACAGCATTGTTGTATTTTATCAATGCCGACAAATACCGGTTTCATTATGATTTTTGTTCAGCGTATTTATCCTACCCGGGCGATTTAACTGAATTCAATGCGGCGGAATACGGGCATACCGGAACAAGGCGGTTTTTATTAGCCAATTTGAATTATTACAAATCATCGGGTGTCTATACGCTGGAGTTTTTGGCTGACGATCAGATAACCGCGCAGCAGATTTCCATGCTGTTTGGTTGGGTGGTGCGAAGTGTTTATTTCAAAGATAAATTATTCCTGGTTTCCAATGCCAATAGGAGGGAACCCTTACCCGGTGTGGATGCTACTCGTCTGATTACCATAGACCAACTTTTCGGAAAGCAACAGTACCAGGCTATGGTACTGGAAAGATCTTTTGGTTATTTGCAAAAAGTGGGTAAAAATGATTTTGACGTGCATCCTTTTTCGAGTCGTGACATTATTCTCACAGATTTTTTGCCCAAAGACATGCCCTTCTGCCAGGGCATTCTGACCACGGCTTTTCAGACGCCTTTGGCACACATCAATATTTTATCCCACAACAGAAAAACGCCGAATTGTGCGTACAAAGGAGCGTGGGAGGATGCCAATATTCAAAAACTCGTCGGTAAACTGGTTTGTTACGAGGTACTGCCGGATACTTTTTACCTGAAAGAAGCTGCCTTAGAAGTGGCGCAGGCCTTCTGGGAAGGGAAGCGCAATCATCCAACCCGGAAACTGAAGTGCGACCTGCAGGAAAAGGCCCTGCTGGACATTCAAAAAATTAACCGGAACAGTGTGGCAACCGTAGGCGCCAAAGCAGCAAATTTCGGCGAACTGGATAAAATCAGGCTGCCCGATCTCACCAAAATACCCATTCCCGAGGCGGCTTTTGCCATCCCGTTTTATTATTACCAGCAACATATTACCCAACACCAACTCCAGCAGCAAATAGACGAGGTATTACAAAGTGATAGCATTTTCAACAACAGAAAGTTGTTAGACAAGTATTTAAAGGCGCTTCAGGACAGTATCCTGGCAAAACCGGTACATCGCGACCTGCTGCGCATGGTGACGAATAAATTAAAATCCAGCAACTATACGGATTTCAGGTTCCGTTCTTCTACGAATGCGGAGGATATTGCTGGATTTACAGGGGCGGGGTTATATGCTTCCAAGACCGGAAGTTTGGTCAATCCAGATAAAAGCATTGAAAAAGCCATCAAAAAAGTATGGGCAAGTCTGTGGTCGTTGCGCGCCTTCGAAGAGCGCATGCATGCGCACATTGATCAATCGAATCTGGCAATGGGTATTTTGGTGCACAGGGCTTTCGGAACGGAGGAAGCCAACGGCGTTGCCATAACCCGGCATTTATACCGTGATGGATATCCAGCCTGTACCGTTAATATTCAAAAAGGGGAGCACAGCGTTGTTTTGCCCGAAAACCAGGCCACCCCGGAACAATTCCTGGTCAACTATTCAATCCTCAACCCTGGAAGCGGAACAGTTGCCGTGGATTATATTTCGCATTCTTCCCTGAATGATTTTCAACCATTGCTCCGTATGGATGAAATCCAATTGCTGGCTTCATATCTATATGCAATCAAAAAGCATTTTTATCATGCCGGCGACCGGATGGCATTAGGCACCGATTTTTTTGATTTTGCTATGGATATTGAGTTTAAATTAGATAGGGGCAGTCGGAAGATTTATGTAAAACAGGCTCGGCCTTACTGACTTCCCTGAACAAGTTTTTAAATTGATTGTATGTTTCCGGGTTCCAATGCATGTCATTTTTTTAACCAAAATGCCCTTTAATATAATTCTCTGTCAATTGTTTTTCAGGATTGTTGAAAATCTTATGGGTTTCATCAAACTCAATCAGCTCGCCTAAATACATAAAAGCGGTGAAGTCGGAAACCCGCGCCGCTTGTTGCATATTGTGCGTGACAATAACAATCGTATAGTCATTTTTTAACTCCAGAATCAACTCCTCAATCTTCAAGGTACTGAGCGGATCGAGGGCAGAGCAAGGCTCGTCCATTAAAATTATTTCTGGTTTGACAGCAATGGTGCGTGCGATACACAAACGCTGTTGCTGACCACCTGAAAGCCGAGTTGCAGGTTCTTGCAGTTTGTCTTTCACTTCGTCAAAGATATAGCTTTTGCGAAGCGATTCTTCTACCATTTGCGGTATTTTATCCTTCGGGAAGCCATTAATTTGCAAGCCATAGGCGACATTGTCATAAATGCTTTTTGGAAACGGATTGGGTTTCTGAAAGACCATGCCGACCTTTTTACGCAACTTATTGACTAAGGTGTTTTTGTGAAAAATATCCTGTCCGTCAATCGTCACTTTGCCGGTGATGCGGGCGTCAGGCGATAAATCGTGCAAGCGGTTGAGCGTTCGCAGCAGCGTAGATTTGCCACAACCCGAAGGGCCAATCATAGCAGTCACCATTTTTTGGGGAATAGTTAATTGAATGTTTTTCAAAACCTGTTTTTCCCCAAAATATAAATTGAGATCCGAAATCTCAATAACCGGCTTTGTTTTTACTAATGCAGCTTGCACCATGATTTATTTCAATTGTTTTCTGAATTTATTCCGGATCATAAAAGCCACGATGTTGAGCATAAATACCAATATAATCAGCACCGCAGCCGTGCCATAAGCTAAGGGGCGCACCGTTGCAATGGATTGATGTTGCGTGGTAAGCATGTATAAATGATAGGGCAATGCCATAAATTCCTGAAACAAATTGCCCGGCAACCCGGTCACATAAAAGGCGGCGCCTGTAAATAAAATTGGCGCCGTTTCACCCGCAGCGCGCGAAAGGCTTAAAATAACCCCGGTGGCAATGCCCGGAATGGAAGCAGGTAAAACGATATCTCTGATGGTTTCAAATTGGGTTGCACCCAAAGCCAAAGCGCCTTCCCGCATGGATTGCGGAACCGTTTTCAGCGCTTCTTCGGTTGTTGTGATAATATAGGGCAACGACAATAAACCTAAAGTGAGACCCGCAGATAAAATAGACGTACCCAATTGTAAACCCTGAACAAACAATGCCAGGCCAAACAACCCATAAATAATGGACGGCACACCCGCCAAATTGCGGATTGCGGCACGTATGATTTGCGTAGTCGTATTATTTTTGGCATATTCACTCAGATAAATGGCACAAGCAATGCCAATGGGTAAGGAAGCCAGGGTTGTAATCAAGGTCAATAGCAGCGTGCCGACAATAGCGGGCAAGATGCCCCCTTTCGTCATTCCATTTTTGGGGGCGTCAAAAATAAAAGACCACGACAGGGCACTCAGTCCTTTTGAAAATATTTCACCTAAAATCAAAAATAAAAAGGTGCATACCAGAAGCGTACAAAACAGCAGCATTGTAGCCGGCAGTGGGTTTTCTTTGAAAATGGCTTTAAAATTCATATTTCATTGAAATTTTCTAATGCGGTTCACCATTCTTTCTGCCAATACATTCACTGCCATGGTAATCAAAAACAGAATCAATGCCAGTGCAAACAACCCGTAATAATGCGTGGTTTGAAACGGTACTTCGCCCATTTCAATCGCAATCGTTGCGGTAATGGTGCGTATAGAACTGAAAAAACCTGTTGGAAACGCCAATGAATTGCCGGTTGCCATCAAAACCGTCATGGTTTCTCCTATCGCCCGGCCCATGCCCAGCATAATCGCCGCAATAATACCCGGATACGCAGCAGGTAAAACGATGTTTTTCACCGTGGCCCACTTTGTAGCGCCCAAACCATAAGAAGCTTCTTTGACGGTCATCGGTACCGCATGAATTGCATCTTCCGCAACCGTTATAATCGTGGGCAATGCCATAATTGCTAACAAAATTGCCCCGTTTAAAGCATTTAAACCATTGCTCAAACCGAATAAATTTGAAATGCCCGGACTTATTACCACAATACCCAAAAAACCAATTACAACGGAGGGAATCGCTGACAGCATTTCAACAGCCGGTTTCAACATATTTTTGACAAAACCTGTGGCGTATTCCGAGATAAACAAGGCGGTTCCGATTCCTAACGGGATGGCTATGGCCATGGCGCCCAAAGTTACCAAAAGCGTGCTTGCCAAAAGCGGCAATAAGCCAAAATGACGACTGGGATTCCACTGCGTATCGGTAATAAAATCAAGCGGTTTTATTTGTGAAAAAAAAGCTACCGTGTTGTAGAGCAGCATCATAAATATACTTACTAAAATAGCGATACAAGCAAAACCTGCGATGCGAAAGACAACTTTAAATACTTTATCTATCCTGACCCTCAGTCTGTTGTTCATATCGGTTTTTATTTTTTTATCGGAAAATATCCGTTGCTGACAATGATTTTTTGCCCTGTTTCGCTGCGCTCAAAAGCTAAAATCGGTTTTGCCTTCTCATAAGACGATTTCAAAATGTATTGAAAAAGCGGACGTTGAAAATAGTATTGCTGGCTCATAACCGCATCATAATCTAAGGGCGAGCAGGCTTTCGATGAAGGCGTATAAACTTTCAGAATTTTAATCCCCGTATCGGCTTGTTTGCCATTTTTAAGGACATATCCTGCTCCTACATAGCCAATACCGCCTTTATCCACTTTTACCGCTTCAATGATTTGAGCGTTGCCGTTCATTTCTTTTGCGTGGAGCGAAAATTCAATGCCTAATTTCTTTTTTAAATAATCATGCGTTCCTGAATTATTTTGCCTGCCATACACCGTTAAAGGCATTTTTTCTAAACCCAATTGTTGCCAATCGGTTATATCTCCTTTAAAAATCTGCTTAATTGCCTCAATAGAAAGCGAATCCGTCAATACGGAGGGGTGCGTAATAATCGCCAAAGCATCATACGCGAACACATAAGGAATGATGTCTATGTTTTTTGCTTTGAAAAGCGCTTCTTCTTCGGAATTCATCGGACGGGAAGAATTGGCAATATCTGCTAAACCATTCATCAGGGACGCAATGCCCAACCCCGAGCCGCCTCCGGAAACAGATAAAGGGGTATGGCGATTCTGCGAAAAGTAAGCTTCTGCTAAGAGCACAGAAATATTTACCTCTGTGTCAGAACCCTTTATTTTCAACACATTTGCTTGCTTGCCGCAAGACTGATTAAGAAAAAAGATGATAATTAAGAGGAGCCAAAATCGCATACTGTGGACTGTTTCTCCACAAGAAACGTTTTAATCGTAAGTCCATCGTTAAGGGGAGATTAAGTTTCTATTAATTTAAAGTGTTGGGGAGTAAGTTTTTGTAAGACACTCGTTACGCTTCCTTGTGCTGCATCCTATTATCTACGCAATTTTTTTATGATTTTCGGAAAACAATTCCATCAAATCTAAAAGAGGCTGGTATCGGGTGCTTTTAAATTGGTTGTATGTTTCCCGGTTTCAAGGCATATGTTAGCTGCCCATTGCTTTCAATTTATATTTTTCAGGTTTTGATTTAGTCCGTTCAATTATTTCCCTTGCTTCTAAATCAAGTTTTACGGTTTCTCCATACCACTGAACACCACCTTCGAAATTATCTTTTACCTTTGAGTATAGTGCTTCCATCAATTCAGTATGTGTCAATTCACCTTCGCTCAATATGGTTAAAATATTTACTTTTATGAATTCATACTTTTCCAGAGAGATTTTTTTATTGGTCTTCCCTGGTTGAGGGTGCAAGGTTTGGATGTGCTTTGATTCCATTTTATTTCGTGTTATAATAACAGCTAACGATCTGGCAGATTTGCGACGGATGGTATTTTAGTCCCTTGTTAAATTATTCTGGTCCTCAATTGTCGGGATTCGCGGAGAAAATAATTGATCCATTGTTTCTGTCATTTTGCCTTTTTTCATTACAAAAATTTTGAGATTGGTCTCATAAGAATGATATCGAATAACTGTCCAACAATGAAATTCTGTCATAGGGCTTGCTGTTAAATCTTCAATATGCACGCTTACCTAGCGCATGAACAAAAATAAAGAAAATATCCGGACGTGACAACAAACCACTTGGCTCATGGATTACACCGCATAACTGACAGCAAAGCGTCTCGCGGAGTAAACATGAAACATCCCGAATTTTGTGGTTTATGTGTAGCGCACCCCTGATCTTTGTATAACCACGGGCATAAAGGGTAGCGAAGCCTGCCCCGTAAAGCGGGGGTGCAGCGCACCGCAATGTCGGGAAACATTGTTACGGTGCGCTGCACCTGAATGCATCTATTTTGATGGGGTTACAAATATTCCGGGTGCGCTGCACCCACAGGGTACCATTTATCCCAGAAATAGCACGAGCCCTCCCAAAAAATCCGGGATGGCTCATGTTTAGCTGTGAAAATCCCTGTAAATCAATTAACAACAGGATTTTTCTATTTCCCATAACCCATCCATCGGGCCGTTGGGCCCAACAACCAGCGAAGGACTTTTTGAGCAGGAATGGGCAGATCGCTCGACCAGGTGTCAAAACCATTGCCCTGAGCGGCCAATGCAAGCAGGTTTTTAGGTGATTTCACATCTCCAATTTCATCCATTTCCGGATATAAAGCCGACAACCCATACGCAAAACAGGCAGGCATCGAGGGGGTTTGGTTTGTAGGATCCTCCAAAATAACGACCTCGTTGGTTTCATTGAACGGCTTATGAGGCGTACCTTTCGGGATCAGGATGCTTTCGCCCGCCTTCAATATTTTTTTCTCGCCATTGACCATCATGGTAGCCGTACCTTTTTCTACCCTGAACAATTCGTCAAAACTTTCGTGGATATGCTCGGGAGGCCCTGCAGCAAATGCCTGCATTTCTACGCGGCAATAAACCCAATCGTTTTCCACTTTTTTGATTTCCTGGCTAAACCCTTCCACGTGGCTTCCAAAATGACGGTGTTCTTTGAAAAATACAGAAAAATCAGGCTTGGCCGGTTTGAAGACGTGGTTAAACAAGATTCCTCCAAGGACAAAATAAGCAACAATGATGGCAAATAAAAACATGATTTTCTTTTTCATGATGTTGAGTTTTTTTGATGGCACAAAGTTGGGCCACACTCCGCATCAAAAATTGTAAAAACTGAACATGCCTGTCAGAAGCGCATGTTTGGAATGCGCTTACAGAAATATAATCCTATTGGGGCCAGAATGTCTGATGAGCTGGTACGCTCTGGGGGTCATGCCGGTCATCTCTTTAAACTCGTGGATAAAATGGGCCTGATCGAAATAGCCCAGGTCATAGGTGATATTGGTGAGGATTTCTTCGTCGTCCATTTTTTGCACAGCTTGCATGGCCTGGTTGAGCCTGAATATTTTTTGGAACCCTTTGGCGTTCATGCCGGCAAATTTTCCCAGCAAACGATTCAAATGCTGTTGACTATACCCGGTCTTCTGCGTCAGCGCTTCAATACTTATCTCCGGATGCCTGCGGATCAAATTGATCAATTGGGGCGCAAGGGTGTCACTAGAATTCTTTTTTAACCGGTCAGCCATCATTTGCGCCAACCGGATGACGCGGCTTTTTGAATCCCTTATTTCACCCAACTGTTCGTAAACGGCATCAAAATAGCAATCGCCGAATGCCGAAGTTTCGACAACGGTATTCTTAAATTCAATAAGCGGCTGCTGAATAAACGGGTAGGCGCCCCCGGGCTTAAAAACTACGCCTGCTTGCACATGGCTGACCTGATCGGGTTGGTAGTCCAGGGTTTTGTATTCCGAAGTGACACCAGCGAAAAGCGTGTTTGTAAATAATGTGTTGCTACCCAAAGCAATCGGATTGCTAAAATTAAACACCAGGATATTGGCGCCATCCGGTACAATACGCTCCTGGGCAAATGGGGGCACGCCTTCGCTTGCCCAAATCATGGACACAAAATCCCCCAATGCCCCTTCCGGGTGATGCACAAAGAAGTGGAAACGGGGAGAAACCTTTATTTGGGTAATTTTTTCCACGGGTTAATGCTCATTCAGTTTTTCCTTTGAATGTTGCGTAAATTGCCATAGCATGTCCGTGCCCTAGTCCAAATTCGTCTTTGAGCCAATTTGTAATTTCGGTCGCTTTTACAGTTTTTAAAAGTTGTCCATTTTCTAAGAACCCCTTTTCTTCTGCAAGTTTCTTAAAGTCGTCAGGGCTTTTGCCTGTTTTAGCTTTAATGTTGTCAATGTATGCTTGAAACGACATAATGGTTCAATTTTTTTTATGGTTGTTTGCAATGACCACTAACCGTCAATAGGTATACTTCCATCGTCAGGTTTTTTATCATTTTCTTCAGGGTTATTTGTCATCAGTCCAATCATCATAAGCAAAGCGGTCAAAATAATTACCTGAATGATCAATGATTTATTTACAAGTGAAATGCTTTGTGTAGGATCAATAGATAGAAAAAGTAAAATGGTAATTAATCCCCTCGGTGCAACAAATAATAAAGACCGTAAAGAGAGTTTTGAAAGTTTAAGCTGGATTGCCCGAAAGGCGAAAATGAAAAACACAATCCCCAAAGCCCAAAGAAAAGTGGCAGGATTCAATACTTCGGCTGCTTCGATTAAATAGCCGAATAGGATAAAGAATAATGCTCTGACTAAAAATGCTCCTTCAATTGTCAGCTCTTTGAATTTATTTACCTCTTGGTTCAGCTCCTCTGGTTTGAATCTTTCAATCCACTTAATTTTTTTCAACTCGTCAAGGTTCCCAATTGACAATCCAAACAGTAAAATAAAGATCAATCCCGGCAAATGATAGACTTTTGAAACTGCATAAATTAAAACAACCAACAAAATGATTGGAACAAACTTGATGTGATGATCAATTTTGCTGAGGAGAAAGGAAAGTCCAATGGTTGCGATGAAAGAAACGACCGCAATGATTAAGAGTTGCAAAGCAAATTCTCCGTATGAATTCGTATCAATTATTGCATTGTATGCAAGAAAGTTAAAAAGGAGAACACCCAAAATATCGGATAAACTGCTTTCGTAAATCACAAACTCTTTGTCGTAGGAAGAAAGATTTCTAACGCTTGGAATGGCAATCGCACTGCTGATTACGCAAAATGGAATAGCATTAATCAAACTATCTTTAAGACTGAAGTCACCGAAATACCGAAATGCAAATGCAAGCAGAAATGCCAGCGCAATCATTGGAAGCAAAGCACCAAAGAAAGATTTCCTGATCAATCTTAATTTAGATTTGTTGAGTTCCAGTTCTAATGAACCTTCCAGTACAATCAGAATAAGTCCTACCGTCCCTAATACGGGCAGAACAGGAGAGAAGTCGGGCAATTGAAAGCCAAACCATACCGTCAATTGCCTGACTCCCCAACCCAAAAGCAACAAAAGAATTACCGAAGGAATTTTTGTCCTGGAAGAGGTCAGGTCGAACACGTAGGCAATGAGTAGGAGGACGCAAAATGTTATGATTATTGTTATTGTCATTGCGAGTTAAGGTATACTTGTTTTTGTCAGTTCGACATAGTTTGGCTCATCGTCCAGGCATTGCGGCTGGGACTTCAATGCAGGTGCTTTTGGAGCGCTTAGACAAAAGTAAAAAAATATTTCATAGCCTGTGTCCGTCCGCTAAACAAGGTTCTGCATATCCAATGGTCTTCTGTGCTTCCAACGCGTCGAGGTATTGTTTTACTTTTCTATAGTCAACAGTAAAAGAAGCGGTTTTTATTAGAACTTCATTTTTTTTTATTGATATCCTTTTTGTAATTCTTAACCATTTTCCCAAATTCTTTATCTCTTTTTCGTTTCTCTTCAATTGTGGATTCAAAATGTACTTTCTCTCTTTGCATTTTAAGATAATTTTCGTAGGATGCTTTGTCTATTTCTCCTTTATCAACGGCTTCAAGAATGGAACAGCCATTCTCAAGGGTATGCGTACAATCTTTGAATTTGCAATGCTTAGCAAGACTGACAATCCTATCAAAAGTAGTTTCCAATCCACTAGCGGCGTCTGCAATACCCACTTCCCGCATTCCTGGATTATCAATCAGGATTCCTCCATTTTCAAGCATGATTAATGCTCTATGGCTTGTTACGTGTTTTCCTTTGTTCGTGCTTTGACTTATTGCATCCGTTTTCATTAACGTTTTACCAGAAAGATTATTTAACAGCGAGGATTTTCCAACTCCAGACGATCCAAGCATACAATAAGTTTTTCCTTTTTCAATTATGCTATTTATTACTTCGTATCCTTTCTTTGTTTCATTACTGATTGGGAAAACAGGAACATTTGCAATCCTGGTTTTTATACTATTCAAAATTTCATTAAGCTGAAGTTCATCAATTAAATCGGTTTTGGTTAGTATAATTATTGGCTTAACTTTAGATGAATTACAGATAGTAAGGTATCTTTCCAGTCGATTGATATTGAAATCTCGGTCAGCAGCTTGCACTAAAAAGGCATAATCAATGTTTGTTGCAATAATTTGAACCGCACCATATTCACCAACTGCCTGACGTTGAAGGATTGAAAATCTCGGCAGTATCTTGTGAATGATTGCAAAACCAAGTTCATACGTGGTAAGGGCAACCCAATCGCCCACTGCTGGGAAATCTTCGCGTTTCCTGGCAGTGAAACGCATGTTGCCAGTTATCTCCGCTTCAAATTCTCCATTTATGGTCTTAATAATATATCGTTCTTTATGCTCTGAAACCACTCTGCCTATCTCGAAATCCTCAAGGCCGTGTTCAATCCTTGATTTTTCAATTTTATCATTGTATCCTAAATCCGCTAAGGTCATTTTAGTATAGAATTGAGTTGTTAAATCCTTACAACAGTCACTTAGGCTGATCGCGTATACTTCAATTTACGCGCTTTTCGAGCGCTTGAACAAAAGTAAAAAAATATCTGATTCATAGCCTGTATTTTTTTACGCAGGCACTTCTGTTCTTGCAGATCAGTCTTAACACGTCATTATTGCTTTCTGCATGAAAATATCTTTTTATTTGCACGAAACCATATTTTGCATAGAAAGCCCTACCAATAGCATTTTTCTCAAAAACTTCCACCTCCAATTCACCGTACAACTCA
>JALHRK010000063.1 GCA_022841505.1 Saprospiraceae bacterium | reverse complement strand
CCACCCGAGGAACCCCCGCCCCAACTGCCGCCACCGCCACCACCAGAGCCCCCGCCCGAGGAAGAATGGGTTTTCATCGGAATGACCACAAGTTTGCGCTTTCGGTAATTGCAGTTTTTGCACTCGTGGATCACTTCCATGCTGCCCGAAGAACTGTAAGTCGCATGTTGCAGCACGGTAGAACTGGCTTTGTGGTAGGTGCGAAATTTGCACTCCGGACAAGGCTGGTATTTGGAAAAAGTTTTTGCGTAACTCAGCACCAAAACATCGCTGCCATCATCCGTCACCCACACGTCGTAGTCAACACTACCCAGGATCTCCTCGGTGACCTGGCCCTTTTCCAGATAGGCGTCATCTTCGGCTTCCGTCAATTTGTGCATCGGCAGGCCATTGACTTTGCTGAACCGGCGCTGGTTGCGCAGGCGGTTTAAGACGCCTTTTAAAACGAAATAAAGCAAGATGTAGGGAATGGGAAACAGGATAATAAAAACCCAGGATTTCGCGAACCGAATATGGCGGTATTTATCGTAAAGCTCTTCTTTATTCAGGAGGTTGATCAGCATCCAGACCACGACGCCGAGGCCAAAAAACAAGGCCACGATCGCATACCAGTAAATCGGAGGGGGGATGCGTTCGCCCATCACCCTGGGCCAGCCGCGGGTGGGATCAAGCGAGGCGCGTAGTTCCGCCAGCGCTTCCGGGTCTTCGAGGAGGTTTTTTACCCGCTGCACAGCGCCTATGACACCACCATCGTAGTCCTGCTGCTGAAAACGCGGCACCAACTCTTCTAGCAGGATACGCAGGCAGACGATGTCCGGCAATAACCCCTCTAGTCCATAGCCCGTTTCAAATTCTGCGCGGCGCTGGTCGGTGACGATGAGCAGCAGCAACCCGTTATCGGCGCCTTTTTGCCCGATCCCCCAGTGTTGAAACAGCCGGGTGGCAAAATCTTTCGGCACTTCTTCGCCAATGCTGGGCACGACCACTACGGCCATTTGGGCAGTGGATTTGTTTTCCATCTGCGCCAGCAGCAAATTGATTTGAGTAACGGCGTCTTCAGAAAGTAAATGGTTGTTGTCGCTGACATAGCCATTACCTCCGTTTTTCGGGTTGGGTACTTCTTCAACCGTGTAAACGAAATCCTGAGCATAAAGGCTGCCGACGCTCAGCCATGCAACGAGCAGCCAGCAACAGGTTTTGAAAAAGGAAGATGAAGTCATGAAAAGTTGGTCTGTGTTTGCCAAAAGTAAGGCGAAATTTCGGGATAGAATACTTGTTTAGACAGAGGCCATCTGAAACCCGATAAAATTACTCAAACCAAATCCGGGAAGTTTGATTTTATCATCAGGACATATTCGCTTTGGTACATGCTCTAAAACTCCACGTTTAAAATACTTTTCAATCCTTTTTCATTCACCTCCTCAGGTAATGCCCTAAGCACAAAATTCCGAACGGCCGCCAGCCAGGCATTCTGAATTTGCGCCACCTGCCCAATCTTGTGCGACCGAACAATAATACTGCTTGTCCTTTCCAATCTCCTCTTCTCAAAAGCTAAAAACAGGTTCTCAAAAGAAGCATGGTTATGCTCCAGTTCCGATGCCAGTACCGCGGCATCTTCTATCGCCTGGCAAGCACCCTGCCCCATATTGGGCGTGGTTGCATGGGCAGCATCGCCCATCAACAGAATTTTACCGAAAGCGAACCGATTCAGGGGCTTCAAATCGCAGATATCGCCATGGATCAGTTGCTCCGTGCGGGTATGGAGCAGGATTTCGGGAATAGGCGCATGAAACCCGTCAAAATGCCGGAGCAAGTCTGTTGATGTGTAATTTTTCAAAACTGGATCCTGTGCTTTTGCGGGGATGCAGGCAAACCAGTAGACCTGATTTTTATTGAGCGGAACAATGCCAAATCGACCAGTGGTGCCCCAGGTTTCAGAAGCTTCATTCAGTTCCAAATGTGGCATTTCAACCACTGCGCGCCAGCAGGTGTATTGGGCGTAACGGGGTGATGCTTGGGGCAACAACTTTTTCCGGATTGGCGAATGGATGCCGTCGCAGGCTAGCAAATAATCTACTTCGTCCGTGCTGCCATCCGCGAAATGCAAAACCAGCCGGTTTCCGTTTTCTTCAAAATTGATACAGCGCTTATTGATCCGCAGGTTTTTTTTGTTGACAAAAGCCAATAATGCCTCGTGCAAATCGGCCCTGTGGATGGTAAAGTTGTCTGCCCCATATTTCAAGCCGACCGAACGGCTATCCGTTTTGGAGATCAATTTTCCGGTTGGATCGTTGATGACAAATGCATCCAGCAACCTGCCTTTTGACATGATTGCTTCTTCAATACCTAGTTTTTTGAATGCCTTGATGGCATTGCCAGCCAGGGCAATCCCCGCGCCGACAGGTTTAATTTCTGAAGCGGCTTCATAAAGCGTGTAGGCAATTCCAGCTTGTTGTAGCGCAATGGCAGCGGTGAGTCCGGCAATGCCTGCACCTGAGATTCCAACTTTCATAATTTAATTTAAATTTAATTCGCTGCAAAGTTGGGAGGGAAAAACGGGTTCGGCTTTTACATATGTTAAAAAGCATTGTAAAGCCTGAAATTATTGAACCCCGGCGCGAATGCGGCTCAAACTTACCTGAGTAATGCCAAGATAGGAAGCAATGTGTTTTAACGGGCACCGGTTACTGATGCCGGGATATTTTTTTTCCAGAGCGACATACCGTTCTCTCGCTGATAGAAATCGGATGTCTTCGATCCGCTGTTGTTCTTCAAGCATTGCGAAAACGGCCAACCTCCGCCCCACCCTCTCTATATCGTGGTAAAGGGTACAACATTGTTCAAAATCCGCAGCGGCTATATACCAGACGTCGGCATCTTCGACCAATTGAATGGCCTTATGGGAAGGCTGCCCGGTGAACAAACTGGCGACGGCGCCAACAAACTGCCCTTCCATTGCAAAATAATCCGTTACATCCATGCCGTCGCGATCGTAGTAAACCCTGGCGAACCCTTTTTGAATAAAGTATATGTTTCTCGCGATCTGGCCAATACGCAACAATTCTTCGTTTTGCAAACATGGCCGCGCGTGAATACACGCTTGCAATGCTTCAACCGCAGCCGGAGACAATGGGCTGATTTTTGCTAAAAAAGCAATCATCGGAGACAGAACCGGATCAGACATAAGATTTGGTATAATTACTCCCCAAGAAACCGATACCCTGCTTCAAGAACAGCCGACAACCCACGTTCGGAGTCATAACCCGATAACCGGGAAGATCGCGTAACCCCGAGTTCTGCCCTGCAATTAACCACCCATCGAGTCCAGGGCTGGAAAGAAACCTCCAAGGGCAAAGTCAGTACCAAGGGAGACATGGCCTTGCTCCTGAGCTTAAGGTCTTCCACCTCCCCGTTGACCACTGCCTCGCCATAATCTACCTGGGCATATACATTCACCCTGCTCCCCAGCCCCAGGCCAAGGGTCCATTTTCCAAGATGATACCTGGGTATACAGAGGGTTGTAGCGTTGTAGTGGGTATTGATGCCAATCAATGCTCCCAAAATTTGGCCATTCTCATCCGTCGCAAAATAAGGCTCGTCGTAGAAAACAGACCGTTGCAGATTGGCCTGGTACTTGAGCGAAAAGGTCGGCTTGTATTGCTTTTCATAAGAAACACCGGCTCCAAAACCGCCCAACAACACCCCCCGGCCATCTTGCGAAGTATACCAGAGGATCGGATATTGGCTTTTATTTTCACTGTTAAGCGGGTAATATTCGTTACCACTGAGGTAAACGGTCCAGGTTTGCGCATTGAGTGTCGAAGCAGTCATAGCGCATAAAAAAATGGTTGGCAATAACTTACGCATGGTTAGTCTACTTTTAGAACAGGAGCGACAAACGTTTGACCTTTCCCGGTCACCTCCACATGGTACACTCCGGCTGCCCTGTCGCGCATGTCAAGGTTAAAGCTGCCCGGAGCAAGTACTGTGTTTTCAAACAGGGTTTCATTGCCATACAATAGCCTGATTGCAACTGAATCACCTGCAAAAAAAATATTATTGGTGATAATAAAAACCTGGTCTTTACAAGGATTCGGGAAGACATCAAACGGCGGTAAAGGCACTTCTTCAATAACTTTGTTGCAGGAGGCATTCAGCAGAAAGAGAAACGCCAGGGGAAAAATCAGTTTAAATATCATACCAGCTCAGCATTAAAAATGAGTGAGATGCTTAATAAACGGCTCTTAATAAAGGTGTCAGCCATTTTGCCGATTTTTTAACAAAACTGGAATAGCGCTTGAAAACGGCATGTTCAAAGATAAGGCAAACCTACACAGCCAAGGCGGTCAAGATCTAAAAATTTTAGGTATATATGTGGTGAAAATCGCAAGACCAATGTTGCCACAAAAACACTTATTCCAGTTGCCCGAAGATGGACATTATTTGAACTGCGCCTACATGTCGCCATTGCTCAAAGGCGTAGAGGAAGCCGGTATTGCAGGCATGCAGAAAAAGAGAAATCCGGCCAAAATCCGGCAGGAAGATTTTTTCGCTGAAGCAGAAACCGTTCGGGCAAAATTCGGCCAATTGGTCAACGGTCACCCAGCTCAGGTTGCGATCATTCCCTCGGCTTCTTACGGCCTGCAATCCGCCATTTCCAACATTCCCCTAAATAACGGAACCCATGCCATCACCGTTTCAGAAGAATTTCCAAGCGACTATTACCCCTTAAAAAGCTGGTGTACCAGGTTTGGGAAAGACTTAATTGTCATTCCTCCGCCGGAGTCAAGTCCCGAAAAAGGAAAAATCTGGAACGAGCTATTATTGGAAGCAATTAATCCGGATACTGCCGCAGTGGTCATTTCTTCGATTCACTGGACGAATGGAACGTTGTTTGACCTGGGAAAAATCGGTGCACGTTGCAAGGCTGTAGGCGCCCTGTTTATCGTAGATGGCACTCAATCAGTTGGCGCACTACCGATAGATGTAGCTGCCTTTCAAATAGATGCCTTAGTCTGTGCCGCTTACAAATGGCTGCTTGGGCCTTATTCGATTGGCCTGGCCTGGTACAGTCCAATTTTTAATCATGGCGTCCCGATTGAGGAATCCTGGCTCAACCGAACCAATGCCGAAAACTTTGCGGGCTTGACCAATTATGTGGACGATTATAAACCAGGCGCGGCCCGCTACCAGGTGGGCGAATCCAGCAATTTTATCCTCCTGCCCATGCTGCACGCCGCGTTGGATCAAATTGCGGCATGGGGCGTAGGCAATATCCAGCAGTACTGCCGGCAACTGACCACACCTTTACTGGATTTTTTGATCAAAAACGGGTTTGGCGTTGAAGTGGAAAGTTACCGGGCGGGTCATCTTTTTGGATTTTCCCTGCCTGATGGCCTCGATCGGTCAAATTTGTTGGCGGCATTTCAACAAAATAACATTTTTGTATCACTTAGGGGGAGTTCAATCCGGGTGTCGCCGCATGTATACAATACAGAAACAGATATTCGGGCTTTGATCGGGGTATTAGAAGAAGTTAGTACTCGTTCCTGATCACTTCAACACCACCGCCCCCGTCTGCGCGGCCAATTCACTGCGCATCACGAGCAGTTTTTGCAATACCTTCATGTAAGCAATCACCTGTTCGTGCGCTCCGGCGTCGCTGAGTTCTTTTATTTTCTGGCGGTTTTCCAACAACACTTTTTCGATCTTCCGCATCTTAAAACGGACAAGCGCCTGCCGGCTGTCGTCTTCAAAATTGGTTTCCGGCGACTTTTGCCAGCGCAGGTGGATGTCCCACTTTTTTTCCCAGTTTTCGCTGTATTCGTAAGGAGATGTGAGCGCGCCCAGGGCAAAATTTTTGATGTCTGCGTCTTCGTGCTGGAGAAAAAACTGCTGCGTAGCCGGTTTTTTAGCGGCCACCAAAGCCCAGACTTCGCGTACAATGCGTCCGTACAGGGCGTTGTCAAAATGATCGAGTACTTCTTCGATGTTGCTGACAATGTATTGTGCAACACTGACTTGCTTCGATTCGTCCAACCATTCGTTGCCGCCTACCACGAGGATGCGCGCAATGTCTTTTTCCTGAAATTCGTCTCCGCTCACTAAAACGTCCGGAGCTTTCACTTCCACAGGTTCCCGTTGGGTAATTCCTGCTGCTTCCAGTTCTCCGGGGGTCGGCGGCGGCATCCCTTTTTCTGCAACCGCTTTATTGACCTGCTGCATCACGAGCTTGTTCATCTCATTCACCAGCACCTGCTCGCTCACCTGGGCAATGCGGCTGCATTCCCGCACGTAAACCATGCGTTTGATGGGATCTGGAATCTTGGCAATGCTGCTGATGATGTCTTTGATGACATGCGCCTTTTTGACCGGATCGTTCCCGGCTTCTTTCATCAGCAGGTCTGCTTTGAAAGCGATGAAGTCCTGCGCCGTCTGCGAAATATAAGTTTTAAAGGCTTCCACACCCGCCTGCTGCAAATACGAATCCGGGTCTTCCCCATCCGGCAGCAAGACAATTCTGACGTTCAGGTCCTGTTCCAGCAAAATATCCACCCCGCGCAGCGCCGCTTTGATGCCCGCAAAATCGCCATCGTACAGGATTTTTACATTCGGCGTATAGCGTCGGATGAGGCGGGCTTGTTCCACCGTCAGCGAGGTGCCGGAAGAGGCCACCACGTTTTCGATGCCCGATTGGTGGAGCGAAATGACATCGGTATAGCCCTCCACCAAAATGCATTCGTCTTCCTGACGGATGGCCCTTTTGGCAAAAAAAGCGCCGTAAAGGGTTTTGCTTTTGTTGTAAATCTCCGTTTCCGGGGAATTGATGTACTTCGGCGCCTTGACGTCTTTGACTAAGATGCGCCCCGCGAAAGCGATGATTTTTCCGGAAAGGTTGTGGATGGGAAAAATGACGCGATCGCGAAAGAAGTCCCGGTCGTACTGCGTGGTTAATCCGACGCTGCGCAGGAATTCGATGTTGTAGCCCATACCCACCGCTTTGGTGGTCAGCACATCGGGCTGGTTTGGCGCAAAACCCAGGCCAAAATGGCGGATGGTTTCATCCCGGAAGCCGCGTTCTTTAAAATAACTTTTGCCAATGCTTTTGCCGCGATCCGTTTCAAAAAGCTCGTTCTGATAAAAATCGGCGGCAAATTGGTTGACGATGTACAAACTCTCGAAATGCTGTTTTTCCGCCATCGCTTCCTGCGAAACGACGGTTTCTTCTACTTCGATGTTGTATTTTTTGGCAATATAGAGCAGGGCTTCAGAAAACGTAAAATGCTCGTGTTCAATGAGAAACTGTACAGCGTCACCGCCTTTGCCGCAGCCAAAGCACTTGAAAATGTTTTTGGAAGGCGAAACGTTGAAGGAAGGCGTCTTCTCGTTGTGAAAAGGACACAACCCGATGAGGTTGACCCCACGCCGGCGCAGGTTGACGAAGTCCTGGATGACTTCCTCCACTTTAACGGTATCGAGTATTTCCTGAACACTTTTTTGAGCAATCACGGCCTTGAGTTTCCACAAATATACTTAGAGCATGGGAAATTTGTACATGCGCTCAATCCTTGAAGATAAAAAACTCGGCAGCTTGCGGGGTGAAGTGAATATTGCGCACAAAGTCCGGACTGCGTTTCAATACAATGGGAACCGTCGTTTTCCCCTCTTTCTGCCGCACCCCTCCGATGTCTACTTCGAGTACGAAATCAGCCGCATCCACTTCCTCATATAAACTAAGTCCTACGGTGCATTCCAGTTTGATTTTGTCCGGAAACACCCGAACGCTATCCGGCGCATTGATGATGGAAAGCGGAATGAACAAGGATTTGGCGGTGTAGGCTTCCACCTCTATAAAGGCTTTAACGGCTGGCGTTTCAATGAGGATGCCTTTTGGCGGTTGTTGCAAAGCCAGTTCAAGTCGGGTGCTTTGTTTCAGGTCAGACAAAATCAGGGAATCTGTTGGCCAGGCCTGAATACTCCCAATCAGGGTTACAGGGCCGCTGATCAGAATGCTGTCTGGCTGCAAATAGATGGGTTCTTTCAACTGATACTCCGGGGCAAAGTCAATATCAGACTGGAGGGCAACGGGAATTTTTTTATAGACTTCGTCTTCCAATTCAATCACAACCTGGTCTAAATTGATGTCAATGATCCTAAGTGTATTGGAAGACAGCTTTGCCTGAATATCCTGCCGCAGTTGCCCGGAGCTGATCACAACCTGATCGGTCGCTCCGGCGTCGTAGGAAATCCGGATTTGCTTACCAGAAAAGTGTTCGCCCAGCAATTGCCACCCGGTTCCCTGCAATTGCACGGCTACATTTCCTGGAGGCGGGGTGGAAAGCGCTTTGTTGACGGGCGTACTGATGCTGATGTACACCGCTTTGGTCATGCGGAAATTCTGGGAAAGCTTGACCAATAACCAGAAGAGCAAGGCTATCCCGATGCAGATCATCAGGATAGCCCTGTCTTTTCCGATGCGCAAATCGTCCCAACGGAAACGGGAAGTGGCTCCCAGCGGCTTAAACATGGTCTGGAAGTTGCGCAAAGACGTCAGGTTGCCCGGAAGGCAGTTTTTTCACTCCCTTTGATTCATCCATTTTATTTGATAATCAGTTTTTCCGTTGTGGTTTTCAACCAGTCCGTCATCTCCTTGGAAATCACGTTTTTAGTAACGCGGATATAGGTTTTGTTGCTAACCTCCAGCGTAATGATATCGTTTTCTATTTTGTAAATTTTGCCCAAAATTCCGCCACTGGTAACGACTTCATCTTCTACTTTGAGCCCTTCCATAAAGGTGCCTTGTTCGCGCTGTTTTTTAGCCTGTGGGCGAATGAAGAACAACCAGAAAATGAGCAGCATAACGCCAATGAAAACAAAATTGAGCATGCCTGCGCCGGCGCCGCTCTGAAGAAGAATAATACTTGTACTCATTGAGAATTGGTTTATGTAAATTGCTGAATTTGTTCAAAATGTCACTTAATTTGGTGCTGCTGAGTGCTTTTCCATTTAGTCAAGTGTCTGTTCTTTAGAGTTCGAGAGCAAGGCATGTTTCGTCCCAAAATCGGTCATTTACCTTAGTAAACTCCCGTTTTTGGGACGAAACATAACGCAGCTATCGGACTATAAAAACAGACACTATTGAGGCTTGTTGTTCTTAGCGTCTGAGCCGAGCACAACACCAACCAATTGCACAATCGTGGCAGCAGGATAGGTGTTGGCAAGGATGGTGACCGGTTTTTTCTGCATTTTGCTTTTCCCTTTGGTGTCAAATTTCACGCTGATCTCACCGCCCTGGCCTGGCGCAATTGGCGCTTTCGGCCAAACCGGCACCGTGCAGCCACAAGTGGAGCGGGCATCACTGATCAACAAAGGCACTTTGCCTGTATTCTTAAAACGGAACACATGTTCCACAATGGCCCCTTCGTCCACATCGCCAAAATCGAATTCTGTTTCTTCAAAAGTAATTCTGGCAACGTTGACCGTATCCGTTGGCGCGTTGGCGCTGACCGGGTTGCGAACAATAGCGGAATTGGAGGCGCCTTCTAATTGAATTTCTTCGAGGCTTTTACCCGGGTTGCCGCCTTCAGGGGTGCAGGAAAAGATGCTCAGGACCATCAGCGCAAAGAGCATTCGAATGTACATGGTAGCTTCTGTTTTAGTATTAAATCGGAGCAAAGGTAGGGCTTTCCCGGCAAATGGTCACAGGCATTTGATGTGCTATTGACTGGAAGGAAATATTTTTTTACCTTGCGGAATACAAAAACCAAATTGGCTATGACCAATGAACTCCTGATTTTTTCTGCCAAAATCATAGGCATAGGCGCTACATTCTTCGTGGCAAGTGCCCTTATTTACACGGAGTTTTATCACCAAACTTCCTGATAACCAAAGCAAAGAGTCATTAAATTGAACTTCCGAATTTTCCTTACCGGCTTCATGGGCAGTGGCAAAAGCTACACTGGCCGCCGCCTGAGCGAAGCGCTTGGGATTCCTTTTGTTGACCTCGACAACTGGATTGAGACCCAGGAAGGCCAGTCCATTCAGGCCATTTTTAACGCGTCCGGAGAAGCCGCTTTCCGGGAAATCGAACGGGAAGCGTTGCACCAAATGATTGAATACGGGCAGGCCATGATTGCCTGCGGCGGCGGCGCCCCTTGTTTTTTCGACAATATGGAATGGATGAACCGGTATGGCATCACCGTTTACCTGCAAACGCCGGTTGACGAACTCTGCCGGCGCTTACTCCCGGAAATGGCGCATCGCCCGCTCCTGAAAGGACTTGACGAGCAAACTTTGCCTGGCTTTATTGAGGAAAAATTAGCGCTGCGGGAACCTTATTACCTGCAATCACAGGTCGTTGCGACGTTGCCGGACGCGCTGGAGGAGATGCTCATGGAGTTGAAAAAACAAGCCTCCTCTCCCCTGATATGATTGGTTCTGTAGTATGATCATTCATCGAGAGCAATGATTACTTGTTTTTTTTTATTGATGATTGATAATTACATGATTGATCATTGATGATGGACACGACACGACCCAAAAACATCAAACGAGTAGGCACTGACACATTGTCAATGTCATCATTAATCTATCATCAATGATTCCCCCTTCGGGGGTTAGGGGGCTATCATACTTTCAACAAATGCCAGTGTTTCTTATTCAAGTAGTTAAGTGTTAAAATAATCATCACCAACCAATAAAAAATTTCAGCAGCCCAGGCCCAGAACAAACCGCCGGAGGTATAATTGACTTCAATGTAAATGTAAACTAAGTAGCCGATGGCGCAAACGGTTTGTATTTTGAGGCCGTAATAGGTAGCGCCCGTTCCTGCAAGTCCATTGAACAGCACCCCGCCGAACGAAAAAGTCGTCAGAATAACCAGCAAGAGGTAAAAAATAGGCTGCGCATCCGTGATCAGCGACATGTCCTGCGAGCCCAACAAGGGATAAAGCATTTGTTGAGGGAATATCACAATAGGCAAACTCAATGCCATAGTCACCAACCAGCACAACAGCGCGGTTTTCCGGATAATGGGCACAACCGCCTGCCGCTTCTGCTGGCCAATCAGGTTGCTCACCATCGTATTCACCCCGGATGCAAACCCCCAACAGGGAATAGACAGAATGAGGTACACCATGCGCACTAAATTGGTAATGGCCAAATCGCGCGGCCCCAGGTTTTCCACAATTCCAAAGAAGAAAAACCAACTGCCCAATCCCACAAAAGCCTGTACCACAATCGGAAACGCTAAGCTATATTGCTGGCGGATGAGCGCCATGTCTATATTGGGCAGTTTGAAAAGGCTGTATTCGTGCGCTTTTTTGTCAAAGAGAATGTAAATAACAAAAATCACAAAAGCCACCACTTCAGAAATGCTGCTGGCCAAAGCAGCGCCGCCAATCCCCATTTCGGGGAATCCCATATTGCCAAAAACAAAACCATAATTCAAAATGATGTTCAGGGCAGCAAGGACGAGGGTGTCAATGATGATAAAAGACGATCGGGCAACCCCGGTGTAAAGCGCAATCATGGCCACGCCGCCGTAGGAAAAAAAGACACCCCAGGATCGGTGGTGCAGGTATTCTAAACTCTTTTCAAAAATGACCGGCGAGTCAACGATCAGGGAAAAGAAGTAGTAGCACCCATAACGCATAAAGAGGAACATCACTAAGGCGAGGGCCAGCTCGAAATACAGCATGGAATAGAAGCAGCGTCCAACCTCACCGAGCCTTCCTTCACCGGCACGCCGGGCAATCATGATCTGACCGCCCCGGGAAAATCCGAAGCCAATGGCGGCAATGACTAAATAAAATACGCCAACGAATCCAATGGCAGCGAAATCTTCTTCGCTGCGGTGGTAAAGGAATACACTATCGGTGAGCGCGACAAGGTTTTGTGCAGCGCTACCAATCATAATTGGCGCTGAAATACTCCAGATTTGGCGATAAGAGGTTCCTACCCGCATGATGCCGCCAAAGGTAAACTTTTATTTCAATTTTAAAAGGATGTGGGGGACACGAGATCACCCCCATTTAATCCTTCATTCTTCGTCAACAAAGCGTAAGTTTGATGCCGGTTTTTTCAATCGGCGGCATTCAAATCACCTTGGGGTATGCCAGAGAATTCATCAGCATGCTCTTACAACAAAATTTTTGTCTGTTATGCAAAATTTGCACCCTTTCAATCGCAACACCAAAGCTTTGTTGTTGTTCTTCGTTTTGGCGTTCTTTGCGGCTTGCAGCAACCAGGAACAACAAGCTGCTTCAACACAACCTGCTACCAGTATGATGTACGAAAAAATGAACCTCCCTGTGCCCACCGTTAAGGCTGTACCCAAGGAGTTGAGCATGCACGGGGATACCCGGATAGATGAGTTTTATTGGCTGAAAGAACGGGAAAACCCGGACGTCATTGCATACCTGAACAGTGAAAACGCTTACCGCGAACAGGTGACCTCCCACACAAAAGCCTTCCAGGGCAAGCTGTTTGAAGAGATCAAAGGCCGGATCAAGCAGGACGACGAATCGGTACCGTACAAAGACAATGGCTACTTCTACCTCACCCGCTACGAAACGGGCAAAGAATACGCCATTCATTCGCGCAAAAAAGGCAGCCTCGATGCAAAAGAAGAGGTAATGCTGGACGTCAACGAATTGGCCAAACCTTACAAATACTATGCCGTAGGCGGTCGCGCGGTCAGCAGCAACAACAAAATTCTGGCTTATGGCGAGGACACCCTCAGCCGCCGAATTTATACCATCCGTTTTAAAGACTTAGAAACGGGAAAAATGTTGAAAGACGTCATCCCGAACACCTCCGGCGGTGCAGTATGGGCCAACGACAACCAAACCATTTTTTATTCGGTCAAGGACGCCTCGCTGCGGCCCTACAAAGTTTTCAAACACAAATTGGGTACCCCGGCTACAAAGGACGTCGAGGTCTTCCACGAATCAGACGAAACCTTTGCCTCCGCCGTATACAAAACGAAGTCTAAAAAATACATCGTCATCGCTTCGTTCCAGACGCTGACGACTGAATACCGGGTGCTTGACGCAAACCAGCCCAACGGAGTCTTCCGGATCATTCAGCCCCGCACACGCGGATTGGAGTATTTTATGGACCATTATGGCGACAAATTCTACTTCCGCACCAACCTCGATGCGAAAAACTTCCGCCTGATGTCAACGCCCGAAACGGCAACGACCAAAGAAAACTGGACCGAAGTGATCGCCCACCGCGACGATGTCCTGCTGGAAGGCATGGAAATTTTTAAAGACCACCTCGTGCTTTCCGAACGCATCAAAGGCATCACGCAGTTGCGCGTGCGCCCGTGGAACGGAAGTCCCGAACACTATATCGCGTTTGGGGAAGACGCTTATATGGCTTATGTGGATGTGAACCCGGATTTCGATACCGAAGTCCTGCGCGTGGGCTATATGTCGTTGACGACGCCTTCCACCACGTACGATTACAACATGAATACCAAAAAACTGACCCAACTCAAACAGCAGGAAGTGCTCGGCGGCTTTGATCGCAACGACTACGCGTCGGAGCGCATCTACATCAAAGCCCGCGACGGGGTTCAGGTTCCGGTTTCGATTGTGTATAAAAAAGGCTTCAAAAAGGACGGCAAACAACCCCTGCTGTTGTACGCTTATGGTTCGTATGGCGCAAGCATGGATCCTACGTTCAACTCCGCGCGCCTGAGCCTGCTCAACCGCGGTTTCGCTTACGCCATCGCCCACATCCGAGGCGGGGAAGAACTGGGCCGTGCCTGGTACGAAGACGGGAAGTTGCTGAAGAAAAAGAACACCTTCACCGATTATATTGATTGCGCCGACTATTTGGTGAACAACAAATATACAAGTCCGGAAAAGCTTTTCGCGATGGGCGGCAGCGCCGGCGGCTTGTTGATGGGCGCGGTGATCAATATGCGGCCCGAACTTTTCAAAGGCGTGATCGCAGCCGTTCCGTTTGTGGACGTGATTACCACCATGCTCGACGAAACCATTCCGCTCACCACCGGCGAATATGACGAATGGGGCAATCCGAATGACAAGACGTACTACGATTACATGAAATCCTATTCGCCTTACGACAACGTGGAAGCCAAAGCTTACCCGGCTATGCTGGTCACTACCGGACTCCACGATTCGCAGGTGCAATACTGGGAACCAGCCAAATGGGTGGCCCGCCTGCGCACGAAAAAGACGGACAAAAACCCGTTGTTGCTGTACACCAATATGGACACCGGCCACGGCGGGGCATCTGGCAGGTTTGAGAAATACAAAGAAGTGGCGATGGAATATGCGTTTTTGTTAGACCTGGCGGGATTGGCTGAGGTGGAAGCGAAAAATTAGGCAATTAAATTAAGTGCCGAGCTGAGATTGTGTAATAAGGTGCAAGAGGCAAATTTGAAAAGGGCAAGAAACAAGTTTGCAAATTTGCCTCTTGCCTTTTGCCCCTTTACACAAAGGCTACTTGCGCTCCTCTCGATTAATATCAAATTCCTCAAACCGAATCTTTCCAAAATCTTTTACGGTTAAAACTTTACTTTCTGCTTTTTCAGGTGCTGAAGTATGAAAACTTTCACCACCGTCTTTATATAAAAACCAATCGTTTTCAGCCTTTGAATACTTGAATGTGGGAATTCTTGTCCACCTCCAGGCGCTTCCTGCATAGTGCTCAACCGAAAAGTAGCCATTTTTGATGGTTACACCTGAATACGGGTCCCCAAATATGCCTCCGCAGCCTTTGCAGTAGACCGTATTGTCATTTCTTTTTACGAGTTTGTAGGTTCCATCCGCTTCTCCAACCAAAATTAAAAGGGGTCTTTGCTCCATCTCATCGTCAACATCAGTCGTGGTTTTTTCTCTATTTTTATCTAATATGAGGATCAGGTCTGTCAGGTTGTCCAAATTTAAGTTGCCGAAAATGGTATCAAAAACCCCATAACCTTCCGGAATCAAAGCCAAAATATGGTTTGGCAGATCATCAATTAATTCGACTTTATACGATGCCTGTTCGCTTGAATTTTCAGGTTCTGGAAGATTAGCCGGGCTTGCTTCAACAACTTCCTGATATTCAGGCTTCTTTACTCCTGACTCACAAGAAAGAAGAAATATGGAAAGGGCAAGTGCGATCACAATATATTCTCTTTTCATATTAAATAAACCTTTTTTACTGCTTTGTAATTTTTTGACGGTGCAACACTTGATTGCTTTTTGTGTTGCGTACCATCGGTACATACATACCGCCGGGGCCAGGATGCAGTTGTCTGAACAGCACTCTGAGACCGAAGCATGGACTCTAAACCACCTTCAATTGCTTTCTTCCTTTTTCAATATCCAGAACCTCTTCCCCAAATTGGTTTACTTTAGCCAATTTTTTAAGCGATTTTCTTTTCAGGATTTCCCTCCATATTGCAGGGTTCTCAATATTCCCTTCAATCAACAAGGTTGACCATTGCTCAATTTTTAGGATGTCTAAAAACCAATCAGGCGCATGGCCTGGGAATTGAACCAATAGTTGCTTCAGTTTTGGCAAAGCATTCCAACCCTCAAAATTATCCGGTTTATGATAATTAAGACTGAGGCAAAGCTCCTCTAAATTCTGAAAATCGGCTATTTCTACCGGAAATGCAGGTATATTTCTGTTGAGTGAGAGGTCAAGGCTTTTCAATTTTTTGCAAGCTTTAATCTGCTCAGGGAAGGCTTTTAATGAACAATTCCTCATGTTCAGCTTCTGCAAATTTGGTAGCAGAGCCTGAATGGACGCACCAAAGCTATTGCTGAGGTTGAGTATTTTCAATTTAGGCAAAGGCTTGTCTATTACTAACCCAGGGGTTTCTTCCTGATAAGAAAGATCGAGTGCTTCAAGGCTTTTCAATTCATAAAGAACTTGCGGAAAACTAGTCAAATGGCATTTATACAAACTGATTTTTTTCAAATCAGGTAAATTAGCCAGAGCCTCTGGCAAAACAGATATTGCATTTTTACTGAGGTCAATTTCTGTGAGCGTTTTCATACGAAGCAATACATCGGGAAATTGCTGAAATTCACAATCCATCAACTTAATTTTCTCTAATTGAGTTAAACCAGCCAACGCTTCCGGAAGGTCACTAATATAATTAAAAGATAAATTAAGTTCAGTTAGATCGGTAAGCTCAAAAACTGCTTGGGGGATTGCTTTTAAGGACAGGCCAGAAAGATCTGCCTTCCTTGTGTTGGATTGTTTTGCCTTCAAAAGTCGCTTTTCCAGAGGAGTCAATATAACCGAGCTTTTAAGCAAGGATAGCCCGATTCTTAAAGCCTTCAAAACTTTATCTATGCAAATAAAGTCTTCGCTGGCTAAATAATATTTCCTCTCCAAAACATCCTGCATCTCATAGCGCTGAAACTCCGGATCATCTATTGACGGACTCAAACCCAAAACGATGCCTTTTCGAATGTTTTTTCGAACATAGGTAAATGAGTGATCAAAAGAAAGGATCAATTCAGCTTCAATGATTCCGCTAATATTCAATTCCCCGTGATTATAAACCCCTGCCACCAAGGTTTGATCCGCCTCTACGCGGCCCCGGAAATAACAATCCGCACCACTTACAAAAATATTTTTTGCTTTGAAATTGCCCATAACCACAACGAGGGGGCCATAATCCGTTTCCTCCTGAATGAAAAAGCCATCAACAGATAAGTTCTTCAAAAAAACAACGCCACTACAGAAGTCAGAGAGGAATAGCGCATCTATTTCCAGGCTTTTTGCATTGACATCTTTTTCGAAGATGCAGATGGTTTTATCGCCGTAATTCTCCAAAATATAGTCCGGAAAATTACCCAAATCGTACTGCGCAACAGCTGACTTGAATGTCATAAAGTTGCTTTCTTCGGGTATGGCTTCTTTTATCAGTGGATTAATCATAAGTGGAAAATGTTGAACCGGAGCCTTGGGTTTGTTTAAATTGGCCAAAGTTAATGAGTCCGATTTTTGTCATTACATTATACTCCCCAACAAAGTGGCCAAGATATAAAAATGCAGCAAAGACACGGTATAATGATTCGTGATATTTAGTGGCCGGGCCAGGATTTGTATTACAAATGACTTTTTTATTGCTTATTACATTAAAAGATAATACCTTAGCCGTCCAATCGCATTATTAAACACCTTTAAATCCAACAGTTATGAACCCACTCAGCTTCCTTCCACATTTCAGGGACCTATCCTTGCAGGACGAAAATGCACCGGAGATGCTTGGCCCGCTTTTTGATTTTGCCGGAGTTTGGACCAACGATCCCGGTCAGGGATGGAATTTAATTGCAGTTCCCGGACCGCTGTCAAATGACGGGGAACCCAATTTTTTTAATAGTGGCCACGGATTTGTGCTGGAAACGATTCCTTATATCGAAACAATTACTTTTCAACCCATCAGTGTTACGTTGAACCGCGGACAATTTCGACGCATTAATTCCTTTTCGCCGATTGAACAGGAAATACAGCAAATTGGGGCCCTGTTGTACGAGCAACGAATTATTAGCGCCGGCGTTGACCCCTCCAATCCCAATTATGAAGTAATTACGAAGTTCTTCGAAGCCCGCGGTTTTCCTAAAGGCGCTCCAATCCATGCAGAACAGGGGATGTTGTTGAACCTTACCAACCTGGCTGGTTACGGAAATGCTAATTTTGAAATTGCCCGGATGGGGACAATCCCGCATGGAAACGCCATGTTGTGCCTTGGAAATACGGAATCCCTGAGCGCACCGAATATCCCTCCCGACGGAAACAACAGCAGCCCCACTTCGGTAGATCCCACAAGGGATTTGCCTGTGGAATACACGATTGATACGTATGAGTCGCCTACGCACACCGACGAGGGCTATCCTTTTTACCCGGATTTTATTCCCACCCAACCCAACCAAACCCTGATTAATGCGAACAAAGGCGTAAATTTTGCCAGCACCAACCACATTGCTTTGTCCACCCGGAATGGCACCGGGGGGCTGCTCAGCATCCCGTTTGTAGGCGGTGGGTTCGATGGCACCCAACTCAATACCACTCAAATGACAGTGGATTACTGGATTTCAAAAATACAGGGCTCGGGTGAACTCCGACTGCAATACGCACAGAACATCAATATCATTTTCCCCACTCAACTCGATCTTTCACTGCCGATTATTTGGCCGCATATTGGGTTGAATACGTTGAAAAGGGTGAGTTTGGAGGTGAAGTAATGACTGTTATTTTGCTTCCCACCTGTCCTTGTTGTCATAGCATTCCAGCTAACATTTTCGCATTTGGCGATGTGTTAGCTGGCGTCTATCTTTTCGATTTCAATTATTTTATCAGGATCACTTTTATACTTGTCTTTCAAGAAATCAATTAGTTCAGAAAAGTCTTCTGGTTCATATTGCTCTTTTTGAAGCCTCAAATAAACTAATCTAAACTCAAAGTTATTTTCTATCAACTCGTCCAACCAACTTGGTTCAATAAAGCCAATTAGTCTGAAGTCAATTTCAAACCCTTTTCGATAAAATTCGTTTGCTCTTTCATAGTGCTTGTCTTTCTGAACTAAATATTCAGCAAAAATTAGATTTAATAATCCATTTGTCGAAAACTTTTCAACAAGCGTTTTCCAAAAATCAAATTCTTCTTCAAATACAAAGCCACAATAGCTGCCGTCTGGATAAGGCCCTCTAACTCCTTTGTTAATCACCTCTACCGTCTCATTTTCAATATTGGATTGGTTTTCTAATAACTCAATTATTCGAGTCAGCTTGTGCTCTTCAATTAGTGACTTTCTGATTTTTCTTGAGATATCAAATTTTAAATTCTTTTCAGGCAAAAATTTTAAATAATATTCGGTGCTCATTGTCGGTATTTTTTAATGCCAGTAAAAACATCACCCAAGTTCACGTCAATTGTGTCTGCTTTCTCACTGAATTCCAGGTATTTGACATTCTTCAATCCCCCGCGTAATACAATAAATACCAAAGCCGGGATCATCGCTCATTCCCGCAGAGTAAATTATGTAAACAGTATCGGCAAGTTTTTCATATTTATATTTTGCAACAACTGTCCACTCAGCGAAAACAGAATCTCTGAAGCAATGGCGCGGGTCTTTTTCGTCCAACGCATAACATGGTTTATTTATAAAATGAGTGGTCTTTTTGTCGTAACCGAAAAAAACTTTCAAAGACGTGTCAATGGAAACACGTGTAAGGTTTGGGAAATACATTTTTGCCTGTCCATGTGCAGACAGGATAGTCAAGAGGAAAATTGCCGATAGGAGAAGTCGTGTGGTCATAATTTGCTTGTTAAGGAATTCCGTCCCGGTGTCCATCACAGGTGATGATAAGTACATATTTCCCGCTTTCATGCCCTGTTATTTCTGGAAATAGATTTTTATTGAATTTCTGTATTAGTCCAGTAAATTCATTATAGATGGAATAGTCTGTCATATCGGAATCCAGAAAGTCAATTAACTTTTTATTGTTTTTGGAGAACCAGTCCCAAATTTCTTTTTCTGTCATATCCTTTTAGTTTTTACTAACTTGTTTAAGAGAATGATATTTACCTGCTTATCCCACTATTTCCAGGTAAATATCAATAACCCCATTTTTATTGATGATTGACGATTACATGATTGATAATTGATGATGTATCAACACTCCGGCACCACAATCGAAATATGCACCGCCAATCCGCCCAGCGAAGTTTCTTTATATTTGGTATTCATATCCTTAGAAGTTTCCCACATCGTTTTGATGACGCTGTCCAACGAAACTTTGGCGTTGGAAGGGTCGCTTTCGACGGCCAGATTGGCGGCGGTGATGGCTTTGATGGCGCCCATCGAGTTGCGTTCGATGCAGGGGATTTGCACGAGGCCGCCGATGGGGTCGCAGGTGAGGCCGAGGTGATGCTCCATTGCGATTTCGGCAGCCATCAGCGATTGCCCGACGCTGCCGCCCAGGCCTTCGCATAGCGCCGCTGCCGCCATCGCTGAAGAAACGCCAATTTCGGCCTGGCAGCCACCCATTGCCGCAGAAATGGTGGCGCCTTTTTTGAAAATACTCCCGATTTCGGCGGCAGCCAGCAGGAATTTAACAATGTCGTCGTCAGTCGCTTCGGGTTTTGCAAAACAAATGTAATAAGCCAGCACAGCCGGAATTACACCGGCAGAACCGTTCGTGGGCGCCGTCACGATGCGCCCGAAATTGGCATTTTCTTCGTTCACCGCGATGGCAAAACAACTGATCCACCGGGAAACCTCCGGAAAACTGTACGGCGCGCTTCGGATCGCGGCGATCCACTCGTCGGCATTGCGGTAAGCACGTTGACCAATCAATTTTTTATGCATGGAAGGTGCGCGTCGCACCACGTCTAATCCACCGGGCAGGATGCCGTTTTGGTGGCAGCCACGATAAATGCAGTCCTTCATGACCGACCAGATGCGCAACAATCCGGATTTGACTTCTGCAGGAGAACGCCAGGCTTTTTCGTTTTCCAGCACCAGTTCCCAGATCGAAGTATTTTCGTGCAGGCAGTATTGCATCAATTCATCGCCGGTCACAATGGGATGGGGCAGCCGAACCGAATTTTGGCCCAACTCCTCCCCTTCTTTGACGACAAACCCGCCGCCAACAGAATAAAAAACGGCTTCGTGGATGAGTTGACTTTTGCCGTCGTAAGCCTGAAAAATCAGGCCATTGGCATGAAACGGCAAACTTTCGGAGTTGTGGAACAGGATGTCCTGCCCGGGGTTGAACGGAATTGCGCGAACGCCCGCAAAAAGCAGGCTTTGTTCATTTTTGATGCGTTCCGGAATGGCGCTGACGTCTTCAATCGGAATAAACTCCGGGTCTTGTCCGCACAGGCCAAGCTGAACAGCAATGTCGGTACCGTGCCCTTTGCCAGTCAGGGCCAGCGAGCCATATAAATGCACGGCAAGTGTTGCCGTTTGATCCAGCAAACCGGCTGCTTTTATTTCGTTAACGAAGCGTTCGGCGGCCCGCCAGGGGCCTAAAGTGTGCGAGCTGGAAGGCCCCACACCGATTTTTAGCATGTCGAATGCACTGATTGGTTCCATTTACTACGGGTGGTTAGGTGTAGCAAATTTACACCATTCAGGCAGTATATCAGACCTGATTTTCGATTCGTGCCTTTTGTTGTACCGCCGAACTCCAGTTCGGCGATTTTCAACCTTTTGTCGTACTGCCGAACTCCAGTTCGGCGATTTTCAATCAGTATCATTCCCTATTTTCCGCCGAACTGGAGTTCGGCGGTACACCCCCCTTCCGCCGAACTGGAGTTCAGCGGTACTGAAACAACAATTCCCGATGATCCAGCGCCACATCTGCTTCGTTGAAAAAATAAAAAACAAAAGCCAGTCCGCGGCCTTATTTGTACAAAGCCAGCATTTTGCAATGCTGCCATTCGCCGCCGAAATTGGGTTTGGGTTGAAAGAAAAAAGCTTTGGCCCAATCGGCGTTGTGAGGCGCTCCGGGAATATTGTGTACGGCGATGGCGGCATCTTCATCGTTGGAAGCTAAGTGCGTGACCAGGCCCATGCACCGCAATTGCGGATTCAAGACTTCATTCGTATCCCGAACCGGTTCAATCAAAAAGCGGATTTCTAATTTCTCCTGCCGGGAGTACATGGCAAAATCGCAGTGCTGGAATTTATTTTTGGCGGTTTTGATCTCGCGATAACCGGCATCTGAAGGTTGAAGATAGTCCAATCCCGCTTCACCCAGCAAGAGGGTAAACCGAAGAAAAGTCATCTCCTGTGCGCCGGCGGAAGCCGCACAAAACGACAAAAATAGCGCCAACGGCAGGAAAAATCTGCAAGCTGCCATTTTTAAGGATACCTGGATGTGAAACGGAAAAGCCTATATCGGCGCGACGATTTTAATTTTGTCCTTGATGGATTGGACTAAGGCGGGTGAAGGTTTTCGTCGCTGAAGTTTATTTTTGATGAGCTCCCGGAAGGATTGCTCCTGATCCAACAATTCCATGTAGGCCGGGTTGGATCGCAGTTCTTTAAGCAGGTCTCTTTCAGCACTTTCGCTGAGTTCATTGTCGAGGTACATCATCACTTTCTGGACGAGGTCCTGGTAATTTTGATCAATTCGCATGGCACACTGTTTTGAAACTACCCGGGGAATCTCCTCTTTCTCCGCTGTGTGGTGTGTCCTGAACACAGGGAAACAGCTGATCTCCCATCCCCCCTGAGGGTGGCCGGTGCCTGTTGACCAGGCAAAAGATATGCCATTTTCCTGCGTTCATAACACTTACAGTTTTAAAGAAAAAGCCCACTATTGCTTGCTCCCGAATTTTTTGGCAAGGTAACCGCCGAAAACATTCAAAAACGAACAGGTGTGGGCTTTCAGGAGTATTCCGCCGAATAGCGGCGTTAATAATTATTTATCAATAAGTGAATTCAATCTCTTGCGCCGGACGCGAATCCGCTTTTGGTATGCAGCGCGCGCTTGTTCATGCTGCTTCGTCTTTCCCGTAACCCAAAGAACGACCGTAGTCTTTCAGGTTGTTTTTCAGCAGGTTCCGTCCACGGTGTAAACGCGAGCGAACCGTACCCACCGGGATGCGGAGGATGGCGGCAATTTCTTCGTATGTAAACCCTTC
>JALHRK010000062.1 GCA_022841505.1 Saprospiraceae bacterium | reverse complement strand
GCCAAAGCCTTGCTTCAAAACATTGTGCGCGACATCAACGACATCAACAGCGGCTTCCACTTCAACGAACGCATGCGGGTGGATCAGGAAATCCCCTGCTGCTGCGCGGTTTGCAAAGTGACGGAACCGCCGATGTACTTTAAACGCAGCGACCTTGACAACGCCGAACAAGCCGGGAAACCGGTTTATTGTTTGAAAAGCTTTGAATTAATTCCCGTGCAACAAATCCTCGACGGCGTTTTCCCGGCAGAAGAAGGTGCCATGGGGAAAAGTAAAAAGCCGGCATTGGATAAAACACACTTGAAGAATTTACTAAAAACCAACGAATTGGAACAAGCGCTGGCCTACATTGAAGACTTTGACGAATCTGCCGCCATCCTGCTGAGCGCACGGATTACAGCTATCCGCAAAGCGACGAATATGGGGCTGGCATCGCCCGAGGAGCAGTCGCGCATCCGCCTACAATGCATCAAAACTGTGTTGGATTGGATGGAGGAGCGATAGACGAAGGTGGTAGTTACGGAGGGAGTTAAACCTATAAGGTTTTCAAAACCTTATAGGTTTGCCCACGAAAGCATTGATGATATTCTAAAAATACAAACCATGTCCAACCCAACCTTCACCCACCTCGACGCCGCCGGCAACCCCTCCATGGTGAACGTTTCCGAAAAGGCCGTCACCCAACGCAGCGCCCGCGCCCGCGCCATCGTCAGCCTGCCGCAGGCGGTGCTGGACCTGCTTGAACGCGGCGACATCCACATGCCGAAAGGGCCGGTGTTCCAAACCGCCATCATCGCCGGCGTCATGGCCGCCAAAAAAACCGGGGAACTTATTCCGCTATGCCACCCGTTGGGCATGGACCACTGCTCGGTGAGCATCCACGTAAATGAGCAGCAGGACGTGGTGGTGGAATGCACAGCATCCGTCAACGCCAAAACCGGCATCGAAATGGAAGCCCTCACCGGCGCCACGCTGGCTGCGCTCACCATTTACGACATGTGCAAAGCCCTTTCGCACGACATCGTCATCCGGGAAATCAGGCTGATGGAAAAAACGGGCGGGAAGCGCGATTTTAAACGGGAGGAGTAATGAACAAATACATCTACGGCATTGACTTCGGCACCACCAATTCTGCATTGGCCATCCTCGACACGCAGACCAACGAAATCGTGCAAATGTTCACCACGCCTTCGTTACTGTTTTTTCCCGAAAACCAAAACACGAAAGGCGACATCGCCTATTCGGTCGGGCAGGAGGCAGTTCAACGCTACGTGGAAAGCCGCATGCAAGGGCGTTTTATGAAATCCATCAAGCGGGTGCTGCCCAACAAAAGTTTTCACGACACCAAAATTTCGGGCAAAAAATTCAAGGCCGAAGACCTGGTCGCCATGATCCTGTTGTATTTGAAAAAACAGGCCGATGAATTTTTGGGAGCAGACATCCGCGTTGCCGTGATCGGCAGGCCGGTAGTGTTTGATGAAAATCCGGAAAAAGACCAACTGGCGCAGGATCGCCTCTCCAAAGCGGCGCGCTTAGCCGGTTTTGAGACGTTTTATTTCCAAATGGAACCCATCGGGGCGGCGTTCAGCTACGAGCGGCAGATTCAAAAAAAAGAGTTGGTACTGGTAGGCGATTTTGGCGGCGGAACCTCCGATTTTTCCATCATGCAGCTCGATCCAAAAGCCATCCACAATCCCGACCGCAGTCAGGACATGGTGGCCAAAGGCGGCATCTACATTGGCGGCGACAGCTTCGATTCCGACATCATGTGGCACCGGGGAACGCCGCATTTTGGCAGGGGTGTGAAAGAACAATTCGAACCGGGCAAATGGTTAGAGACGCCGCTTTCGTATTTCACCAACATTTGCTCCTGGGAAAAAATGAACTTTTTAGACACCATCAAATGGCGGGAAGCCATTCGAAAATCTTATGTTTTTTCCGGAAAGGACTACCGCATCAAAAACCTGCAAACCTTGGTGGAAAAGAACCTCGGCTACCTGTTGTTCAAGCAGGTGGAACAGGCTAAGTTTGGCCTGACTGCCGGGGACCTTGCGACTTTTACCTTTGAGGAATCGGGCATCCACATTCAGGAAATGATCACGATAGAAGACTTTGAATCCGTGATCATCCATAAAAACGTGGAAAAAATTGACCGCTACCTCCAGGATTTTCTAAAGCGAAACGCTGTTTCCCCTGCCGATATTGACGCCGTTTTTTTAACGGGCGGAACAGCATTTGTTCGACCGCTCCAGCACATTTTTTTTCGGATTTTTGGGGAAGACCGCGTCAAATCCGGAGACCATTTCAATAGTGTAGCTACGGGAATTGCTTATAGTTATGGCGTTTTGGCTAAGAAATAGGATTATTCCGGCAGCAACACTTCATCAATCACATGTATGATGCCATTCGACGTCGGAATGGACGCCAACACCGTGGCTTTTCCGTTCACCATCGTTTTGCCGTCTTTTTTGCTGATGTTGATTTTGCCGCCATTAACCTGTTCAAAAGACTGGCCATCCTGCATGTATTCGATTTTGAGCGAACCCACGTAGGTGTGGTACTCTAAAATGTTTTTCAGCGCGTCTTTTTGATCGGGTTTCAACAAACCTTCTACGGTGCCCGCGGGCAATTTGTCAAATGCCGCGTTGGTTGGTGCAAAAACGGTGAAAGGCCCGGCATTGCTCAACGCATCTACCAACCCGGCGGCTTTTACAGCGGCCACTAAGGTAGTATGGTCTGCACTGCCTACGGCAACCTGCACTACATTGGGACTGGAAACGTCATCTTTTACGCCCGATTGGCCTACGGCTTGGGTATCGGCTGTTGCGGCAGCCTCGGGTGCGGTATTGGATTCACAACCCATAAAAATTGCCAGAACGGCAAGGGCAATAATTGAAATGCTCTGTTTCATAAGTTTTTCATTTTGAATATGATAACAAAGAAACAAACCCAATGCTTAATTATTTATGCGTTCAATCATAAAGCCTGTTTTTTTAAATATGACTCACGTAGCTCCGTTTTTTTTGAGCTGAAAAATAAATAATAAGAGCATACTCAAAAACATGAGGACGGCTGCCCCAAATAAAGCCTCATTGGCATAAGGAATCAAAATATAGGAAAAGGAGGCAACGCCTTGAACCATCAGGATAAATTCATTGAGAAAGACCCCGAAAACAAACAAAACAAGTGCCTTAATGCTGTATTTTTGGGTCGTAATGATGTTAAAACAGAATAAATACACCAATAAAAAAACAGAAATGATGGCCAATAAAACCAAATGCAGATAAGCAATGACAATTGGCCGAAAACCAAAGGCCAATTTGCTGATTTCCGGTATAGTAGAACCCAACTGCAGGATTAATTTAACGCTGAGCGCAAAACCCACTGCGAGCAACAAGTATTGCCAGACGGGCTGTATTTTGCTTTTCAACAGGGACAGGTTTTGTCGGATGATTTGCAAGAACCTGACCCACGCGAAAACCTGTGCCGCTGCTGCCAGAACAACGAGGACGTACAACCAGACCGGCAGGTTTAGCCACAAGGTTGAAAGAAAATAAGCGGGCACACAGGCCGTTGTAAACAGCCAAAAGATCTTGTTGTTGGCGCTTGTATTGGGCAGGTATTGGTGCAGTTGGCTGTACAGCAAACCCATGCAACCAAAGAAAAAAAAGCCGTTGTATTGAAAATGGAGGTAATAATAAACCGAAGCTAAATAAGCGTTTTGCGGGAGGTTTTTTGTCATCATCATGTAGGCCAATGCGAAAGTGCCTAATGAAGAAAGCACATTAAAAATCAAAGCAGCTTTAAACCAGTTTTTGGCAGGATGTTGCTTTTCTACCTGTTTTAAATCTTTAAAAAAATAAAAACTAAAAAACCAGGCAATAAAGATAGACGCCGTAGAAAAAGAAATAGAAATGGCTGCGTAACCCTGCACGGCAAAAGAAATCAGCATCCCGTATGCACAAACCAAATTCAATACGAGCAAAATCCGATACTTTTGCAAAGCCGGAGGTGACAGGTACAACTGGATGAAACAAACCATCAACACAAAAATCGTATGCGTGATCCAACCCGAAAAAGCAAAATGCGAATGGGCATGCTGTAAGTATTTCTGATCGAAATACGGAAATGAAAAACCGATTTTATAACGCATTACCACGCCCAATAACGCTACGGTAACGAGGTTGAACAGGGAAAATTTAAGCCACTTCTCTGGAATAAAATGCAGCATCAGTAGTACAGTTTTCGGTGATCAATGGTTACTTTTTGTTCTTCCTCCATTTTTTTCAGGGTTCTTATGACCGTTTCCACGCGCAAACCCGTAAAATTGGCAATTTCCTGTCGGGTGAAGGTGATCTGAATTTTTTCATCGCTGCCCTGCATTTTCTTTTTGCAGGCATTCAGGAAACTGATGATGCGTTCTTCGGGCGTGTGGTTGACGATGTCCCGCAGGGAATTGGATTTTGCATAAACCCGCTGAGCAAAAAGCACCGTAAACGCCTGATGAATGGTGGGATATTCTGCCAGGATTTTAAAAAAAGTATCTTTTGAGAGCTTAAAAATGACGCTGTCCGTCAAAGCAATGGCCGTTGCAGGATACAATTCCTGGATAAAAAGCGGCGGCTCACCAAAACTTTCTCCGGTTTTAAAAACGCCCTGGGTAAACTCCCGGGTGTCCTCGTTCATATTGAACATTTTTACGCTCCCTTCTTTTATTTGATAATAAAACCGGGGCGTAGCGCCTTCTTCAAAAATGACTTCATTTTTGGCATACCTTTTTACGGCGGCGCCCCAGGTAATCAGAATATTTTCATCTATTATTTGCATCGTGTTTGGCATTCCACAGCTATTTGAGTATTTAGTCAAGCGTCTGTTCTTTAGAGTTCGGGGCTTCGACTACGCTCAGCCACCTCGGTTGCACTCATTGAGCTGCTGGCTGAGCGCAGTCGAAGTCAAGTCGAAATGAACGCAGCTATCGGACTATAAAGGCAGACGCTAGCTGTTGTGGATTTTTACTTGCATGACGGTCGCTATACTCTGTGCGCGCTGCTTAATCAATTCAGCATTTCCACCTTCAAAAAGTTCGTTTACCGTTTCGTTGAACAAGCGAATCCACTGCTGAAAGTGGCGCATGGACAACGGACTTTTGTGGTGAATACCCTTGTGCTTTGCCATCGGGTTGCCTTCATAATTCCCGGTGGCAAATAGCAGGTTTTCCCAAAAATCGTACATTATTGGGAGGTGTTTTTCCCAATTTACAGGGATCACCTCCGTGAAAAAGTAGCTGATCGTCTCGTCCTTATTTACTTTTTCGTAAAAAGTATTGACGAGGTTTTCAATATCTGCCCGGTTTTGAATGTCCGCTTTCATGTCCTTAGTTTTAGCCTTGCGTTAATAAACACAAACTATCCGTTAATGCTTCCACGGAGTGCAATTGCTCAACAGGAATATTAACTTCTTCATATTGTGCCAGACGGACTTGTTTTTCGCCTTCCCGGTAAATCACATCCCCGGATAAAATCGTCAATTTGGTTGTGGTTTTTGTCACGTGTTCTTTCAGGATCATTCCCTTTTTAAACCCAATGACCATTACTTTAAAATCCGATCCTTTATGCAAAGCTCTCGCCACAGGATGGGTTGCATTTTCGAGCGCTAAAAATACTTCTTTGATAATCATAAGTCCTTTTTTTTGAATTTAAGCAGAGAAATGTAAAAGGGTACAATTACCCACAGGATAAGTAAAAAAAATGAAACAAACAACCCTGCCGTCGTGCCAAAAAAATCTTTAAAAATGGCACCCGTATAGCCCATCATGGCAGAAACATCTAAGTGCAATAAAATTAAAATTCGCGCCAAGCTGATGGGGTTTAATGCGCTGATACCGACCATCGCTTTTTCAATGGGATAGTCTGACAATTGGAACATCAGAAACAAAATCAATCCATCGTACAACAGTGCAAAAAACAGCCAGAGCATGATGGAAATCCCGATGCCTTTGGCTTTGTCGCGGGTAATAATCGCACTCAGAAAAGCAATGGCCACAAACACGACAGAAACCAGGCAACCCGTTCCCAGCATCATCAACCCAACAGAGGAGGCTTCGTAGACCAACAACGGAATACCTGCGCCAATCACAAAGGCCAGCAACATGGAAACCGACATGCCCATAAATAAACTCAGCCATATTTTTTTGCGCTGAATGGGCTGGCTCAACAACAATTCAATAAATTCTGCACTGTTGTACAGGTAAATTGTTGTAAAAATGATGCTCACCAAAGGCACGATCAGCAAAATAATATTGAGCAGTGAAAGCAATCCTTTGGTGCTGCTGTCTTCCAGACTGAAAACACTCCAGGAAAGTACGGCTAAAATAAAGGTGTAAACCAATACAATCCTGTTCTTTAAAATGTCGAGTACCACGAATTTTACAATTCTATTCATGACGGCCGCTTTTGAGCATCATGGAAATAGATTTCGATATTTTTTCCTCTCCCGTTTCGCGCTTCAACGCTTCAATCGTTTTGTGAAATCTGATTTTCCCATCCTGCATATAAATGAGTTGGGTGATTAAATCATCCAATTCGCTGAGCAAATGAGACGTGATCAGGATCAGCTTTCCTTTTTGCTTTTCCTCAATTATTTTTTCTTTTAAAATGTCTGCCGAAAGCGGGTCTAACCCCGCCGTAGGCTCGTCTAAAATCAACACATCCGGGTTGAACAGGAAGGCTAGGGTTGCGCTGACTTTTTGTGTGGTTCCGCCCGAAAGCGTCCGCATTTTTTTGTCAAATAAGGTCTTCAATTGAAATTGATGCAGCAAAACTTCGTCTGGCGCGCTCGATTTTCTAATTTCTTTCATCATTTCAATGATCTGCCCAATGGTCATGTTGTCTGGATAACGCCCGATTTGCGGCATATACCCGATGTGCTCCCGGTATTGGAAGGAGTTTGCAATGTTTTGTCCCATGAAAACAATATCCCCTTTGCTGGGCAGCACAATGCCCAGAATGCTCTTGATGAGGGTTGTTTTTCCACAGCCGTTGGGGCCAATCAGGGCGATGCATTCGCCTTTGGAGCAGGTCAGGTTAATGTCGTCGAGCACCTTAAACTTCCCGAAATTTTTCGATATGTGCCGAATATCAATCATAGTTCAAGCGAGCGCATTAGCGGGGTTTTGTCAATGAAATTATCTGGCGTCAGGGTCGGAATTAATTTTTCCGATTTGTCTAACAGGGTCACGATAAAGCTACGAAATAAAAGCATGGCAGGCGGATTGTTTTCTACGATCACCGAAAAGATGCTGAGCGGATGGAAGGGCACGTCGCCAATGTTGTTTTTGTCTAAGTCATACCCCTCGTACTTATCCCAATAATTGCCGTTGAAAGTATTCAGCACTAAAGTGCCATTAGTACTGATGTCAAAAGTGTTCCCCAGAAAATTATTGGCCACCACTTCGTTATCGTTGCAACTTGCCTGTATTTTCATCCCCCAGCCGTTGTTTTCAAATACATTTTTTTCTACTTTCACCCGGTTCGTACCGTCCATAAAAATCCCGGAAGTATTGCTGACAAAGCGATTGCCAAAAATATAACTGTCGTTTATTTCTTTCAACAATAAACCGTACGCGGCATCGCCCCAGTTTTCTTCAAACAGGTTGTCGAACATTTTGACGTTTTTGCTGAACATCACCGCAACGCCTGCGCCATTGTGCCGGAAAATATTGGTGATGTACGCATCGTCGTTGGAAAACATAAAATGCAGGCCATAGCGGATATTGTGGTGTGCACAATTGCGCCAAATTACGGAATTGGAAACAAATTCAAAATAAATGCCGTCCCGATGCCCTGATATGGTATTGCCGATGATTTGCAGGCTATCGCTTTTCCAACAATGGATGCCGTTGCCGATCTGTTGTTCTTCTGTGCCGTAAGCCAGGATCTGGTTGTTTTTAACGATGCAGTTTTTGCCGTATTGAATGTAAATTCCGAAAAAATTATCGTCCAGAATATTGTTACTCAACGTCACCTCATTGCTATCGTACACCTTGATGGCACACGGATCTTCCAGGGTCGCATAACCCGAACCCTGAATCCGGAAACCATCCAAAACAACCCGATCGGCTTTGATGGAAACTACCTCGAATTTCTTTTGCCCATCCAATACCGGGCGGTTGATGCCCAGTAAAACCAAGGGTTTGTCAATCAACAGGTTGCCCTCCTTGTACCAGCCGCCGTGTACCATCACGGTGTCGCCATTTTTCGCCTGGCGGATGGCCGCTTGGATTTGTTGCACCGGAAAGTCTTTGCCTACATGGATGACCGTTGCGCTGGCAAACAGGGCAACATGCAACAAAAAAAATATGGCGGTTAATGTTTTCATATTAATTTGCAATATTTGCCCATTCTACAGACTCCGCGCCCAATTTCTCCAAATGCATTTTGGCGCTCTCCGCATCGCTAAATGCTGCCACATCTCCACGCATGGGGCTCCGGATTTGTTCCCCTTTAATAAAAAATGCCTGTTCAACCGGGATTAATACATTAGTTTTTGTGAAATCCGAAACATAAAACTGCCGAAATTCAGTTGCTTTATTTTCGTTTTTGTAATGAACCATACACGAAAGGTCGTCAAATTTATATACCCGTCCTTTTTGTGTCGTCAGGGCTGCGCCAAACCGGCCATCTGCAATGGTCATTTTACAATAATCACAATTGTCCGTGTTCAACTTTAGTTTGGGAGTTTCCGGGCCGCTACAAGACGCAAAGGGAATAACAAAAACCATTGCCAAAGCTGCACTTTTGATTTTTATAAATTTGTTTAAAAAACCGGATTCTTTTAAGGTCGCAAAAAGCAGGAGCAATCCGCTGGCTACGAACAACCAGCCACCGGTGTCCGGTATGGAATAAGCCCCGAAATTGAGTAATTGTTTGTAGCCAATCAGGGGTGGTTGATAAGCCATTCCCGGCACGATAATCGCTGCATTTGGGTCTAAATTATGGCCGTAATTGTAATTCCATCGGTAAAAATCAACCATTGCCACAATGCCAAACACCACAAATAATCCAAAGAATGCATAAAGCGAGCGCTTATTCCCGAAAAAACCAACCAGCAAGGCAATCAGCGCAAAAAAACCGATCAGGTAAGGAAGGATGGTAAACTCAAAAAAATCTTCCGTATGCAGCGTTTTCATGCCGATATAATGATTTAACCCATTGATAATCTCCACTTGCCCGCCTAATTTATCCGGAAAAATTTGCAACATCAAGCCTTCCGGATATTGAGGTGCAGACAATTCAATACGCCACAAGGGAACGAAAATAGCGACGCCCAGACAAATAGCGCTGATCACAAGCAGTGCTTTGGATAAGGTACTTAGTTTTTGATTTTCGTTCCTCATGGTGTATGGGAATAAATGCTTTGAAAGAAATTCTGGCGCGCACGGCGTCTTTTTGTTTTACACAAAGCACACAGAAGGTCGTGCCGTTGTGCCGTTGTGTGAAACCTATTTCTGGTGCACACGGCGTCTTTTTTATTTCACACAACGGCACAACGCTCACAACGCGGACAGAACGTAGTGCCGTTGTGTGAAACCTATTTCTGGTGCGCACAAAACGTGGTGCCTTATTGCACCGGATCAGGCCCGTTTTTGCCCAAACTCCAGCTCAGCGGCACCTTGCTGCCGGCGGGCGAAACCCTTACGTATCCCTGCATCTCCTGGTGCAGCGCGCTGCAAAAATCGGTGCAGTACATCGGGAAAATGCCGACCCGGTCCGGTACCCATTTCAGGGTCGTCGTTTCGCCGGGCATGATCAGCAATTCGGCGTTGTTTGCGCCTTTGATGCTGAAGCCGTGCGGCACGTCCCAGTCTTGTTCCAGGTTGGTGATGTGGAAATAAACCTCATCGCCCATTTTGACGCCTTCGATGTTGTCTGGTGCGAAGTGCGAGCGGATAGACGACATTTTTACATGCACTTTGTTCCCGTCGCGGGTCACGCCGGTTTCCGTTTCGCCCTTGGAGACATAAGGGTGCATATTTTCTGCGATTTTAAATATTTTCACCTGCTTGTCCCGGATCAATGCTGCCGGGCAAGCCTGCGCGTAGTGCGGTTCGCCAATGGTCGGGAAATCCAGAATCATCTGCATCTTATCGCCGCTGATGTCGAACAACTGCGCGCTTTGAGCCAGCTCGGGACCCGTCGGTAAATACCGGTCTTTCGTGATTTTATTATAAGCAATCAGGTATTTGGCGGAGGGCTTTTTGCTGTCGCCGCCCGGAATGCACAAGTGACCGATCGAATAATAAGTAGGGACTCTGTCCAATACCGTCAGGTCCTTAATGTTCCATTTAACCACTTCCGAAGAGACAAAAAAGGAGGTGTAGGCATTGCCTTTGCCGTCAAATTCGGTGTGCAATGGCCCCAAGCCGGGCTTTTGTACTTCGCCGTGCAGCGCCGCTTCGTATTTAATCACCGGAATGCCTTCGTATTCGCCATCAAATGTTTTGGTTGCAATCGCATTTTGCAATTTGTCAAAGCTGAATACGGGGATTAGCGCGGCCAATTTTCCGCTGCCAACGATGTATTCGCCCGTCGGGTCTACGTCGCAGCCGTGTGGAGATTTCGGGCAGGGGATCATGTAGCAAATGTCCTGCAACTCTTTTGAATCCAGCACCAAAACCTCTTTTTTTATTTCGGATTTAGCCGTATGCGTTTTTTCGTCCCAGGTATTGTGGGCGTAGGAAACCGGGACGTTTTTGCCTTTGCCCGCTTTGATGTATTCCTCCGCTTTTTTCCAGTTCACCGCCATGATGAAGTCTTTGTCCTTTTGGGAAGCATTGACTTCCAGCAGCGAGTTGGCTTGTTCGGTGTTGTAGCAGGAGAAGAAAAACCAGCCATGGGATTTGCCTTTACCCGCGTGGCTCAGGTCAAAATTGACGCCGGGGCACTGGATTTGAAAGGCAAGGTCCATCTCCCCATTGTCCTTATCCACGCTGATGAAACTGATATGGCCTTTGAAATTTTGCTTGTAGGTGTTAATCGGAACGTCGCCGTTTGCGTTGTCGGCAGGCACACTGAAACGGGTACCCGCAACAACGTATTCCGTGTTTTCAGTAATAAACGGAGAGGAGTGGTTGCCGCCGCTGTTGGGCAGTTCAATAATTTCTGTTGTGCGGAAAGTCGTTAAATCAATGCGCGCCACCCGGGGGGTATTGTTGCCGTTTCCGAATACCCAGCGCCCGTCAATTTCGCCATTGGTTTGCGACATTTCGGTATGGTGCAAATCGTCCCACGGCACGAATCCATGCGAGGTGTTGAGCATCGGTTTGGTTTCTTCGCTGTAGCCCCAGCCTTTTTCCGGGTCAACCGAAAAAACTGGAATGACGCGCAGCAGGCGCCCGCTGGGGAGTCCGTAAACGCTCATCTGGCCACTGAAGCCGCCACTGACAAAATTGTAGTATTCATCGTATTGCCCTGGCGCTACATACGCTTTTGCGGCCATATCGCCGCTTACCGCAGTGCTCATATTTTTAGGCTTGCAACCGCCTAAAAGGGCAGCAATGAACAAACCGGCAAAGGTTAGTTTAATGATGCTGTTTTTCATAAATTATGTTTTGATTTCAATAAAATGAATGATTTTGACCAGCTTTTCAGGCATAGGGGTAGCTGTTGAATTGCGTTCAACTCAAGATGAACCCCGCATTGTCGTTAAGTAGGGGCTGCCTATTGGGCAAGTGTCTATTCTTTAGCGTTCGGGGCTTCGGCTGCGCTCAGCCACCTCGAAATGAACGCCGCTATCGGACTATAAAAACAGACACTAACTAACTAACTATTTGACTCCGTCGTTTTTGCGCATAAATTCGAGCACATCCCGCGCTTCGGCATCCGTCAAATTCTGATTTGGCATACGGACCAGACACAATTCCAATTGCGCGCGAACCTCCGGGTCTTTTTCGATCATGGGATCGGGATTGGTAATGAAATTCATAATCCATTCTGGGTTTCTGCGGGTCGTCACGCCTTTCCAGCCGGGGCCTACCAATCTTTCTTCGGTCAGTTTATGGCATGCAGCGCATTTAACCCCCTGGATTGTTTCACCAGAGGCAACCATGGTTGCGTCCAATTGATTACTCAGGTTGAGCATTTCGGCAGTAAATTTCCCTTCTCCCCGCCTCGGGTCGTAGGAATTTGGATCCTCCAGCATAGATTTTGGAGGTGTGCCGGATGAGTCTGCGGTTGGAGCGCTATTGCCGCCGCATGCCGACAGCAACAGGATTAAGGTTATGGTTGAAAAGACTACAGGTAATTGATTCATCGCTTTTACAGTTTAAATTTTGTGTAAATGTCGGCGATGTCCACCAGGTCGTTTATGATTTAAGTCATAAAACGGATTGATCCTAAGAGCTTGTTCGGGATTTCATGATCGAGCGAGGGTGAGGAAATTTTTTTTTAGACGAGGCAAATTTTGCAGACATATCCGGCAGCTATGTTGAAATCGAAGATTCGACGTAGTCAAAAAATTCAACGAAGTATAAAATAAAATTTGCCAGCCGTAGCCGATTGATGAAAACCGGAACAAGCTCTAAATCACGCCCTTCAAAATTCCCATCCCGCGTTCCATTTCTTCCTCATTCACTGAAGCAAAACCAAGTCGTGTAGCATTCAGATTTGGATCATAACCTGTTCCGTCAGAAATCAGCAGGCCCTTGTCCCGGGCTTTGACAGCAAGCATTGGCAGGGAAACCGCTTTGTCAAATTTTGCCCAGACCGCCATGCCGCCGGTCGGCTTAGCAAACTCGACGACGTGGCTCAATTCGCTTTTCAGCATTTCACAAAAAAGATCCCTGCGCCGGTGGTAGGTTTTTTGCGCCTTTTTCAAGTGACGCCGCAATTCGCCTTCTTTGAATAACACAGCCACCGCTGCTTCCATCAGTTGGTCGCCCTGCCGGTCAATGATGCGGCGCAACTGCCCCATGCTTTCAATGAGGTCCGCCGGCGCAACGATGTAGCCGATGCGCAGGGCGGGGGAAATGGCTTTGCACAGAGACCCTGTGTACACCACATGCCCACCGGCGTCGGCGCCCGCAAGGGGCAAAACCGGGTTGCAATCGTAGTGAAAATCGTAGTCGTAGTCGTCTTCCAGAATGCAGAAATTATAAGCCTGCGCAAGCTGGAGCAAGCCAATGCGCCGTTCAGCAGGCATGGTGACGGTGGTGGGGTAGTGGTGGTGGGGCGTCACATAAATCAAGCGCACCGGATTTTTTTTGCAAATCTCTGCAATGGCGTTCACGTCTAATCCGCGCTCGTCCACCGGAACCTTCATCAGTTTTGCGCCGGTTTTCTGAAAAATCAGGTTGGCGGATCCGTAGGATATTTCGCCGACGATCACCACGTCGCCAGGGCGCAGCACTAAGTTGGAGGTGAGGTACAGGCCCATGGTACTTCCCCGCGTGATCAGGATATTTTCTTCCGTCACCGGCAGGCCGCGGGTTTCGCGCAGGTAGGCGGCCATGGCTGCCCGCAGGGAAGGCTCTCCAAACAGGTCGCTGTAAAAAAGCAGGTTTTTGCGATAGCCCTGCCGCAATACCGTTCGGAATGCTCGGCTTAAGGCATCCCAGGGCGCTAACCGTACATCCGGAAAACCATCGTTGAACGCCAGCAAGTTGCTGCCTTTAATAATCGGACGCCGGAGCAGGGGATCGTTGTGGAAGGGAAAACCGGCTTTGGGGCCAGCGCCGGTCGTCCGCGCCGGTTTTTTTTGAAGCAAAACAGGCTTCATTTCCGGAAGTTTGTTGCTGACAAAGGTGCCGCTCGACGCTTTCGTTTCTATCCAGCCCTGCGCCAGCAATTCTTCGTAAGCAGCGACGACCGTTTTGCGATGAATGCCCAGCGATTCGGCGAGGGCGCGGGTACCGGGCAGTTGTGCGCCGGCCAAAATAACGCCCCGACGGATGTTGTCACTGATCGCAGTGGAAATTTGGAGAAACAGCGGCGTCTTTTCGGATTTATCAATGGTGAGCAGGTTGGCAAAAGTTTGCATGATCCGGTGATTTAAATACAAAGATAAAATTTAAACCGGACTATTCATTATTTGAAATCCGGATGTTTCAGGCAGGCCGGAATGCTGTTATTTTTGTGGCATTGTAATGACCGGGTGACTCAAAGTCACGGGGTCACTATCCTGACGACCCTGTAGGGGTCATATTCATTAACCTCCGATAAAATCGGAGGAAGGAAAGCCATACGTATGAAAGAAAAAACATCCCGCACGCAGGGAAGCCGCTACTATCCGAAACGCTACGATGCCAATCCGGAGTCCCGCGACGCTATCTTAGACGAAGGTCTGGTTTGCCACGTCGCTTTTAACCTCGACGGGCAGCCTTTTATCATCCCCACGGGCTACTGCCGGGTGGAAAACACCTTATACCTGCACGGGTCGGTCGGCAGCCATTTTTTTATGCAAATGGCAAAAGGCATTCCAGTTTGCGTGAGTGTGACCTTAATAGACGGCTTAGTGCTGGCGCGTTCGGTTTTTCACCATTCGATGAACTACCGTTCGGTGGTGGCATTCGGCAAAACCCGCGAGGTGACCGATTCTGCCGAGCGCTGGATGGCTGCCGGGCGTTTTTCAGAACACATTCTCCCTGGCCGCTGGGACGACGCCCGCCAACCGGATCCGGGCGAAATGAAAAAAACGATGTTCATTGCCGTCGAAATTGAAGAAGCTTCGGTCAAATTCAGGGCGCACGGGGTTGTGGACGACGAAGAGGATATGAACCTGGACGTTTGGGCCGGGGTGCTGCCGTTAAAATTGGCGCCACAAGCCCCGGAAGCGGACGAAACCGGCAAACCGGGAATTCGATTACCCGACTATATACACAACTACAACAGAGGTTAAACGTCACAACAAAAATCACCACGACCTCTGTTAATAATCATCCGACTGGAAGAGATGCTGAAAAGTGTCTCTTTTTTTATGCCGGCGCGACCGTACCGGAACAAATTTAACTATCTTTGATACCTTACCCTTCAGTTGGCAAGATTTGAAGGCGATAATATATACTCACAGAGATGGCCAAAATGCCATGTAGAAGCGCAAACAGAATTTCATTAAATTGTTGAAAAAACAAGCCTATGGATTCAAAAGCGGACTTTATCCAAATGCTGTCTCATTTAAATTCAGATCTTGTTGCCGAAATCATGGCCGTTTCCACGATCAAAGAAGTGCCAAAAGAAACAGAGATATTGAGGATCGGGCAATACGTTAAAGTCATCCCATTTGTGTTGAAAGGGTTGATCAAAGTATTTTCAAGCTATGAAGACAAGGAGTTGTTGTTGTACTACATCAGGCCGAATGAAAGCTGCGTCATGTCGTTTACCGCCCACCTGAAAAATGAACCAAGCCGAGTATTTGCGCTGACCGAAGAAGATACCACCATTTTATTACTCCCTGTTGACAAAATTTCCCAGTGGACAAGGCGTTTCCCCGACATTAATCTACTGTTTTTTCAGCAATACAACCTACGCTACAGCGATTTGATAGACACCATTAACCACGTGCTGTTTGACAAAATGGACAAGCGCTTGTACGGTTACTTACAGGAAAAAGTAAGCATCACGAAAAAGAATCCCCTTAAAATTTCTCATCGCCAGATTGCCGGCGAATTGGGCACCGCCAGGGAAGTGGTGAGCCGGGTCATGAAAAAGCTCGAGGTTGAAGGAAAAGTAAAACAAACCGGCAATTATATAGAATTATTAGCGTGGTGACTATAGTCACTGCAAACCCGCCTGTAACCCATTAATTTTGTCCACAGAATCATGAAGAACAAAGCAGTCAAATTTTTGCTCGTCTGTATCCTGTGCCTTGGCATCGTGTGGGGCGCCGTTCTTTTGATTCAGTATTTAACCAACTAAAATTTTTCGATGATGAAAAAGAACATGGGCACAGTAGACCGGGTTTTCCGGGTGATCGTCGCAGCAATCATTGCAGCGCTTTATTTTACGGGCACGCTAACAGGCACTTTGGGCCTGGTGCTGCTGGTGTTAGCGGGCGTATTCGTTGCCACAAGTCTGGTGAGCTTCTGCCCGCTTTATTCTTTGGTCGGATTAAATACCTGCGCAGTGAAGGGCAAAGCGTAAGGGGAGGGGAAGATTTGAAAATTTGAAGATTTGAAAATTTGAAGATTGGGCGACCTGGAACGATGAAATTCCAGGTCGCCAACTTGCCTCTTGCCAACTTGCCAACTTGCCTTTTGCCAACTTGCCTTTCGCCAACCCCGCAATGCGGGACAAGCTTACCTCTTCACCATCTCCCCTTTACACAAACCGTTTGTACACGACGCCAAGTAATCCAACAAAAGCAATGCCCCCCAGAATCATCAGCCATTTTGAACGTCCGGCGCCGAAGTCCAGCGCTTCTGGGTCGCCGATCACCACGAAGTTTGACCAATATTCCGGCAGGGTATAGGTTGGGGAAGCGTTTTGGAGGTAATCCATTTTGGCCAATTGCAGTGCAACATCTTTGGGTTTTCCCGTTTTGAGATGTCGGTAAAACGCAACTAAAATTTCACGGGAAGGGCCATCGTACGCGTACCAGAGACTGCCTACCAGGCTGGGGCAACCGGCATAGGTAAAGGCGCGTGCCAAACTCCTGACGCCTTCCGGCGTAAGTTCTCCGTTGCCGGTATTGCAGGCGCTCAGCACCGCCATTTCAGCCTGAAAACTGAAATTATATACTTCTGTCGCCCGGAGTATAAAATCATCTTTCTGGTCTTTTTCTCTCGAAAATATCAGGGCAGAGTTGAGTGGTTCCGCTTCATCAATGATGCCGTGCATGGCCAAATGGAGAATATGGTAATCTGGCGCATTGGAATAAAAAGCGCTTTTGGTGGCTTTTTCGTTGATCCAGGCATCGCCGTTCAGCAGGGCCGCAATTTCAGCAACTTCATCGTCGGAATTGGGCAGCCTCCCGGCCGATCGTTTTTTCAGAACGCTGTCGCCTGGTACGTTCAGCGATTTGAACCCTTCTAAGGTAAAATCGTCGTATTCCAGGCCAAAACCGCCATAGCGCTTTGCTTTGCGCCGCTTTGCTTTTTCACCAAAAATCAATTGATTGGAATAAGAAATACTGATGGCATATTTTTTGATCAGGTAAGGCAGGTTTTTCCCGTCGCCGGCTGTAGTGACCTGGTAAGGCAGCACGTCAAAAGACAACTGCAACAACACGTTGTCGGGAATGATGATCAGTCTGTTTGTTTCAGGATTCAATCCTTGCAGGGGTTTTGCCAGCAAGGCTTCAAACAGGGCATTGCCAACAAGGGCATATTGTCCGGGATTAAAGGCTAAGCTACCATCCGAAAGTTTCCTGAAATCTAAGCAGGATTGTTCAAAATCCTCAGGTTTAGCGGTCTCAAAACATTCGATACCCGCCTTTGAGATTTTAAAAATGTAAATCGTATTTTTACCAATAAAATATTCCAGAATGACTGCGTCCGAGGGGAGTTTTTTTCGCAGCGCTTCCACCGACGCCGCATTTGGAAGCGCGTATTTTAATTGAAAATAGGCCGGATATTTTGCCTCCAGTTCTTCCGTGTATTTATGGTATTCCTGCCTGGCCACAAATAATGCGTTTCGCAGCGAATCGAGCAGCCGTTCATTGCCGAGCGGAAGCACCTCAAAGAATTGCCGTTCGAGTTTGGAATACGTATCCTGAATGGATTGTCCTTTTGCAAAAACAGCCGACGGAATGCCGTTCAGTTTGGCATCTAATTCCTGCAGTCCCTCCAGCAATATGGCTGCTTTGCCTTTTGCACTATACAAATAAGCTTCCTCAAGGTAAGCTTTCTGGTTGCTGAACCGGTACAGTTGCAACGCAGTACTGACGGCTTCCTCATAAACAGGCATAGCGGTTTGCATCAGCCAGTATTTGGAGCTGGTTTCTTTATATTGTTGCCGGATCTGAATGTGCAGCGTGTCGTAAGTTCTGAAAAAGGCATGCGCTTTTTCCAGGCTTGACCGGTCGTTGTTGCGGGAGAACCGTTGATGCAAGCAGCGGGCCTGCAAGCCGGTGACCCGCAGCAAACCCGGGCGGTCAACGATGTATTGCTGTGCGATGACGGCTGGAACTTCATCCTGCTGTTTTTGGCCAGGCGTCAGGTAGGTAACGGCGAGCCGATAGTGTTCCATTGCCCGGGCAAAATCTTGTTGTACTGCATAAACATCGGCCATGTTCTCATAAGCATTGGAAATCAGCTTCTGGTTGCGGGCGCTTAGCCGGATTTTCAGGGATTGCTGGAAATAATTCAATGCTTCGGCATAGCGCCCCTGCCGTTTTTTGATCCGGCCCAGCGATTCATAATTGTGGCTGGATTCTATCGGGTTGGACAAGGTGCGGTTGATTTTTACAGCCATTTGTCCATATTTTTCGGCATTGGCGTAGTCAGATATTTCTGCGTAAGCAATTGAAAGGTTCTGATAGCACTGGCCAACGTTTGCCGTTTGGGTATTTCCATCAGTTTTTTTATACAATTCAATGGCTGCAAACAAATCGCGGACAGCTTCTTTTCCTTTACCCTGATAAGCTTTGGAAAGCCCCTTCTGTTTTTTGATTTCTGCCAGGTATGCCGATTTTTCAATTTCTTCCAGACCAGGGAGGTTTGAATACAACCTTTCCGATTGTTCATAATAATTAAGCGCCTGTCCGTAATCTTCTAAAGTAGCAAAAAGGTAACCTGCCTGGAGGTAGTATTGGGCCAGCGTTTTCAGATCCTTGTCAGGTAGCGCTTCCATGATTCTGAGGGCGTCCCGGACGTACTTTCCCTCCGTTTTATTGTCGCCGAGGTAACGACAGGCCATGGCCACTGCATAATACGAATTCGCTGTTTCCTTGTGATATTTTCCCAAACAGGCAAGCCTGATCTGAAGCGAAGTATCCCGCCAGTATTTCAATGCTTCCCGGTAGTGATCCAGCATATAGTGGCAAACCCCCGTTTTGTGATAGAGAAGGCTTTGAGAAAGACAGGAAGCGTTTTTGAATGCCCTGTCCTTTCGAACCTGCATCAACAGATTCAGTGCTTTGTCTGCCTGACCAATGCCGCGCAGGGAATCGGCCTGTGCGACAGATTTGACAATCACCGTATCTATATTAGCAGCAAAGCCTGAAAGAGTATACAGTACACATAAAAATAGGGGAATAAACTTCATCGCCGGGATGGTTTAATTGCAATAAATTATTGCCTGGCAAATATAGAGATACCAGATCAATATCCGTCATGAAGCTACAACAGTTGGGAAGCTGTGTCAGAAAAGTCTCAAGAGGCAAGGGGTGGGCAAAGGGCAAATTTGCAAGAGTCAAGAGGCAAGGGGCAAGGGGCAATTTAGTTTCGATTACCCTTCAAGTTGATTGTTTTTTTTGCAATTTCCCAATCAAATGGAAAGATTTTCCAATTTTTACTTCTTGCCAACTTGCCCCTTGCCAACTTGCCCCTTTGCCTCTTATGAGACAACCAACCTATTCCTTAACGACTTTTTTCGTAATTGTTTGGCCGGCAAGGTGAATACGGGTAAAATACAGACCAGGTGCAAGCGATTGTCCGGGAGACCAGGAGAATTCAATATTGCCGGGTTCGTCCTGCATTTTCTTTTCAACATACAGGGTGCTTCCCCGGGCATCAGAGACCGTAAAAGTAACTTCACCAGCTTGGTTCGCCTGGTAAATTAAAGCCAGTCCACGCTGAAAAGGATTCGGAAATACAGAAAGTATTTCGCCGGAAGCCTGGCTGGTGACCGTGCCCGGAATGGAGAGCTGGTCTGATGGACTATCTAATGGCGAACATCCGTTCATCAGGACATCGTACGCTAACTCAGCATTGGCCACGCCTTCTGTCAGGATGAGGTTTTCCAAATTGGGCGTATACTGGGCGCCCTCCAGGATGCTGCATTTTAAAGGAGCATAATGGTAGGCGGTCATGTTAGAGGCGAGTTGGGCTGCGATACCGCTAACAATGGCGGAAGCCTGAGATGTGCCGCTTTTCAGCACCATATTTCCGGTAACGAAATGAGGCCCCTGAATACTCTCCCCCAGCATGGCGATGTCTACCTCCGGTATGCCCGAGGCGCTGAAGTTAGACAATTGCCAGTTGCAGTTCACCGAAGCCACGGAGATGATGTTGTCGCATGGATAAGCAGCAGGATAGAACAGCTGGTTTCCAATATTTGGGTTCCCCGGAATGAGATTCCCGGCGGCAGCAATGACTAATACGCCTTGATCTCCTGCAGCATCAATAGCTACCTTAAGGGGATCCGGTTTGTCGCCCTGCGGAGTAGCCGGATAGCTGAAGCTCATGTTGATGATATTGGCGCCCATCAACACGGCCTTATCTATGGCCAGAATGACGTTGAAAGCTGTACCCAATCCCTGGTTATTGTGGGTTTTAAAGGACATCAACTTCATATCCAGTTCGGGGTTGAAAGTAGCCATTTGTGCGATGATGCCTGCAATGTGAGAGCCATGCCCATGATCGTCGTGAGGTTCGCTGTCATTGTTGACAAAATCGTAGCCGATATAGGAGCCATAGTAAGGACTGAACAAGCCATCATTGCAAAATTCCGGGTCATTACTATCGCCGGTGTATCCAATCCCGGTATCCAGTACAGCCACTTTGACCGTATTTGGTTTAACCGGAGGGAACAGGGTGAATTCAGGACAAACTTCAGTTGGATTCAATGTTGAAAAACTTGAAGCCCCCAAATTTATATGAGGCAGGGTACTTTCATAATTGAAACCAGCAGAGTTGACTTCAGCTTTGCCGACAGAGCCATTAACGACCTCATTGATGTTGATCCAACCATGATTGATGAAAGCTAACCAGAAATTGGGGATATACCAGAGGTGGATGTCACTCGCCTGAGTTTCTGCTACCTCTATGGCGCCCAGTGAGTTTTTGTAGTTGGCAATAGTCGCGTCAGAAACGACCGGCTCAAACTTGATCAGCATCTGGTTGGGACTGTAAGATTGTGAAAAGCTTTCAGAGAAGTTGAATAAAAAAACACTCAACACCAGAAAAGCGGAGGAAGTAATCCGCGTGGTTAAATTCTTTTTCATGCCCTTATTTATTTTTGAAAGTAAATCAAAATTTGTTCTTCGGGAGCTATAAGCGCCGGGGGGGGCAAAGTGTGACAGGAAGACAGAAAGAAAATAATGACGGTTTTGCGACGATTCATTTCCTTCAAAGCCGGCACAAGATAAGGTGGTAACGTGCTGGAAGGAAAAAAAAATAAAAAAGATGCAGCTGACAAGTTGCCAGCTACACCATATTAAAAGGGCGAAAAAGAATTTTGAATAGATAGAAGGTCCCCGAAAACGCGCATATAAGCCGATGCGGCGGGCTATGTGACGCGCAAGAATGCTTAGGTCAAAAATTAAATGACCTGTTTGAGTCACACTTTTTAATTCCAATGCTTCTACTGGGAATCACATTCACTTAACAGAATTATCTCTATGCAAATGATCTTACTTACCTCGGCTTTTGGGATATTGATGCTTGCCTGGAGTTTATGGGAGTGGAAATGCCAATTGGTGTTTATCAGCAGCGCGAACAGGGCCTGTTTCGGCAATCAAAATGGGTTGATCGTGCTGGAATCACGTAGCGTCAGCGCCCAAAGAATGATTTTGTTAGAAACAAGGGAGGGAGCGCATTCACTTTCCAAAGTATTTCATAACATTGCCGGGCGTGAAATTCAACACACCTCTACGGCGATGAACAAAAATTTTGGACTGACAGAATCGGAATTCAACCGATTATTGTTAGAATTGGAAAAAGGCGACGAATCTCTTTTTGAACAGGTTTTCCTAACCCACTTTGAAGATTGCCGTAAGTATTTGATGAGTACGTACAACGCGTCCTCTGAAGATGCTTACGATGCTTCGATGAGCACGATGCTTGAGTTTTGCAAACGCTTGAAATCCGGTCGGATTGCTTATGGAAACCTTCGTTTTTTATTCACCAGAATGGCCGGACAGGTTTATTTAAAGTGGATTAAAAAACAAAGCAAGGTAACGGGGCTGGGAAATATAGACCTGCAGGAAGCGCCCGAAGAAATAGACGATGAAACTTATGCTACCTTAAATAAAGCCTGGGATGGACTCTTGCAAGACTGTCAGACGCTTTTGGAAGCGTTTTATTACTCAGGAGCTACCTTAGAGCATATTGCCGCAGGGCTCAACAGATCGGCAGTGGCTGTACGGAAACAAAAACAACGATGTATGGAAAAATTAAGAGAACTGTTTGTAAGCATTTCATTACCAGAAAATTAATTGACGATGAAAGACGCCGAAAAATACACGAACCCTGACCTCACGCAACAGGAATTGGACGAGTTGACAGGAAAACTGCTCCGGGCAAAATTGAACCGGGACAAAAAGCAAAAGTGGGCAGAAATACTCGAAAAAGAACACAATGTTCGCCGCGGACGTGGGGGGGAACTACAGGTCGCTTCCCGCAATCCTTTGAGAACCTGGCTATTGGTTGCAGCATCCCTGCTGTTGCCCGTCCTGTTGTATTTCTGGCTTTGGGGGCCTTCAAACCCCTCCGCAACCCAACTTGCAGACACCTATTTGCAAGAAGAAAAAATCCTGGAACCTCAGACCAGGAAAGGGGATATTTCCCTTGAAACGCTGGCTCAAAAAGCCACGGAATTCTATAACGACGGCAA
>JALHRK010000061.1 GCA_022841505.1 Saprospiraceae bacterium | reverse complement strand
CCGCTGGAGTTATGTTTACCGCTGGCGTTACCAAAACAAGGATTGGTTTTTGATTGGCGCCACTTACACGGAATCTTCCACGCACCACAATGGCTACAAAGTTCACGATTTTAATCTGCTTACCGGCGCCGCTGAACGAACGATCAGCAAGCGTTCTGAAGATGGAAAAGAAAGCTCCGACCAGCTTACAAAAACTCCGTTTAAATTCAAAAAAATTCCGTTGCCCAAACTAAAGAATTTCAAACCTGTACAGTTGAAAATTCACCAAGACATCTATATCTGATATGGGAGAAAAACCAATCATGCTGGAGACCGAGAGGCTCCAAATTTTTCCGCTTTCTTATGCCCAACTGATCAGTTATCTGGAAAACGATCAAAGTCTGGAAACGGAGCTGGCGCTTCAGTTCCATCCCCGCGAGGTGTCTCCTGCCCTGAAAGAAGCATTTGATGAAACCATTCTGCCCGCCATGGAGCGCGCCGGAGAAAACTACGTTTTTTCAACGCTTTGGACCGTCGTTCTGAAAGACCGACAAATGATGGCTGGCGACCTTTGTTTCCAGGGCGCGCCTAATGAGCAGGGCGAAATAGAAATTGGATACGGATCCCACGAAGCGTTTCAGGGCAATGGCATCATGACGGAAGCCGTTGGCGCGCTGGTTGCCTGGGCTTTCCAACAGCCGGATGTTCGCGCAGTGGTAGCTGAAACGGACCCTGAAAACATCGCATCCCAGCGCATTCTCGAAAAAAACGGTTTCCGGCAAACGGGCGTGAATGGTTCGAATTTGTGTTGGCGACTAGAGGGTGAAAAATAGGCACTTCATAAATTAAACAAATGCCCCATCTCCCGCTGCTTGGTCTTTAAATACTCTGCGTTGTTTTCCTGCGGCTCCACGATGAGCGGCACGCGGTCGGTGACGAGGATGGAAGAGCGCTCGAACGCTTCGATTTTATCCGGATTATTGGTGAGCAAGCGAATACGGTGAATGTCCAGCGCTTCCAGCATTTCAAGGGCGATGTCGTAGTGGCGGGCGTCAATTTCCAAACCTAAGTGAACGTTGGCGGAAACGGTATTCAAGCCCTTATCCTGCAGGTTATAAGCTTTCAGTTTGTTAATGATGCCGATGCCCCGGCCTTCCTGGCGCAGGTACAGGATGATGCCCCCTTGCCGGGAAATCATGTCTAACGAGCGCAGCAATTGTTCGCCGCAATCGCAGCGGGTAGAGCCAAAGAGGTCGCCGGTGATGCACTCAGAATGGAGTCGCGTCAGTACCGGTTGGGAGCGGTCGGTGTTTTCATGCACGAGTGCCAGGTGCGGCATCCAGTCGTCGGGGCTTTCTGAAAAGGCAATCATGTTGAAATTGCCCCAGGGCGTAGGGATGACGGCTTCGGCCTGTGCGGCTAATTTTCGCCTGAGTCTTAACTGAAAAGTACTTTCTGTCATGTGCATCGGATCTGCATCCATTATTCAAAGCATATAAAAGCTTAAACACCTGAAAAGTTCGATGCCGGGCTTTGATTCGGCAAAGATAGTGAATGTAGCGAGGCTTTGCCTGTATATCGTAGCTGATCGCCTTTCCGCAGACTTATCACCCACCCCCGTCCTTTTTCCATTCCATCCCTGCCTTCAACTTTGTAACTTTACACCGAAATGTTCCCGTCTTAACCGGATATTCCGGGAAACGGATAATCTGAAAACTTAAAATACCAATACTTATGGCAAGGAGAATGAGGCTAACCGGTTTCACCCGCTTTCTGATCGTGATGGTTTTTCTGGTTCCGGCCGCTTACATCGGCGCTTCTTATTACAATGGTCAGGACGGCTGGGCGAATTTTAAAAATCTCATCGGCCTGGACAAAAGCGAGACGCCTGCGTCTTCACGCGAAACCGCCGCCAACCCGAAAGGCATCGCTAAATTAGAGGAGCGCATCACCCTGCTCAACGAGCGCATCACCGAACTGGAGTTGAAAAACGGCGAGTTGGAAAGTAAATTAGAAAGCAAAGACCAGGAGATCGTGGAATTGAAATCGAGGCTGATGAAATGCAAATAAGCCCCGTGCCCACCCGATAAAAAAGCAACAAAAAGCGCAATCCCTCGTTCTCAGAGTTTGTTGTTTAGACAGACGCTGCCTTACTTTGCAGCCGCAAAAACATCCGCGTGTCCTTTGCCTGACATAAAATTTCGGGCAACGGCCTGACATAATTCCGATAACGCGGGTCTATTGTACTGTGCTAACATCTAACTATCTATTTTAACTGGAATGATTCGAATGAGACTATTGCACACTTTGTTGATCCTGTTTGCGCTTGGATCGGCAGCACAGGCGCAGATAGAAGTGCCCATTACAGAAAACAGCACCCTCCGCCACTACTACATTGAAAAGGAAAAGAAAAGTTCGGATGCCCGGCGGATCCAGCTCGATGAGGAATCTGCAAACGGCCAGGCCAAAGGTATCCAGAACTGCAACCTCGAACGCGCAGGCATCAACTACCTGCTCGCCGGCGACCCGGTGCAATTGATTGTAGACCTCGACACTGCGGGAGTAGAAGGCGGCGCCTTCAGTTGCGGAAACTGCAACGCACTCAATTTTGGAAGTGTCGTGCTGACAACCGATACCCTGACCTACACCGGAAACATGGGCGTGACTGCGGGTAAAGACAGCGTGCTCATCAAGTACTGCAACGCTGCCGGCACCGTTTGCTCCGATTCCACCTATCTGTATTTCGTTGTACGCAGGGCGCCGCGGGATTATTTTCCGCCGGTAACCACACTGAACGCTGAGGCTACGGCTACAATTACGGCCAATGAAACCCTGTTGCCCGGGCCTTTAGCCTGCAATTTTTTCGTTGATTGTGCTTACAATTATGATGGCCGCGATCAACGCGTTTATTTCTCGGAATATCCGGCGCCCACCAGCAGTTTTGTGTACGAAGCCAGCCGCCACGCGGGTGTGGACTCCGTTTGTTATGTCTTGTGCGATACGTTTGGCATTTGCGACATTTTCCATTTTGCAGTTCGCGTCCGACACGATACAATTACCCTGCCTTTCATGGACGACTTTTCTTATGAAGGTCCGATGACCGACAGCCGGCTTTGGTTAGATTCGGATGTTTTTGTCAATCGCACCCTTGGATTTCAGCCGCCTTCCATCGGGGTTGCCACGTTCGATGGGGTGGATGCCCGCGGAAAACCTTACGGTGGCGATCCGGGACAGGCGGACCGACTGACTTCCACTTACATCAACCTGAACGGCGTCGGCGGCAATATCGTACTGACTTACTGGTTGCAACGCCGCGGCCTTGGCGACCGCCCTGAAATTCAGGATTCATTAGTCCTTGAGTTTCGCGCCCCAAACGGGGTGTGGCACGACATGGCGAATTTCCCCGGCGCCCCGGCCAGCCAGCCCAATACAGCTGAGGAATTGTTCGGGTTTTATACGATGCCCGTACCGGCCGACTTCCGCCACAAAGCTTTTCAATTCCGGTTTAAAAACTATTCCGATCGCCAGGGCGTATTGGACAACTGGAACCTGGATTACATCCGTTTAGATAATATTCAGACCGATACCTTCATCAACGATGTGGCGTTTACCGAACTTCCGGAACCCATCCTGAGCCGCTACACCAGTATGCCCTGGCGCCACTTCAGAGACCACGAAGCGGAACAACTCAGTTCAACGCTGGAAGTGGGCATTTACAACCACGCCAACCAAACATTGAACGCCGGCCCTTCCAGCGTAACTTTGGTGGAAACCAACACCGGCATCCAGCCTTTTGCACCGGTCACGCTGTTTAACGGGCAGGAAGCCAACATTCCCAACGGGCAATACCTCAACCGCACGTATTTCCTTTCGGGCGACGCCACCGGCTTCCCGGACATCCTGAATGGCTATCTGATTGGGATGCAAAACAATGCATTCGACGGGCCGGAGCGATTGGAATTTACCATGGAATATTCCTTGTCGAATACCTCGCAAATCAACCAGGCTGGCTTTGGCGCGGTGCAGGTCAACGACCAGGTTTCGCGCACAACGGTATTTGATGAATATTTTGCCTACGACGACGGCAGCGCGGAAGCGGGCCTAGTTACTTCGGAAGGCGGGCAAATCGCGGTGCGCTACACCGCCAGCGTAGATGACACCCTGCGTGCCGTGCGCATTCATTTTCCACATACCAGCGCCAATACTTCAGACCAGACCTTCCGACTCCGCGTTTGGGTTGGCGCGTTAGACGGTACGCCCGAATACCAGGCGTTGCTGCAACCGGCTTATGCGGACGCGTATTACGATACCCTCCAGGGGTTTACGACTTACCAGCTAAAGAATCCGATTGGAGAACTGGCGCCCCTTTTCCTGCCTGCCGGCGATTTTTTTGTGGGCTGGCAACAAATTACACCTTGTTCTTTTACGAATTGCATCGCCGTCGGGTATGATAAAAACCGGCCGCAAGCCAAAGACTACATCTCGAGAAACAGCGGAAATGGCTGGGTTGAACTCCCTGCGACTACGATCGGCGGGGCTTTGATGATCCATCCGGTGGTGGGCGACGAAACGCCTTCTGCTACCGCAACCGACGAAATTCCCACACAAACGGGCATCTCGGTGAAGCTTTTCCCCAATCCGGCCAAGGACGTCCTGAACGTTCAATTGACCGGCGGGGCCTACCACGAACACGCCATGGCGCTCTACAACAGCGTAGGCCAATTGATCCTCAGCGGCCCACTGACCCCGACGCTTGATGCGGGCGCATTGCCCCCGGGCATGTATGTCCTCCACGTGCGGCACCGGGATGGCGGGAGCAGCGTGAACAAGGTTATGGTGGCGAGGTAAGCATTCCAGCCGAGGAGCTGTTCTTTAGCGCTCAGGCCCATTAGGACATTATTCATTCACAGAGTCTCGCAGGGTAAAGGAGTCTCACGGAGGCTAACTCCGCGAGACTCCTTTTACGCTGTGGAACTCCGCGCCTAATCTCATCTACTTAGCGAAACATCGGTTGCCAGGGTATGTGAAGATTGCGGTGCACTGCACCTCTCTACCCCTTATTCCTATGGCCTACAAAGATTATTGGTGCGCTGCACCTCTCTACCCCTTATTCCTGTGGCCTACAAAGATTATCGGTGTGATGTCACCTGCTTCGATCCTCAACAGATGACAACTAATTTTCTTTCATTTTTAAGTCATTCAACTCATACCAATTCACCTTCCGCGAATGGTACATCACCAGGGCCAGCGCGATGAAAATGCCCAGACTGCCCACCAGCAGGGCAAAATCCTCCAATTGCAGCACCACAAAAATGAAGCCGTAGATGCCGGACAGAATTAGGCCAAGTTGAATGGCTAAGCGGCGGATTTGCAGCACGGACGCGCTGTAAACCGTGATCAGGCCAACCGTTGCCACTGCCGCTGCAAAATAGGCCATATTGAACCCGATATGCTCCGAAAGGGAAATCAGCAACAGGTAAAAAACGCTGATGGCCAGGCCAACCAGCAAATATTGGAATGGGTGGATGTGAAAATGGCGCAGCACCTCAAAAAAGAAGTACGTCAGGAACGTTAACCCGATGACTAAAATGGCGTATTTGGCCGAGCGGCTGTTTTTTGCGTATTCGTCCACCGGTTTCACGAGCGAAACACCAAAGGCTGTGGCGTCGTCAAATTTGAAATCGCTGCTTTTCCATTGTTGCGGGTAGTTGCGGTTCAAATCCAGAATTTGCCAGGAAGCCTCGAATCCTGAAGCGCTGATGGTGCGGGAATCCGGCAAAAAACCGCCGGAAAACCCCGGAGATGGCCAGGTAGACTTCAGGTTCAACCGCGTTTCTTTGCCGACCGGCTGGAATTGCAGGGCGCCGCTGCCGTTGAGTTTTACCGGAATTGAAAATCGGTACGTCTCGTCATCCAAAGTCACCGGAGCACTGACGCCGGAGTTGATCAGTTGGGGACAGGCTGCGCCTGGCTCCATGCGCTGGCTGCTGCCGTTCCAGTCTAAATCGAGGGTGCTCTTGATGCCCGCCATCCCGGAAATACCTACGGATAGTTTGGCCTGATCCCACAACACGCGCTTCGGATCAATGTTCAGCAAACGGAAATCGGGCTGTTTGAAGCTGCCGCTAATGGTTAGGTTGCTCTGAAAAAGCACGGCGTCGTAAATGCTTCGCCGCCGGATTTCGGGCGCTAAGTCGCCTTCCACGTTGAGTTCATCCGGCAGGAAATGTGCTGTCCAGACCATAATCGTTTTTTTTCCTTCAAAAACCGTGATTTCCTCATAAGGGATGGTCAGCACCGGTCCGGCCACCGATTGCGCGCCGCCCCACGAGCGGCTGATTTCATGGATGGCCTCGTTTTGCCGCCCTTGCCGTTCATGGATCATGCTTTGGATCATCGCGTTGGGGATCAGCAACAGTAGGGTAATGAAGCCCATGGCGGCCAATTTCACCAAAAGCGACGTTTTCAGCCAGTGGCCGATGCGGTTAACAACTGTGAATTCCTGATTTTCCATTGTAATTGTTATTTTAAAAGTACTTTGAGTTTCAAAGTTATTGGACAAAAAAAATTTTAGAACTTGTTTGGGATTCCTAAATAGTGTCAGTCTATTTTAGTCAGTGTCTGTTCTTTAGAGTTCGAGAGCAAGGCATGTTTCGCCTCAAAAGCGAGATTTTACTTGCGTAAATGACCGGTTTTGGGGCGAAACATAACGCAGCTATCGGACTATAAAGACAGACACTAAACAAGTTCTTACATACCCTTAATGATCTGTTCCAGCAGGGCGATGTGCTGCTCAAACGCCAGCCGGCCTTCCGGCGTGATGGCATAGCGCGTATTGGGTTTGCGGCCCTGAAAGCTTTTTTCCACCCGAATGTAGGCCAGCTGCTCCAGCGCCCGGGTATGGCTGGCTAAATTGCCGTCGGTCAGTTCCAGCAATTCTTTCAGCGCGTTGAAATCCACAAAATCATTCACCATCAGGGCCGACATGATGCCGAGGCGGATGCGGCTTTCAAACGCTTTGTTCAGTTCCTGAAAAGCGTTTTTCATCGGCGCTCGTATTTCAGGTACATGATCACACCGTAAACAATGTGCAACACCCCGAATCCAAGCGCCCAAAACAGCAGCCCCTTGCCGGGGAAAATGGCCGCCAGGATGCCAAGGGCGATTTCACCCATGCCTAATTTCCGGATATCGCTGAAGGTGAAATTGCCCGCATTGAGCATCGCTATGCCGTAAAACAGCAGGGTAGAAGCCGCCAGCAGGCTGTAATATCCCCTGAAATAGAGGATGACCACAAAAACCGACCCGGCGCTGAACGGAATGAGAAAATTGTAGAACAGGCGTTGGGCCGGCGCATTCCAGAGCGGTTGTCCCGCGGCATGTGCTTTGCGGTAGCTGAGCAGCAACGCTGTTCCAACCGCAAACACAAACACCGCGCCTGCAATGAGGATGAGGGGCAATATTTCGGGCGTGATGAACTGATTCTTCAACTCAAAATACAAGACCACATCCGAATCATAGATGATTTTATACGCCAATCCTGCGCCGATCAGCGCGTATACGCCCGCCAGAATCGCCGACAACGCGCTCAGCGACAAAAACTTGGTGGAGCGCTCCATGATGGTGCGGATTTGCGCCAGGTCGTCCTGTGGATTGAAGGATGAGTTCATTTAAAAGTACTTTTAACGGCAAAGTAAACTAAAAATATTGGGATGTGCAAGAAAGAGATTAAAGTTTTAGCAAGTGCCTGGAAGGAGGGGAGAATAACCAAACCAAACTAAAAAGGCTGGTCACTTCGGTTATCTAAAAAGACAACCAATTCAATCTCGTCCCCAGTAAACGATAAATCATAGAAAGATTTGGGGTCACGACACAACGTCGTACATCGGGAAAGTTAGAAGAAGGTGGGCACAGGTGCTTGTTTTGTTCGAGCAGGGTCAGTAGGCGTTCTACTTTATCATCAATTTTCAGCGCTGTATCAAGTGGAAAATTATTGACAATATGCTGCAAGATGGCTGCATAACTCTCTTTTGCTGTAGAAGACCAGTAAATAGGATACATTTGGAGCTATAATTTTACTCTTTACCAAGCAATTGATTGATTTCTTGCCTTACAGTGTGATGAGGGATGCGTTCGCCATTATCGAGCTGTTGCAGACCTTTTTGTACAAGCATTTTTTCCTTTTCTGATAAAATGTCCCACCAATCCTCTTTTTCATCACTGTGCAGTAGTATTTCAAAAATGGATTTGACTTGGCGAAGTACCTGCGGGTTGTCTGTTTCTACAACCAGCCGGTGGAGTTCATTCTTTAAAATGGCAGATGCTGTTTCAGCGCTCATAGCTCTTTCTTTTCTACAAATTTACAGAAAGTTGTTCAAGTCGCTTGTTGTGGTTGGGTTTTTCTTTTGCTAGAGGAGTCAGGAATAGATAAAGGGAATGATATCGCATGGGGGGGCAGTTCCGTCTCGTCCACCTGGAACTACCTCCCATCTTAAAAACGACCGCCTTCGCGGAATAAAAGATTTAAGAGAAAAAGATAGGGTAAAAGTGACCAAGGGTAAGGTTACCGGGCCAAGCGAAAGCCGATAAAGCTGAGCCTGATATCGGCATTAGGGTAGGTACGGTTGGCCACCCGACAGCTGTTATCGAGGTCATTCCAGGATCCACCACGAACCACTCTACTTTTCTGATCGCCTTCGGCTGTCCATGCGCTACCGTCTTTCGGCGCCCCTTTATAGTTTTCATGCCGTACGTCTTGGCACCATTCACACACATTTCCGCTCATGTCATGCAATCCAAAATCATTGGGTTCAAATTGCGCGACCGGCGCGGTAAACACGTACCCATCGTTGTATTCTTTAAATCCGTTCTGACCTGAAATTTTTTCCTTTGCGGTTTCATCCGCCACATTCCCGCCTTTTTTGCCACTTGGCGCGCCATTTCCCCAACTGTATGTTGTATGTTTCGCGCCATTCCCAGCTGCATATTCCCATTCTGCCTCAGTGGGTAGCCGGTAGGGCAGGCCCGTTTTTTGTTTTAGCTATTCACAAAAAGCCGTGGCATCGTTCCAGCTCACATGAATGACGGGGTGTCCGTATTCTTCCGGCGGGCGTTTTTTGCCCTCAGCGTTGCAGGTCCAGTTAACGCCTTTCATTTCTTCCCAACTATCGCCGTCCCAAGCGTAACTCCATCCCCCCTTATCTGCGTTGGTTTTAAAGCCGGGGTTGGCTTCCATAAACTGCTGAAACTGGGAAAAGGTCACTTCGTTTTTGCTCAGGTAAAAATCGGGCACGGTAACCTGATGTACAGGCTTTTCATCCTCGTCGTCTTCATTGCTGCCCATACTAAAGGTTCCGCCTTTTATGAGTACCATTTCATGGGCAAAAGGGTCAGAGAACGAATAGCCTGGCTCCTGATTACAAATCCAGTTACCAATAACCAATGCCATCACTCCCACCAGTCCGCTGCCCAGGATCCAGGGCGAACGCATCCAAGCGCCCAACCCTGCCAATTGTTGCCGGCGCTGTTTTTCGGCCATGCTCTTGCGCTGTTGTTTGGCTTTCTCCTTTTGCCGGTGTTCCTTCTCTTCTTCCTCTCGTTTGCGTTCGGCGGCTTCGGCAGCCTGACGTTGTTGTTCGGCTTCTGCTTTTTGGCGCTGCTGGTTCAGAGCCGCAGCTTTTAGTTCTGCTTGGCTGAGTTTGCGTTCCTGTTCCAACTGTTCAGCTTCGGCAGCCCGTTCCGCCAAAATATTGTTCACCATCCTCGTCAACGCAGCAACTGCATCGGCGTAAGCCTCATCCCGATCGCTCCAACTTGTAACTGCTTTGCCATCTTTGGGCAAGGCCTGCAATTCGCCGAGGCGCGTTTCCTGCCATACACAGGGACGCACAATCATGGGCACAACGCGGGCAGTTCCGGCGGCATGTCGCGCCAGGGCGTCAGCCAGTTCTTTATCATAAAAATAATCGGAAGCAATGGCGTCGGCGCTGACCAACAGCAGGATGATGTCGGCGCTGTGCAGGTTTTCCCGGATGGCGGTTTCCCACACCACGCCGGGTTCAATTTTGCCGTCGTACCAAATTTTTGCCTTGCCGCTGCGCTCCAAAGGCGTCAACTGAACACGCAGTTCGTCTAAGAAAGCGCTGTCTTTGCGGGAGTAGGCAATAAATAGCTGAAGGGGCGGCGGCATGCGGTATTTTTGTCGGTTGGTTTGGACAAAAATAGCGTTTTTCTTGAATTAGTGTCTGCCTTTATAGTCCGATAGCTGCCTTTACATTCATTCTCGCACCACTCTTTCCACATCTTCATCAGACAATGACAGCAACCCAAGCTCTCCCCGCCAAACATTCACCATCGCCCGGTTTTCCAAAGGATACATCACCATCACACCAGGAATTTCCTTGCTGGCGACAAACTGCGTACCATAACGCTGCGGCAAACCCTGGTGCGTTTTCAGGCGGTCGTAGAGGGTGGCGTAGTAATTCCAGTCGCCTTCGCCTTCGCGGCAACGGGATTCCAGGATGGGGAGGTATTTTTTGAGGAGGGCGGTATCCGGGGAATGAATGAGGATGACGGCGGCGGCTTTTGCGGCGCGAACCCCAACGTCAGATTCGGCGGGGAAGCCATGTTTTTCCAACAATTGGAGGAGTTGCTGACAGATGGCATGGTCTTTTTCCTGCCAGGCTGCATTGGAAATTTCGGGAAGCCGAAGGTCAACCGTGTCCAAAATTTTGAGATACCCGCCAAGGTCCTGAATATAAGGCGCCAGGGTGCGGTACTTTTGATCTTCACAATACAAAGAATCTAAGGCAAAAGCCAGCGCGCTTTTTGGATGCCGGGCATATGCTGCCTTGATCCGGGTATAGATGGTTTTCCAACGGCCATCTTTCCGAATGTTTTCCAACCGAGGATCGAAAAGCGCTAAAATTTTTCCGCCATCCTTTTCGTGCATGACCCAGCCCCGCAGCATCATAAAAGCAGAATCCGTTTTGCTTTCCGAAAGGTATTCGAGCGCTTTTCGATAAAGTGCGGCAGATTTTGGGAGTTCAATGCGCTGAATCACCACGCGCCGGTTTTGTTTTCGACCCGATTCGGTGTCGTTGGAAGCAACAGGATAAACATTTCCACCATACAGCGGAATGAGTCTAAAAGTAGGAATAGCGTGTTGTGCCGTTAAATAATCCCGAACCGCGTCAGCTCTTTTTTGAGATAATTGGGCATGGTTACTCCCTTGTCCGTCGGTATGACCGGAGACCAAAAAAATGAGGTCTTGATTTGCCTGAGCTTGAGCAGCAAAAGCATTTAATGCCAGCACAGCCGCCTCATCCAACTGCCAATTGTCGCTGGCGAAATAGCAAGTCACGTCCGGCATGTCTGCATAGGTGGCACTGCTTTCTTCAGGTACGTTTTTGCAATAATAAGTGGGAACGACCATCTCCGGCATTGTGGCGGCTGTAACTTTAGAAATGGAGACCTGATCTATAAAATAAACAGAGCGGTCAAACCCCGGTTGGGTGTAGCGCGGCCAATGCGCATCTTTAAATGTGCCGATGGTCAGGTAATTGAGTTCGCAGGTTGGGCGCACATACCAGGTCACTTGTTTCCATGTATCATAGGGCAGGGGAGGAGCCAGGAAGGTATTGTTTTCCAATATTTCCAGCAGGGTGTCCGGGCGGAGAGGTTTGTTGCTCAGCAGCATGCCAACGTGTTTGTGCGCGTCGGGGTCTTGCCGGACAAAAGCATTTGTAAAGTTTATCCAAAAAGAAATTTCGTACAACTGCCCGATTTCGAGCGTTTGACTGAGCGGACTAACCAAATAATTGGCGCAGCCGATGTAAGGAAAATTGCCATCGCCCAGCTTGCCGCAATTCGGAGAAAAGCCCATTTCCATCATCGAACAGCCTTCTTTGGCTCTGTATTTTGATAAATCCACGCCATAATTGAATTGCTGGTATTGGTCGGTTTTGGTGCAATCGTGGATGTTCACCACCTTCATCGAACGCCAGCCGGGCATGATCATGGAAAATTCGGCTTCGGTGTTGTACGGTGTGTTGGAGTGGTTTTCAAATCCGGGGTTCCGGACTAAATTTTGCGCGAAAGCGACGAACGGCAGCAGCAAACTACCCCAACAGAGCAGCATTTTTGTTTTCATGTTTTTTAGAAAATAGAATGCAGGGTGTTGGGATAAGATACGGCGCTATGGGGTTTAACCGCCTCAAAGGCAGAAAGCTACCGCCGAATACCTGAATTATTCCAACCTAAACTTGAGCGGCAAATTAAATTGCGTTCTGACTGCGGCACCATTTTTCTTACCCGGCGACCATTTGGGCATTAATGTGAGGATTCGAAGTCCTTCTGCTCCGCAGCCTCCTCCGATATCGCGGAGTATGGTCGCATTTGAAACCCTTCCGTCTTTTTCTACAATAAATGAAATAATGACAGTCCCTTGTACTCCATTCTCCTTAGCAATAGCGGGGTACTGTAACTGCTGGTAAATAAACTTGAGCATAGCCGCCTCTCCTCCGGGATATTGGGGCGGAGTATCTACCACTTTATAGATCTCCTGATCTTCTACAGGCTTCGTTTCAGGGCACCCCTTGTTCTTTTTAACGCCTTTTACTTCTGGACAGTCATCTTCTTTATCCGGGATTCCATCTTTGTCTTTGTCAGGATTTGACCCTGATTGATTCGAATTTTTCTTTTTGTCGGCAGGCGGGGTTTGCTTCTTTGGCTCCGGGTGTAATGGGGTATTCTGGACAAGCGTCTTTGAAACCTCCGCAACAGCCGGATCCGGATAGGTGGTATCCCCACCACCAGCATTGTTGTCTACCTGCATGTGTTGCTGAGATGGAGCCGAAGGCCTGTTGCAAACCCAGTTGCCAATAATCAAGATAAGGATTCCCGCCAGTCCAATGCCCCATGTCCAGGGCGAGCGCAAACGCTGGCTTAGAACTGCCATTTGTTGTTCCCGGCGTTTTGCTGCGGCTTCTTTTTGTTGTTGTGCAGCCTGAATTTTTTGCAAACGCGCTGCTTCGGCTTGCTGACGCCGGCGTTCGGCTTCAGCCGCGTCAAGTTGGCGTTGCGCCTCAACCTCGCGCTGTTGTGCAGTCTGTTGTTCCTGTTCCTTTTGCCGACGCTCCGTTTCTTGCACAGCCGCGAACCGGGCTTCCGCCTCGCGACGGGTTTCCACTTCTGCGTGTTGGCGTTCCTGCTCCATCTTTTCGATAGCGGCAATCCGCTGCATCCGGATATTGTCGAGCGTGGTCATAAGGGAGGCGACCGCATTGGCATAAGCCTCATCCCGGTCGGCCCAGGTCGTTACAGGTTTTCCGTCCTTGGGCAGCGCCTGCAATTCGCCTAATGGTGTCGCTTGCCAGGCGCAGGGGCGCACAATCAGGGGCACTACCCGTGCTGTTCCGGCGGCATGACGCGCCATCGCGTCGGCCATCTCTTTATCATAAAAATAATCAGAAGCAATGGCATCGGCGCTGACCAGCATAAGGATGAGGTCTGCCATATGGAGGTTTTCTTTAATGGCCGTTTCCCACACCACACCGGGTTCAATTTTGCCGTCGTACCAGATTTTGACCTTACCACTACGCTCCAGCGGGGTGAGTTGGACGCGTAGCTCGTCTAAGAAGGCGCTGTCCTTTCGGGAATAGGCGATAAATATTTGAGGGGTCTGTGGCATGTGGTGCAAATTTTTGTTGGTTTGTACAAAAATAACATTTTCCTTTAATTAATAGTGCCATGTCGAAGATGCAACGGCGAATTCATTCGCCAGTCCGGACAATCAACGAATAAATTCGCCGCTACAACCTCGTGCAGATCGTCTACCATTCCTTTAATCTTTAGGCTTGATTCTCTCTCCCTATTCATTACCTTTGCGCCTTCATTGAAAAACCGCTCTCATTCCCCCTCCGGGGGTTAGGGGGCTAGATCACTGCCATGACTAAAAAAATTCAATCCGCACTGCTTTCTGTTTATTCCAAAGAAGGCCTTGAGCCGCTCATTCGCCAACTCAGCGCGCTGGGCGTTCGGCTATATTCCACCGGCGGCACGCACAGCTATATCCAGGGATTGGGTGTGGAAGTCACGTCCGTGGAAAGCATTACGTCCTATCCTTCCATCCTCGACGGAAGGGTGAAAACGTTGCATCCAAAGGTGTTTGGCGGCATTCTGGCCCGCCGCGAAGAGGGGCATTTAGCGCAACTGGAACAATACGAAATTCCGGAGATTGACCTCGTGGTGGTGGACTTGTATCCCTTCGAGCAGACGGTGGCTAACACCGACGACGAAGCAGAAATCATCGAAAAAATAGACATCGGCGGCGTTTCGCTGATTCGGGCTGCGGCCAAAAACTACCGCGATGTGGCGGTGGTTGCCTCAAAAGACGAATACGCGCTGTTGCTGCAATGGCTCCAGGAAAAAGACGGCGCCACGAGTCTGGAGGACCGCCGCGAACTGGCTCGCCGGGCGTTCAAGGTGTCATCGAATTACGACGTTGCCATTTTTAATTATTTCAACGAAGGTACCGCCGACATCACCTTTAAATATAGCATACACCGCTCCGACATCCTGCGCTACGGGGAAAACCCACACCAAAACGGCGTGTTTTTCGGGGATTTTGAAAAATTGTTTGACAAACTCGGCGGCAAAGCCATTTCCTACAACAACCTTGTGGACATTGACGCAGCGGTGCAGGTGATGCGCGAATTCAAAGACGATGCGCCCACTTTCGCCATCCTGAAACACACCAACACCTGCGGCGTAGCTACCCGCGCTACGCTCAACGAAGCCTGGCATGCGGCTTTGGCCTGCGACAACACGTCGGCCTTCGGCGGCATTTTTGTGTGCAACCGGAGTGTGGATGTCGCCACCGCAACGGCAATAGACGAATTGTTTTATGAAGTGCTCATCGCACCCGCTTTCGACGAAGACGCTTTGGCACTGCTGCGCAAAAAAAGCAACCGCATTTTGTTGATTATCAAAGACTTTTTTGTGCGCCCGCGCAGCTTCCGCAGCCTGCTCAACGGCGTCGTTGAACAGGATACCGACCTGAAAACAGAAACCGCTTCCGATCTCAAAAACGCCACCAAAGCGACCCCCACGCTGACGGAAATTGACGACCTGCTTTTTGCCAATAAATGCGTCAAACACCTGAAATCCAACGCCATTGCTTTGGTAAAAAACCGCCAGCTCATGGGCATGGGTTGCGGCCAGCCTTCGCGCGTGGATGCGTTGCGCCAGGCCATTGCGAAAGCAGAAAGCTTTGGTTTCGACCTGACTGGCGCAGTGATGGCTTCAGACGCTTTTTTCCCGTTTCCCGATTGCGTCGCCATCGCCCACGAAGCCGGTATCACAGCTGTCATCCAGCCGGGTGGTTCCATCAAAGACCAGGAGAGTATTGATTACTGCGATGCGAATGGCATGTCTATGGCAATCACGGGCTTCCGGCACTTTAAACATTGAGTTGATTTGAAGATTTGAAAATTTGATAATTTGAAGATTGGGGGCTAATTTTCAAATTATCAAATTTTCAAATCTTCAAATTGAAAAAACTTTATTCAAAATATTTGTTTGAAACAAGGTTTTGTTTTATCTTGCGTCGTCATTCAACGTGATTGTTTAAACTTAACGACAAAAGATATGATCAGCGAAGATCGAAGACTACTCAACGAGCGCTTTCTCAAGGTTTTCAGTTTACTGGAAGAACGGGGCGACGTTGTAAAAAATGACCGGGATGGAAGAGGCATGGGTGACTTTGCCGAAAAAATCCTTGGTAACCGCGCCTATGGGCATATCGTTCGCGCTTTTCTAAACTCAAAAGACAAGCGTTGTATTGATTACCACCACGCCCGCAAACTTTGCCAGGAATTTGGTGTCAATGAAGCTTATCTGATCGAAGGAACAGGTACGCCTTTTGGCTTCGACCTGCCCAAAGACAAGCGCGCTGAATCTGGCAATGGCAAAAAATCCTACGGCAACATCCTTTTCACTACGGTGGAAGCTTTTGCCGGTACGGCAGTAGATCCAGGAGGTTTTGCCGCCCGCGAAGAAAACGAATACTTCAGCATTCCAGGCTTAGGTGGTGGTGGTTTAGTTGCTTTCCCCATCAGCGGGGTCAGTATGGAACCGGTGATCCAAGACGGCGATATCGTGATCTGCAAAGAATTGAGCAGCATCAACGAAATCAAAGACAACAAGATCTATGCGGTGAAAAGCAATGGAGCCATCTGGGTCAAATACGTGCAGCGCATCGCCAATCCAAAAGGCCGGGTGACGCACTTAAAAATGGTATCCGCCAATCACTTAGAATACGATCCATTCGTAGAAGAGGTCAACGAATACATGCGCCTTTACCAGGTTGTGCGCCGGGTGAGCGATTTGTAGAGACTTCGTTTGCAACTGCCGCCACGCTAATTGTGACGGCAGGTTTGCAATGTTGCTCCGTATGACAGCAGGGGCTTCGTTCCTTATGGTGCGAAGTAGAAAAAAACAAACCAAAATCAAGGCTGATTGGGTACTGTGATAGTGCCCTGTATACTCCGTCATGCTGACGCTGTGTCTACCTGCGACCGGTTCGCCCGTGGTGGAGTATATATCCTGCTGTTTTTTGAATAGACCTCCGGTTGCAATGGCATAACCGGGGGTTTTTTATTATGGCGCCTACAAATATTAAGGCGCGATGGGCCTACAAATATTAAGGCGCGATGCACCTTGCAAATTATTTCGGTGCGATGCACCTGTACATATTTTGGTGCGATGTGCCTTGAAAGAACATGATCCGCCCCAGATTTTGGGACAGATCATGTTGTATTTCAAATATTGTGATGTGGCACTTTGCTTCTTGTCCTTTGCCCTCCCGCTGGAGCGGGACAGGTCTTGCCTCTTTCCTTACGGCCTCACAATCGTCAACTTCTGCACGCCGGTCGTTTTTCCATTGTCAACCCGAACGGAGTAGACGCCGGCAGGTAAGCGGCTGACATCCATGGTGATGCGCGCCTGGTCTGCGCTCAGCGTGTAAGTGTTTAGGGAAACGGTTTTGCCAGTCATATCCGAAACCATCACCTTCACCGGTTGCTCAACCTCCTGATAAACATCGAGGGTCAGTTCCGTTTGTGCCGGGTTTGGGAACATGGCGAAGCCGGAGCCATTCACCGTTGCCGGGAATTCGAAGGTGGTCACTTCGCCATCGGTGGTGCCGTCGGTACGCCAGTTGGAACTGCTCAGGCTGATGCGCAAGGTGTAACACTGTGTATTGCTGAACGCGCCGTTGTTGCCGTAGACATAGGCATACAAATCTGCCGAAACGACGCCGTTGTTGTAGATAATCAGTTCCGGCGTAGTCCCGCTGTTTTGGGAAATAGCCAACTGGAAACCGCCTCTGTATAGGCGCAGGTCGTAGTTTGCCGGCAGGTTGGTCAGGTCAATACGGACATTGCCTTCGCCTCCTTCATTCGAGAACCGATACCAATCTACATCTCCCGTGGATGAAATCTGGGAAGATAAATCCTGATTGACTGGCGTCGAAGGCAGCAGGGAACTGCGGATATCGTTGGGTTCGAAGTCATCGAAACATCCGCTTGCACTATTTGTGGTAAAATTCGCAGAAGCGGAAAAACTGCCTGCGCCGCTGCTGCAAACTGCCTGCACCTGGAATTCGTAAGCCGTAGATGCGCTCAGGCCACTGATGCCTAAAGAGCCGATTCCGGAAGTTCCGCTGATCCAGGTAGTCGTGCCAACAGGCCGCCATTGTACGTTATAAGAAATTGCGCCGCTCACTGTCGCCCAGTTGAGCGTGGCCGAAGTAGCTGTGACGGCGGTTGCATTCAGACCAACAGGCGTACCGCAGGTTTGTGCAGACGAGGTCGTGAAATTCGCGGAAGCGGAAAAACTGCCTGCACCACTGCTGCAAACCGCCTGCACCTGGAATTCGTAGGAAGTACCATTGCTCAGGCTGCCGATGTTGAAGGAAAGGCTGGCGGTTGAGCCGGTATTCCAGGTTGTTGTACCAATTTGTCTCCACCGCACATTGTAGGAAGTTGCGCCGCTGACGGATGACCAGTTCAGCGTTGCCGTCGTTGTGGTGACGGCTGTTGCGTTTAATCCTGCAGGCGTACCGCAGCTTTGTGCTGTTGTAGTTGTGAAATTCGCAGAAGGAGAAAAAGCGCCCGTAAGGCTGGCGCAAACCGCCCGAACCTGGAATTCGTAGGTCGTGCCGGAATTCAGGCCGCTGATAGCAAGGAAGGTATTGCTGGTTGTGCCGGTGCTCCACGTGGTCGTTCCTGTTGGCCTCCACTGCACCTGGTAAGAGATGGCGCCGTTCACAAACAACCAGTTGAGCGTTGCCGTCGAGGCCGTGACTGCCGTTGCATTCAAGCCGGCAGGCGTGCCGCAAACATCATCCGAGGAGCCGGTAGAAAAAGCACTCGAATTGGAGTAGCTGCCTGTTGTGGCGCCACAGACGGCCTGTACCTGGAATTCGTAACTCGTTCTGGAATTCAGCCCCGAAATATTCAGGCTTGTGCTGCTGGTCGAGCCGGTCGTCCAGGTTGCCGCTCCCGTTTGGCGCCAGCGGACATTATAAGAAGTTGCACCACTGATTGCGTTCCAGTTCAGGGTAGCAACCGTTGCGCCAATATTTGTTGCATTCAGCCCCTGCGGCACCCCGCAGCCTTCCGGACCCGAAGTCGAGAATTTGAATTCAATCGCAAAATTTCCGGCAGAAGCGCCGCAAACGGCCTGTACCTGAAATTCATATTGCGTGCTGGCCACCAGGCCCGTAATGAGTAGCGAAGTATTGCTGGTCGAACCGGTGCTCCAGGTCGTTGTGCCAAAAATTCGCCACCGCACATTGTAGGAGGTTGCGCCACTGACACCGGTCCAGACCAGGACAGCACTGGTAGACGTTATGCTCGTTGCGACCAGGCTGGTAGGCGTGCCGCAGCTTTGGGTAGTCGTTGTGAAATTTGAGGAAGCGGAAAAACTACCGGCGCCGGTGCTGCAAACCGCCTGCACCTGAAACTCGTATTGAGTCGTGGCCGCCAGCCCGGTAATGCCAACGGAGGTGCTGCTCGAAGTGGTCGAACTCCAGGTCGTCGTTCCCACTGGTCTCCACTGGATATTGTAGGAAATTGCACCACTGACGGCGGCCCAACTCAAGGTAGCTGTTGATCCGGTGATTGCACTGGCGCTCAGTCCTGAAGGCGTACCGCATGCGCCCGCAGGCGGCAGGCAGCCTGGCGAAGTCGTCAGGCTGAACCGCGAACCGCCTATAGCCAGTACGGCCTGCATCCTTGCCTTCTGCCCGGCAGTAAACATGTACATACAGGCATCGAAGGTGTAGTCCATGTAGTTCATCGTCATCTCCACCGGGGTTCCGGTGCAGGTGCTGAGGTGTGGAAAGGAGGGGCAGCCAGAGTTCGACGTATTGTGTACAGGAGTATCAGCAACTAAGTCGTTTCCGCAAGTCGCATCGCCCCAGATGTGGCGAAGGTTGAGCCAGTGGCCAACTTCATGGGTGGCTGTACGCCCCCGGGCATAGTTGCCGCCGGAAGGGTTGGGCATGGCCACAGAACCCAATGAGGACCACAAGCATACGACGCCGTCTGTGTTGGCGTTTCCACCGGGGAATTGCGCGTAGCCAAGCAGGCCGGAGCTGCTTCCGCCAAAAACGACACTCCAGATATTGAGGTATTGGTTTCGGTTCCAAATCGTAGTAGGCTTCAGCGTGCTGTTGATTTGGGCGCTCGTCCAGGAAGCTTGTCCGCCATTGATGCGGTTGATGCCGTTGGTTGCAGTGCCGTCGGGTTTTCTTTGCGCTAAGCAAAACTGGATTTCCGTATTGGCAGCAACCGGCAGAAAAAGACCGGGAATCAGGTTTGCATCGGAGTTGGTCAGGGCAAAATCCTGATTTAATTGGTTTAACTGCGCAAGAACCAATGCATCTGAAATGTTCTCATTCGTACCCAGCGCATCGCCATTGTGGACAATATGGAAAACGACAGGTATGGTAATGACCACGCGGCCACTGCCATCTTCTGCGTGTTGGTGGATAAAATCTTCTGTATGGCGTTCAATGGCTTCCATCCGGGCAGCCTGATCGGGATCCTGGAGTAATTGTTGCTCCAGAACTTCCATCGTTGCGCAACCGCGATCCTGGGCAAAGCCGACGGTAGCAAATAGGGCCAAAAGCAAGGTGGCCAGTAGGTTTGTAAATAACTGTTTCTTCATTGCTGATGTATAGTGACGTTAATAAAAACTTGAAATTACTGCGATGCAAAAGTAGAGCGATCCGGTTGTTCGCACTAATCAGGGGGGAGTGTATTCGGTCCGTTGGGCAGTTATATGACAATTTCCTTGCCAAAAAATACTGTTTATTCCTCGGCAAGCGGATTGAGGCCGGCATAATAAATCAGGCGCCAATCTCCATCCATTTTGGCGTAACGCCGCAACATGGCGTAGCGACCACTTTCATGCAAAATTTGCTCCGTAATGATGTCGCTGCCGAAAGTTTCCAGGTTCACCTTGAAGCCGGTTTGTTTCGGGTCAAATTTTCGGTGCATTTTCCAGGTTTCACGTTCCCAACGGAAATTGCCATCGGCTACATCCGCGCTGTCGGCATTGTCGGGAATGCCTTCCAGCGGAAACTGGATGTGCTCAATCTGGAAAAGGCTGTCGCTGAGAAAGCGGTCATAAAAAGCAATGAAATCAGAGGAGACGCCGGCAGGTGCTCCTGCCGTTTTGTTTTTGCAAGCTGTTCCAATCAGGAGGCATCCGAGCATCCCAAGGCTGAATAAAAGGTAGCGCTTCATTTACAAAGATAACTGATGTCTGCACATTAAGGAGTATGTCGTAAATAGAGTAACTTATTTACGACATAAGTCCTAACGCATCAACAGCCAATTGGTTACAACAGGGCGGCTGAAAAACTTTAAAATATCGCACTCCCGCCCAATCACCTCAATATAGCAACATCCCCCGATACTTTTACTGTGCGCGGTTTTCCGTCTTCCACCACTACGTATTCCATTTGCCAGACGTAAATGCCGGGCTCCATGTTTTTGTTTTTATAACGGCCATCCCAACCGGAAGCGGGGTTGTTTGCTTCGTAGACAATACCGCCCCAGCGGTTAAATATGCGCATGGTGAATTGTTCGAGTATGCAGTCGGAAAGCGGCAAAAATTTGTCGTTGAACCCGTCATCGTTGGGCGAAAACGCATTGGGTACATATACCGTACAGATTTCGCATTCCACAATTTCAATGCGGTCGAGCACCTGTTCGCAATGGTTGAAAACGGACACGCTGTACACACCCGGCGTGTCTACCACATACCGGACTGTTTGGGCGCCATCCTGCCAGAAATAAGTGGCCGGCGTTCCGGCTTCCGCGTTCAGGGTAATGCGTTTGCCGGGGCAGATTACCGTATCATTGCCCAATTCTACCATCAGGTTGGGCAGTATTTCTACCGAGATGTCGTCATTGAAAGTATTGCACGCGGTGGTCACCGTTACGGCATAATCGCCACTCTGTGCGACGGTGTATATGGGTTTATCGGTATTGTCCTGCCACCGATAGGTTGCCCCGGGGATGGTGAGGTCGAAGTCGAGGGTTTCTCCCGGACACAAGGTGGTGTCGGGCCCCAGGTCCGAAAGCGATTCCACAATGAACAGCACGTTCATCTGATCGCTTTGGCTTTCGCAAAAAGTAGTCACGGTTACCGCAAAGTTGCCATCGCTCAAAACGGCGCGTTGCGGCCCATTAAATCCGTCCTGCCAAAGGTAAGTGGCGGTGGGGTGGGTCACGTCGAGCAAAAGGGTGTCGCCGGCGCAAAGTACCGTTTGGTCGGGCCAGTCCAATTGAACTGGCGGGATGTAATCCACCACAATTTCATCCGTTGTGGCGCCGCAAATATTGGTCACCTCTGCCCGGTAAGTACCCGGCTGCGCAGCGCCGACTAAAAAAGTCTCTGAAGTAGAATTATCCTGCCAGCGGTAGGTAGAAAACGGGCTTGCGGCATCCAGCAGCAAGGTTTCCCCGGCGCAAAGGATGGTGTCGGGGCCGAGATTCACTTCGGGCACGTCGTTCAGCGCCACTACTTCAACAGAATCAGCGCCACTGCCGCAGGCGTTGCTGTAATTAACCCGGTAGACCCCCTCGGCATTTACCGTGAGCGTCGGAGCGGTGCTGCCGTCCTGCCACTCGAAAGCCGTCGCGCCGGGGAAGTCGGCATCCAAAACAATGTTGTTTCCTGCACACAGCATACTGGTGTCGCTGATGACATCTAAGTTTTGCGGGCTGGGTTGCACTGTAAACGGGACGATGACCGGGTCAGCGGGGTTGCTGCATAAGTCCAGGACATCGTTTGAGTTGTTGTCTGTGATTTCGAAGGAAAAATTACCTGCGGAAGCAATGGGTGGCGTGATGGTGAAAGAATAATTGCGATCGTAGGTTCCGCCGGCATTGCAGTTGAGCGAAAAGGGCGTGAGGGTATAAGGTCCTCCGGGGCCATTCAGGCGCACGCTACCCGGGAGGAAAGAATTGCACCGGATGTACTCGGTGAATTCTACCTGGAGGAGATTGTCGCCGCAAACCTGAGGCGGGGTGATTTCCTCAATTCCCGGTTCGGTTTGGTCGAAAATCCCAAGGCCGGAGGAAAGGCCGAAATCAATTTCATAGCCAAAAGGAGACCCCGACCAGTTTGAAACCATCAAAACATAAGTTCGTCCGGCCTGCATGGGGATGAAATCGTTGAAAGCCGTGTTGCCGGAATCCTGGTTTGGAGGGTTAGCGTCACAACCAGCGCCTTGTACGTCCCATATACTGCCACCCGTTGCGCCGGTCAGGCCATCGCAGGTACCTCCACCGGCAGCAT
>JALHRK010000060.1 GCA_022841505.1 Saprospiraceae bacterium | reverse complement strand
CCACAAATTGCATTTCTTCTCCGTGGATGTGGTAGTCTATTTCGTGTGCATTCATGAAAGGTAATTTTTTTGCAAAAGTGGGGTGTCCGTTGAAGAGAGGCCAAAGGAATTGGACGAAAGACGGGAATATATCGCCTACTCCCCTACTTTTGTACTTTGACCTTTTCAAAACAACCTGGCGTACAACTTTCATTCCATGACGCACCTCTTCGGCATCCGGCACCACGGCCCGGGCTCTGCAAAACGGCTCGTTTCGGCGCTTCGGCACTTGCAGCCCGACTGCCTGCTCATCGAAGCGCCTTCCGATGCTGAGGCCGCATTATCGGGTTTGAACTTATCGGATATGACCCCGCCGGTTGCCCTGCTGTTGTACAATGCGGCGGATTTGTCGCAGGCCTCCTGGTTGCCGTTTGCGTCGTTTTCACCGGAATGGCAGGCCATGCTTTACGCCCGGGAAGCGGATATTCCGCTGGTATTTATGGACTTGCCAACGGAGATGCAATTTGCGCTGGATCAGCAGGAAAAAGAAACCTTGCTCATTCCGAAAATGCCACAGGAAACAATTTCCGAACTCCAGCGCGACCCCATGGGTTATATGGCCCGCTTAGCCGGCTACCCTGACACCGAACGCTGGTGGGATGCGGCTTTTGAACACAACTTAGAAGAGGTTTCCGTTTTTGCCCTGATTACCGAAATGATGGGCGCTTTGCGCGAAAGCAAAGGAGGATTTGAAACCCCGGAAACGCTGCTGCGCGAAGCCTGGATGCGCCAAACCCTGCGCAAGGCTGAAAAAAAAGGGTTCCAGCGCATTGCGGTTGTTTGCGGCGCCTGGCACGCGCCCGCTTTGCACAACCTGAAGACATTCGACTCAAAAAAAGACGCGGCGATGCTGCGCGGTTTGCCAAAAGTAAAAATCAAACATACCTGGATTCCCTGGACGTACGAACGGCTGGCCCTGCAAAGTGGTTACGGCGCGGGTGTTATTTCCCCGGCCTGGTACGAACAATTGTTCCACGCGCCTGCCAGCGAAGTGGTCGGACACTGGATGGTACAAGTCGCGCGCCTGCTGCGGGCGGAAGGGCTCGAAGCCAGTGCTGCGCATGCCACGGAGGCGGTTCGGCTGGCGGAAAGTTTATCCGCTTTGCGCGAAAAGCCGCTCCCCGGGCTCCAGGAATTGGAAGAGGCTGCGCTGGCCGTTTTTTGCGGAGGCAGCACATTGCCACTCGAACTCATCCGCAAAAAATTGGTCATCGGTGAAAAGGCGGGCCACGTTCCGGACAACGTGTCTTCTTCGCCGCTGCAACGCGATTTAGAGGAGCGGTTGAAAGCGGCGCGTTTGCAAAAATATTGGGGAACATCGGGCATGCAATGGCTGAAAGCAACCAGCGCCAACCCCCAGGGCGGCGTTGATTTGCGGGAAACCGCTGATTTATTAAAAAGCCAGCTCCTGCACCAGCTCAATTTATTGGACATCCCCTGGGGCGCTTCGGTGGACGCTTCACAGGGCAACCTCGGCACTTTCCGGGAAATATGGAAACTGAATTGGCAGCCGGAATTCCTCATCCGCCTGATCGAAGCCGCTACCTGGGGCAATTCCATCCTGGAAGCCGCCGAAGCGCGCACCCAGCGCCGGGCGGCTGACCTGGATCGCCTGCCGGAATTGTCGGATCTCACCCTGCTTGCATTGAAAGGTGGTCTGAGTGCTGCTCCTGGCGCCCTGATCCAACGGTTAAGCGCCGTTGCCGCGCTTGACAGAGACGTCTTCCACCTGATGGATTGCCTGCCTACTCTCATCAACATTACCCGTTATGGCGACGTGCGCAAAACCGATGTAGCAGCCATTGGCGCACTGATTGAAGAATTTATTCCCAGAATCTGCATTGCCCTCCCCGGCGCTTGTACCGGGATAGACGAAACGGTGGCGCAGGAGGTTCTGAAACGCATCCTTACGCTCCAGCGGGCCATCCACCTGCCGGGAAAAGCGGCTTATCTGGTTTTATGGAAAACGGCTTTGTTGAAAACTGTGGAGCAAGCTGCGGCGCACCCGCTGCTCCGGGGCGCCTGTGCCCGGATTCTGTTTGAAGAAAAGTTTGAATTACCCGCCCAAACCGGCAGGCGCATGCACTTCGCCTTGTCGAGGGGCCAGGCCACCTTAACGGCGGCTTTTTGGGTTGAAGGTTTTTTACACGGCAGCGGCTTGCTGCTCATCCACCAGCCTGCACTTTGGGGCATCTTAGATGAATGGCTTTCGGGATTGGAAGAGCTGGCCTTTACCGAAGCGCTGCCGATGTTGCGGCGTACGTTTTCTGGTTTTAGCAAAGCCGAACGCCGGAAAATGCTGGGCATGGCGGCAAATCCGGAAGCGGTTGTTTCCCTCCGGGCTGAAGCGCATTCTTCCAGCCTTCCGGCGCCAAATAGCGACGCGGTACGTTTGCTGCTGGGTTTGCCCTGAACCGGATTCAAATTTGACCGCCATCCGGCCTATTTTTGGAGTTCAGGTTTTTGGGGCGACCAAAGTTTCTCAATACCTTGTGCCCACCTAAATACACGATCATGAAACCCAATTGGACAGGAGTTTACCCTGCTGTAACCACCAATTTTTTCGCCGACGAATCGCTCGACCTGGATACGTTTTCCAGGAACATCGAAGCCCAGCTTGCCGCAGGCGTACACGGCATTATTGTATGCGGCTCTTTGGGTGAAAACAGTACCCTGAGCTTCGACGAAAAGTTGCTCTTGCTGGAGACCGCCAAAAAAACAGCGGCAGAACGGGTGCCGGTGATCACCTGTTTAGCGGAATGCGCCACCACCGAAGCCATCCGTTTTGCGAAAGCAGCAGAACAATCGGGCGCCGATGGCTTTATGTTATTGCCGCCCATGCGCTACCATTCCGACGACCGCGAAACGCTGCACTACCTGCACCGGGTAGCCGACGCCACCGATTTGCCGGTCATGCTTTACAACAATCCCGTAGCCTATAAGACGTTTTTGTCCATTCCCATGTTCCGGGATTTGGCGCAAAACGCGCACTTTGAATCCATGAAGGAATCCACTGGCGATATCCGCTACCTCACCGATCTCATCAATGCTTTCGGGACGCGGTTTAAAATCCTCAGCGGCGTTGACGATTTAGCCTTAGAAAGCCTGATCATGGGCGCCGACGGCTGGGTAGCTGGCCTCGTGGTGGCTTTTCCCGCAGAAACGGTGGCCATTTACGAACTCGCAAAACAAGGCCGCATCGCCGAAGCCCGGGAAATTTACCGCTGGTTTTATCCCCTGCTGCATTTGGACATAGGAACCAAATTTGTGCAAAACATTAAATTGGCTGAAGCGGCCACCGGCATGGGTACGGAAACCGTAAGACAGCCGCGGCTACCTTTAGTTGGCGCTGAACGCGAACAAGTATTGAATGTGATCAAAGAAGCGCTGGCTGCACGGCCATCCCTTCCAAAACTATAATTTGCCATGCAAGAATCAGGTTACCAATTCATTGGATACCGGCGCAGTACAGACAGCGCGGTCACTTTTCAGGCACTAAATCCGGCAACCGGTCAGCCATTGCCGGGGCTGTTTTATTCCGCAAGCGTCGGGGAAGCAGACCAGGCGATGCAGCTTGCCGCAAAGGCGTTTGAGGTATATCAACATGCGTCTGGTAAAACTAAAGCTGCTTTCCTTCAAGCCATTGCCGATGAAATTTTGGCGCTCGGCGACGCGCTGATTCAACGCGCGATGGCCGAAACTGCATTGCCACAGGCGAGATTGGAAGGCGAACGCGGCCGCACGGTTGGCCAATTGCGGTTGTTTGCACAATACCTTGAAGAAGGTTCCTGGGTTGAAGCGCGTATTGACCCTGCCCTTCCGGAACGGCAACCTATACCGAGATCGGACATCCGCAACATGCTGACGCCGTTGGGCCCCGTGGTGGTTTTTGGAGCCAGCAACTTCCCGCTCGCGTTTTCCACGGCTGGCGGCGACACCGCATCGGCACTGGCCGCAGGTTGTCCGGTAGTGGTTAAAGCGCACCCCGCTCACCCGGGAACCAGCGAACTCGTGGCTGGAGCCATCGTCGCTGCCGCGCAAAAAACGGGAATGCCGGAAGGGGTATTTTCCATGCTTTTCGACCAGGGGCACGAATCCGGGGTAGCGCTCACGGCACACCCGCTAACACGCGCGGTTGCGTTCACCGGTTCGCAAAAAGGCGGCATGGCTTTATACCAATTAGCGCAACAACGCGCCGAACCGATTCCGGTTTTTTCTGAAATGGGCAGTGTCAATCCGGTTATTTTATTTCCGGAAGCAATTAAAGCGCGTACGACCGCACTGGCAACCCAATTGGCGGCATCGGTTACGCTCGGCGTGGGGCAGTTTTGTACGAATCCAGGTCTGATTTTGGCTTTAGAAACCCCGGAACTCGATGGCTTGCTGCAACAACTCGGCGCAGCCATTGAAGCAGCAACGCCGGGGGTAATGCTCAGCGCCGGGATTTGTGAAAATTTCAGCGCTTCATCGGCAGAAATGCTGGCACAGGAAGGTATTGAACTGGTCGGTAAGACCCAAAATCCGGCAAACGAGTACCAGGCGATACCCGCAATTGCCAAAGTTCCGGCCCGGCATTTTCTGGAAAATCCGCGTTTGCACGAAGAAGTATTCGGCCCTTTTTCGTTGGTCGTCGCGTGCGTAGATGAAGCAGAATTAGCACAGGTCATACAAGCGCTGCCTGGCCAGTTGACGGGTACGCTGATGGCAGAGGTTTCCGAGATTGAAAGCTACCGCAGCATCGTACAGCAATTACAAAATAAAGTCGGCAGGCTGATTTTTAATGGCGTGCCCACCGGCGTGGAAGTTGGCCATGCCATGCAGCATGGCGGCCCTTTTCCGGCAACGACTGACTCCCGGTTTACGTCGGTTGGAACCGCCGCGATCCGGCGTTTTGTGCGGCCTGTGGCGTACCAGGATTTTCCGGACGTGTTGTTGCCGGACGCCTTGAAGCGGGATAATCCGTTGAATATCTGGCGGCTGGTGAACGGGGAATGGAGTAAGTCGTAGGTTGGTGTAAGGAATACGTGTCGGACACCTCGAAGGTGTCCGGCACGTATTCACCTTATACCAACCATCAAAACACACACATGGCATCCAAAACCTTCTTCTGCATAGACGCCCACACCTGCGGCAACCCTGTGCGCCTTGTAGCTGGCGGCGGCCCCATCCTGCACGGGCAAAACATGAGCGAAAAACGCCAGCATTTTTTACGCGAATACGACTGGATCCGGCGCGGCCTGATGTTTGAACCACGGGGCCACGACATGATGTCGGGCAGCATTCTTTATCCGCCGCACGACCCGGAAAACGACGTGGCGGTGCTTTTCATCGAAACCAGCGGCTGCCTGCCCATGTGCGGCCACGGCACCATTGGCACCATCACTATTGCCATCGAGCACGGACTCATCCAGCCCAAAGTGCCGGGCGTGGTGCGCATGGAAGCGCCGGCGGGTTTGGTGCATATTCAATACGAGCAATCCGGCGCCAAGGTTACTTCTGTCAGGTTAACGAATGTTCCCTCCTTTCTCGCCGCTGAAAACATCGAAGCAGAGTGCCCTGATCTGGGCCCGCTGCGCGTGGATGTGGCTTACGGTGGCAATTATTACGCCATTGTGGACGTGCAGGAAAACTTCCCCGGCCTGGAGCATTTCAAAGCGGAACAACTCGTAGCCTGGAGCCGCGAACTGCGCCGCCGCATCAACGACGCGCACCAATTTGTGCATCCACTCGATCCTACCATCAACGGTCTGAGCCATATCGAATGGACCGGCGCCACCATCTCCCCGGAAGCCAGCGCCAGAAATGCTGTTTTTTACGGCGACAAAGCCATTGATCGGTCGCCCTGCGGTACGGGCACTTCTGCGCGTATGGCGCAGTGGCACGCAAAAGGCAAACTGAAACAAGGCGACCTGTTCATCCACGAAAGCATCATTGGCAGCCAGTTTATTGGCCGGGTGGAAGGCGTAACGACGGTTGGCCCTTATCCTGCTATCATTCCCTCAGTCGAAGGCTGGGCGCGGGTGTATGGACACAATACGATTACGATAGATGATGAAGATCCGTATGCGTTTGGATTTCAAGTGATCTAACCTCACGGCTCCAACCCCTCCATCAACGCATCCGGCCCCAGGTTTTGAAACTTGATCTGGAAACTGATCCGGGTCCAGTAGTTGCCCCGTTCTGCGAACCGGTCACTGATGTTTTTGGAATTGACGAGCGGAAAATAAATGCCCAGCGTGTTGTTAAAAAACTCCAGTGCAAAACCACCACTCCAGAGCAACTGGTCTTGAAACGTAGCGTTACTGCCGGTGGGCATGGCATTGTCGAAGTAGCCAATGTCGAAATACGGCTTCAGCGGGAGATTGAGCGGCAGTTTAAAAGGCAAGTCGGCTTTCAGATTTAATGCGAAGATGAAATTATTGCTGCGGCCAAGGGCGAAGCTGTTTTCGATCACGGTTTTAAAGCCGCCGTCGCGCAGGTTGATCTGCTGAGAAAAAAAGCCCCGGTCTTCGCTTCGGGCAAAGTAAAGGTCGTCGAAGCGATAATCGTTCGGGCCACGGGAGACGAGGTTGAACGCGCCCGGAAAAATGGATCCCCCGTTCCGTCGGGTATTGTCCAAAAAACCACCCGCAAAAACCCGCATGGTCAGGCGCTTGTCCCGGGCGTAGGTATATGCTCCCTGCCAGCTCGCCGAAGCTTTCAGGTAGCGCTGCGATCGGCCAAAAAAATCTTTGTACGCCTGGTATTCCAAAGCAAACTGACTCGACGTGGGCACAATCGGGTGCCGGCGTTCCGTGGAAAAACTCAATTCGTGGATCCAGGTCTGGTCGTGTCGTTTGCCTGTAAAACCACCCGATTCAAACACGGGCGCCTCTGTATCTAAAAAGATGCTGCGCCATTGCAGGCTGCGCCGGCGGTCTTCGGCGGGGCTTTTCCGCCAGGTATAGCGAATATAGGGCGCCAGCCGGGTGTAGGCGAGTCGGTAATCGTTGAGGGCGTTGTCGTCGAAATGAAAACGGCGGGCGTCGGCCCCGACGAACAATTGTTGTGGTTTAGCGCCTTTCGGCAAAAAACGCGCCCTGAAATTGGCAAATCCGGTCAGGGATCGGCTGCCGGTAGCGTACATCGGCGCAAGGGCAAACTCAAACGGCTTTTCGGGGATGCCGTAGTTGTGCAACACCAGCCCCGCCATCCATTTATCATAGTGGTTCCAACCGATAGCAGGCAGCCAGTTGAGGTCGGTACGCCGGTCGCGGAAAGCATTCGGCCAGAGGTGAAACCAAAGCTTACGGAGGGTATCCGGGCTGGGGTTGACGTATTCCAAATCCAGCGTAGCCCGGAGGACATGCGCCGTATCGTCGAGCGCAGCTGCAATCCGATCATTCGCTTCTTGCTGAAAATAGGGCTGTTGAGACCGGCAAGCCAGCGTAAAAGAAAAGAGCAGGGCAGCAAACAGGAACCGGAGCATAGGCGTGACGGTTATTTTGAAACGAAGATAGGACAATAGAAGATGCCTTCAAAGAGGTAATGGCCGGGCGTCCGGTAAACCCGGATTTACCAACCGTCCCCTTTTTTCGGCCAACTGCAAACCGCCGCAAGCCACCCGGTTCCCACGAACTTACTTTTGCAGCAAAACACGCATTTTTTCATTCCTGAAAAAACGTAAATACCACCATGAAAAAGTATTGGATCCTCCTGCTTGCCACCACCTTTCCTATCCTTGCTCCAAGTTGCAAAAAAGACGACCCGGACTTAAAACCGACGGTTATCGAAGCGTCCGGAAGTATTCAGGCAGCGATTACTGAATACAAAGCGCTGCTTGGCGCTGACAATGGCGGTGAACCGGGGACACAGGGAACAAGCGGGTTTCGGGAGATCAACTGGGATGGCCTCACCGATGCCGAATCTGCGCCCAATCTCTACGCCCCGGACTTATTCAACAGCCCGACGGCGCCGCGCGCGCGTGGCATCGTGATCAGCACCCCAGGCACGGGCCTGATGGTGAGCGCTGACAGCAGCAATTCCACCAGTACGCCAACTTCATTTGGCAACATCAACCCGACCTACACTGCTATCTTTCCGCCCTTCAGTGGCGAACGGCTTTTTTCGCCGGTGGGCAGCAACATCGCCGAAATCCGGTTTTATGTGCCGGGCACCAATACCAAAGCGGTCGTGCGTGGGTTTGGCGCTGTCTATGTAGATGTAGATCGGCTGGAAAATGCAGCTTTTGAATATTTTGACATCAACGACAAATCTTTAGGCGTTTATGGAACCCCGGCGCTGAACGAAGGGCACGTGTTTTTGGGCGTACTCTTTGACAAAGCCATCGTTCACCGCGTTCGGGTAGAATACGGCAACTCGGCTTTAGGCCCCAATGAGAGCAGCACGGTGGATGTCTCGGTGATGGATAATTTTATTTATGGCGAGCCGCAGGAGGCGAAGTAGGGTTTAACGAATAAAAAATTCAAGAGGCGTTCCAGATTTTGGGATGCCTCTTGTTGTTTAGGGATTAACGAATTTGCTGAATCCTCGTATTGGCAGAAAAAATCAGCTGTACTGCGAAAGCAATGGCCAATTTATTTACCTTTTCTGTGTTAAAAACTCATTGCTACATTCAAAACAAGCCGTCATGTTCCTTAAAAATCTATTGTTTAGTTCGCTCTTGTTTACCATTGCTTATTCCCACGCCCAGGAACCCCAAACCTTCCCCGCCTCCTGGACCGGCGTCTGGTCCGGCGATCTCCTCATCCACAACGCCAAGGGCATTGCACAAACCGTGGCGATGGAAGTCACCATACGGCCTGTACGCGGCAGCACCAATTACGACTGGGTCACCATATACAATAAGGATACCCTTGCCGGGAAACGCCCGTACACGCTCCTCGTCAAAGACGCCGAAGCAGGCCACTATGCCATTGACGAAAACAACAACATCGTGCTGGATGCTTATCTCCTTGGCGGAAAACTGTTCAACAGCTTTGAAGTGCAAGGGCAGTTGTTGGTCTGCACTTATGAAATGCAGGGCGACAACCTTGTTTTTGAGGTCATTGCAGGGCCAACAGCACCTGTTGCCACAACCGGCGGCGGAGAGGCAGGCGAAGAAAAAATCCCCGAGGTGAAGTCGTTCAAAGTGAATGTAATGCAACGCGCAGTCTTAAAAAGAGGGTAGTCCTTTCTTCTCAAACAAGTGTAAAAAAAACACTTCAAAAAAGGCGCCCAATTTGCCTATTCTCTAAAAAAAACAGGCTTTACTATAAACCCCAAAAGAAAAAAAGAAAAAAATTAACGATTTTGTAATTGTATTTTTTACAATAACCCTTATATTTGCATTATCAATTGAGACAAACGCACGGGCAAGTCCCGGTTAAAGACATAATTTGGTTTTATTTGGTTAGGGCTGAGGTAGTGCTACATAGCGCTGCCTCTTTTTTATTTTACAAAAACCAGGTTCCTGCAAAAGGGTAGATCAGTGCATAAAAATCTGATTATCAATTTAAAATACAGATAGATCCCTGCGCTAAATCTTACTCAACTACTCCATTCCTCTTGCCTTCTCCTGTCTCAAACCTGTTTGTACCCCGTGTCGCCAGCTTCAACCGTCCGTTGTCCGGGGCGCACCTGCACGAATGCCGGAATGACATAAAAAGAGGGCGGCGCGAGCGGAAATCCCCGCTCTTCTTTCGCTTTGATGACGAGCCTCGGCATTTTTTTGAAAAAAATTCCGGAAAAATTTGAAAGAAATTTCGGCTGCTGCCGGGCCGCAACTTTCGGGTTTTCATTTTTAACCGGCTGTTTGTGCTTTCTGTAATAGGTATCGAGGTAAGCGGCTGCGATCAGTGAAGGAAGGTACTGGCGCGTTTGCTTTGGTAAAAGCAGTTTGATGTCGCGATATTCGCGGCAATTTGTTTTCCGCATGGCCTTCTTCACTTTGCCGGCGCCGCAGTTGTAAGCCGCCAGTGCCAATCCCCAATCGCCAAACTCATAATACAGGTCTTCCAAAAAGTTAAGGGCTGCTTCGGTGGCGCGTTCAGGGTCGAGGCGTTCATCTATGCGGGAAGAAACTTCGAGACCATAACTCCGGGCAGTATTGGGCATCAATTGCCAAAGTCCGGCCGCCCCCTGGGGGGAAACAACCCGGGTAGAAAGCCTCGATTCTGCCACCGGAATATATTTTAAGAAGTCAGGTAGGCGTTTTTCTGCCAGCAGGTGTTCTATAACAGGAAAGTAGTGGTTCATCCGCCGGAGCAACCGCCGGGCGCCGGGTTTCATCGGGCGGACGTAGTCGTTGATCTTGTGGATGGCGATGGGTTCATAGCGCGCGACCTTAAAAGGCGCCTCCAGCTTTGTGATTCGGGTCATGATTGCCGAATCGGCTTTTGATGAAAATGGGCATAGCATAGCCCATACACTCAGGACTAAGCAGCCTGGGGCATTCAAAACATTCATGGGAATTCAGTTTTGCATTGATGAATAGACGCCCCTTGCAGGAAACTAAATGTTAAAGGTGGAAATGATGTCACCGTGCAAACAGTGCATTGGGAAAGTAACCGGCAAAAAAGCGGATGAAATTTTGGCAGGTAGTGTAGCGTTCTCTAAGAAGCAGTAAATATACTAAAAAACCGGTACTTGTCCAAACAATCGCTAAGTAAATTGGCTTTGCATAAATAAAAAATTATGAGAAATATTAAAAATACCTATACGACAAGGGTTTGCTTATCTTTGGGCAGCTTGTCGGGGCATCTGTTTCGGCAGCATTCATGAACAAACACGCGTTACTTTTGAGCGCATTTTTATCAACTTTGCCATAAAAGTCATTTTCGTGGTGCGAACCTATCCGGCACTTATCTTGTTCCTTGCGGCACTGTGTTGCGCGCCTGCCGCCACGAAGGCGCAGACGCCCCGTTGGGAAACCGGTGCATTGTTGGGTGGCGCATTTTATTCCGGTGATATCACCGCAGCCTCAATGCCTTACCTGCCGGAAACCCATTTTGCCGGGGGCCTGTTTTTTCGCCGTTATTTCACCTCCCGCTGGTCGGTTCGGGTTTCGGCGATGTTTGGCCGGCTGTCCAACAGCGATTTGAATTATACCACGCCATCATGGCGCAGCGAACGCGCTTTCAGTTTCAGTACCGAATTGGTGGAAGGCGCCCTGCTTGCGGAATGGTCTCCCTGGTCCATCGAGGGCAATACAAGCCGCATACGGCCTTACCTGTTTGCCGGCGGCGGCATTTTATACTACGATCCGCGACCCGTTTTTGAGCGTTGCAAATTAGAAGACCTCGCGGAAGGCATTGCTGCCGATAAATTAGCCCTCCGATCCGAAACGCAATTTGTTTTGCCATTTGGAGGAGGCATCCGCTGGCAGGCCGGCAAGCGCTGGTACCTCGGCATCGAAGGCGGAGTCCGGTTGCCTTTTACTGACCAGCTCGATGGCATCAGTTCATCCGCCAACTCATCCAGCAACGATGGCTATGCTTTCGGAAGCCTCTTAGTTGGCGTGCAGTTGGGGCGCGAAATGGTGAAAGCAGATGTTGCCGGGAAAGGCCGGCTAAAACAAAAATTGCCCGACGGGGATGGCGACGGCGTCGCAGACGAGGACGATGACTGCCCTGATCAGATCGGGTTGTCAAGATTCAGCGGCTGCCCCGACGCTGATGGGGATGGGATTCCCGATGCTTACGACAGCTGTCCTGACGAACCCGGCTTAGCTACCCGCAGAGGTTGCCCGGTCGCAGACAGCGATCAGGATGGCGTAGAAGATGCGTTGGATCTTTGCCCCGATTTTCCCGGATTAGCAGCATATAAAGGCTGCTCCAGTGATATGGATCGGGACGGCGACGGGGTGCCGGATTATCAGGATCGCTGCCTGAATGAATTTGGCGTCGTTATCCTGAAAGGCTGCCCCGATTCTGATAACGACGGCATTGCCGATCTTGACGACGCCTGCCCTTTAGTTTTTGGCGCTTACGCAAACAAAGGTTGCCCATTAGCCTTGAGTACCGAACAGGAAGTTGCCTGGATAACCGAGCGGGTTATCCTGTTTGAAGAAGGGAGTGCGGTCTTTGCCGACCCTTCCATCCTGGACCAGATCGCTCTCTTTCTCGTCAAAAATCCGGATTATCGCTTAGTGCTGGAAGGCCACGCTGATCCCGGAGAATCCGGAACAATGCGCCTTTCCCAAAGCCGGGCGGATGCTTGCCTGCGCTATCTGGAGGAACAGGGCGTCCCGGCTACCCGGCTTCGCGCTAAAGGGTATGGGGCATCAATCTTACCCTCGCCCGACGCTTCGGGCATTATCCCGATGAATAGAAAGGTAAAATTTATTTTGAACAACCGGGGCTAAGTTACTATTCATTTATTCATGTTTTTGTTTGCTACCTGAGCGGAATGACACGGAGTTTCACGGAGTAAAAGGAGTCTCGCGGAGTTAACTTGCCCTAACACTAAGTTAGTGTCTCTCCATCTAGCCGGTGTCTGTTCTTTTAGCGTTCGAGAGCAAGGCATGTTTCGTTCCAAAATCGGGAGTCCCGCTCGCTGGACGGGATGACCGATTTTGGAACGAAACATAACGCAACTATCGGACTATAAAAACAGACATTTCTTATGCTCCAAGCCAGCGGCCCAATTTGCGCAAGCTGTCCACATTATGCCCGGGCAAAAAAACATCTAAGTGGGGCCAGGCCGCCTGCATGCCCGCAGTTTGTGGCTGGTATGCTGCATATCCAGCCAGCGGGTTCAGCCAGATAATCCTGCGGCTGTGGGCCCGGATCCGCACCAGCGCATTGGTTAGTAATTCCGTTTCCCCCATGTCTAAACCGTCGCTGAGGATGATCACGCTGGTGCGCGAATCCAGCATACGGGGGGCGTGGTCACGGACAAACGTATCGAGTGCGTGGCCAATTTTAGTGCCGCCGCTCCACCCCAAAGGCTGGGAAGAGAGCACCTGGAGCGCCTCTTCGTAATTTCGTTCGCGCAACAGTGGCGTAATGCGTTGCAAATCCGTACTGAAGGTAAACGTCTCCACGCGCCGGAAAACTTGTTGAAAAGCATACAAAAACTGGAGCAGAAATGCCGTGTAGAGTTCCATACTCTGGCTCACATCGCAAAGCACGACTAATTTGGCACGATTGCGTTTTGGCTTGTTCCAGGCTAAATCGAGCAATTCGCCGCCACGTCTGAGGTTGGCGCGCAGGGTGCGACGCAGGTCTAAGCTGGCATGTTGTCGGGTTGCCTGCCGGCGGCGGTTGAGGTGGGCCGCTAAGCGACGGGAAAGGGCGCGAATGGCACGCATCAGTTCGTCCACCTCGTCGGCAGGTACGGCTGCGAAATCGCGGCGGTTCAGGTTTTCGGAAAGCCCGTAGTAAGCGGTGCGTTCTTCTTCTTTTTCCTGATTGCCATTGAGCCAGGTTTTCAGAGATTTAAAGGCTTCCTGCTGACGGCCAGGCTTTGGTTTCCGGTGTTCCTGCTGCGCAATTTTGCTGTCTACCGCTTTTTCTAATTCTTTCCAATACTGTTGAAAAAGGGCATCGAAAGCCTCAAGGTTGCGGCGATTCCGGCACAATACCGCCCGAAGCGCGTCCCGCAATTCTGCTGGTTTTGTATAGTCAATCCACTCCAGCGATCGCAGGGCATCCGCTTCCTCCTCCGCGCTCAGGGTGAACCCCTTTTTGCGCAAAAACCGGCAAAACGCCACAATATTTGCGGAAAGCGCCGTATGCCGGGTGATCACAGGTCGTCAAATTTGGATTGAATGCCGGTGCGTTCCAACAGTTCAGACAACGACAGTTGCACCCGCCGCGTATCTTTCCAGTCTTTGAGAATCACCCCAAAGGTTTGCTCAATGATGGAGCGGTCTAAGTGGTCGAGGTGCATGCCCGAAAGGGCAAACGCCCAATCGAGCGTTTCGGCAATCCCTGGCGTTTTTTCCAATTGCAGGGTGCGGAGGACTTCTATGAAGCGGCAGATTTGTTCTGCAAGGCGGTCGTCAATGCCCGGCACTTTGTTTTTGACAATCAACCATTCTTTCTCAAAATCGGGGTAGTCTATATAAAGGTACAGGCAGCGACGGCGCAGCGCTTCCGACAGTTCCCGGGTGCGGTTGCCGGTCAGGATTACCTGTGGGATATGCGTGGCCTTTATGGTGCCGATTTCAGGAATGGTGATTTGCCAATCGCTCAGCAATTCGAGCAAAAAACTCTCAAATTCTTCGTCTGACCGGTCAATTTCGTCAATCAGCAGCACCGGTTTCCGGTGGTGCGTGATGGCTTGCAGTAAAGGCCGTTTCAGTAAAAAATTTTGTCCAAAAATGGTGGCTTCTTTTTCTTCCACACTTTGCGCACTTTGCTCCGTAGCCTTGAGGTGCAGTAACTGCCTTTGGTAATTCCATTCATACAAAGCATGGGTAGCATCCAAACCCTCGTAGCATTGCAGGCGGATCAGGTCGGTCTCCAAAGCATTGGCCATCACTTTTGCAATTTCCGTTTTCCCCACGCCGGCAGGGCCTTCCACGAGGAGGGGTTTCTGCAATTGCATGGACAAAAATACAGCCATGCTTACTGCATCATCCGTGATGTACCCCTGCCCGGAAAGCATGGTTCGGATCTTAGCCAGTGATGTCGGATTGTCTGTCATGAACACGCCTTAAGCAATCGCCTCCAAGGCCCGTTTAAGGTACACCTTTGCTAAATGTTTGCGGTATTTCTCCGAAGCATAATGATCCACATTGATGGAAACGCCTTCGCCGGCGGCAGCCGCCGCAGCGGCAATAGCAGCGGCATCAAGCGGTTTACCAGAGACCGCAGCTTCTGCGGCATGGTCCCGATGGGGGGTGTCGCTCAAGCCGGTAAAAGCAATGTGTACCTGTCCGTCGGGGGTGCGCTGGGCCGCGCAGCCCACGAGGGCAAAGCGCGAAGCAGGCTGGGCAAATTTTTGATACGTCGCTCTGGCGCCTGCCACAACCGGCACGTGGATGGCGGTAATGATTTCATCCTCTGCCAGCGCGGTCATGAAAATACCGGTAAAAAAATCCGAAGCGGCAATTTTTCGCGCGCCTTTAGGCCCCTGAACGGCAATCGTAGCCCCTGCGGCGAGCACAACCGCGCTCCAGTCGGCAGCAGGGTCGGCATGCGCTAAACTCCCGCCGATGGTGCCCCGGTTGCGCACCTGTACATCTCCGATTTGGCCTGCACTTTCGGCAAACATGGGCAATTTGGAACGCACCAGCGGGTTCGTGGCAATATCGTTATGGGTGGCTGCGGCGCCAATGACCAGGCCCCCGTTTTCTTCCCGAATGGCGCGAAGCTCAGCAATCTGGCTGATGTCAACCAAACGTTCGGGTTGATTCAGGCGCAACTTCAACGCAGGCACCAGACTATGGCCGCCGGCGAGGATCTTCCCATCGCCATTGCCCAGGGCGGCAATGGCGTCTGCCACCGTTGTGGCTTTTGTATATTCAAATGTGGTTGGTATCATCTTTTTAAGAATTGTTTGGCAAATAAAAAATGCCCCGATGCCGGCAATTATTGCATCGCAGTCCAGACGCGTTCCGGCGTTAACGGCATCAGGATGTCCCTCACCTTGTGCCCACCGCTCCAGAGTGCATCAATCACTGCGTTGACCACTGCTGGCGTCGAGCCAATGCAACCCGCTTCACCGGCGCCTTTTACGCCGAGCGGATTGTGCGGACAGGGCGTGACCTGGCTTCCCGTTTCAAACATGGGCAAATCGTCAGCGCGCGGCATGCAATAGTCCATGTAAGAAGCATTCGTCATCTGGCCGTTTTCATCATATTCCACCCCTTCAAACAAAGCCTGGCCGATCCCCTGTGCAACCCCGCCGTGAATTTGGCCATCCACAATCATCGGGTTAATCACATTTCCTACGTCATCCACTGCAATGAACCGTTTGAGCGCCACTTTGCCGGTTTCCTGCTCTACTTCAACCACAGCGATGTGGCAACCGAAGGGGTAAGTAAAGTTGGTCGGGTCGTAAAAACTGCTGAAATCCAATCCGGGTTCCAAATCTGCCGGATAGACGTGCGGCACGTATGCGGTCAGCGCAATATCGCCGAAACTCAGGGATTTGTCGGTGCCTTTGACGGTGAATTTACCGTTGGCAAATTCCATGTCCCCGGGCGCCGCCTCCAATTTGTGGGCTGCTATTTTTTTTCCTTTTTCAACAATCTTATCAATGCTTTTGATGATCGCAGAACCGCCTACCGCGAGGCTGCGGGAACCGTAAGTCCCCATGCCGAACGCGACCGTATCGCTGTCGCCGTGAACGATGTCCACGTCTTCCATCGGAATGCCGAGCTTGTCCGCCACCACCTGTGCAAAGGTTGTTTCGTGGCCCTGACCGTGCGAATGTGCACCAGTGAAAACGCTCACTTTGCCCGTTGGCTGCACGCGAACCTGGCCAACTTCATAGAGTCCGGCGCGGGCGCCAAGCGACCCCACCACTGCCGACGGCGCAATGCCGCAAGCCTCGATATAGGTTGAAAAGCCGACGCCGAGCAATTTCCCGCTCTCAGCCGCTTCTTTTTGGGCTTTGCGGAAATCTGCATACCCAAGCATGGCCAATCCTTTTTCTATGACGCCCTGATAATTGCCGCTGTCGTATTGCAGGGCAACCTGGGTTTGATAACCCGGCTGTGTGACGCCGTCGAAAGGAGGAATCAAGTTTTTAAGGCGCAATTCAACCGGATCAACGCCCATTTCCAAAGCGGAAAGATCAATCAGGCGCTCCAACAGGTACGTCGCTTCCGGGCGACCAGCCCCACGGTAAGCATCCACGGCATTGGTATGGGTGAAAACAGCCGTCACATCCACATTGATTTTGGGCGTGGTATACAGCCCCTGGAGCAGGGTGCCGTGCAGGTAGGTTGGAACAGCTGGTGCAAACGTGGACAGAAAAGCGCCCATATTGGCATAGGTATGAACTTTCAGGGCCGTAATTTTGCCGTTGGCGTCGAAACCCATCTGGGCTTTCGTAACGTGATCCCGGCCATGCGCGTCAAGCATAAACGCTTCGCTGCGTGTGGACGTCCATTTAACCGGGCGGCTTATTTTTTGAGCGCACCAGGTAATGAGGGCTTCTTCTGTGTAATGAAAAATTTTGGATCCAAATCCACCGCCGACATCCGGGCCGACTACGCGAACTTTGTGCTCAGGGATGCCGAGTACAAAAGCGCACATGAGCAGTCGGATCAGGTGCGGGTTCTGGGTGCTTGTATAAAGCGTGTATTTGTCGCTGGTGGTGTCGTAAGCGCCAATGTAACTGCGCGGTTCAATGGCGTTGGGCGCCATGCGCTGATTCACAAATTCCAGGGTGGTGACATGAGCAGCCGCAGCAAGCGCGGCGTCTACTTCTGCTTTTGGATTGCCCAGTTCCCAGTCGAAAGCAACATTGCCGGGCGCCTCGTCGTGTACCAGCGGAGCGCCGGCCTGAACGCCGGCTGCGGGATTGGTCACGGCAGGCAATTCTTCATAATCCACCTCCACTGCGTCGGCAGCGTCTTTGGCCTGTTCACGCGTTTCAGCAATCACAAAAGCGACCGGATCGCCGACGTGGAGGGCTTTGCCGTGCGCCAGAAGCGGGTGTTTAGGCTCCTTCATGGTATCCCCGCTTTTGAAGTTGACCTGCCAGCCGCAAGGTACACCATTCACCTCCGCAAGGTCGGCGCCCGTAAAAATGGCTACAACGCCCGGCATTTGTTGCGCAGCAGCGGTATCAATGCCCTTGATTTTGGCATGCGCGTAAGGGCTGCGAACAAACATCCCATGCGTCATGCCGGGGAGGACGATGTCGTCCGTGTAGTTCCCCTTGCCGGTGACGAAACGTTTGTCTTCAACCCGTTTGACAGATTTCCCGATGTAATTCGTACTCATGGCGCGACCTCCTTATTTATTTTTTCGGCAGCGTACTGCACGGATTTTACAATATTGTGATAGCCAGTACACCGGCAGATATTGCCTTCTAATGCGTGGCGGATTTCGCCTTCGCTGGGGTTGGAATTCCGGGACAGCAGGTCTGCAGCGGTCATAATCATACCGGGGGTGCAAAAGCCGCACTGCAATCCGTGCATCTGATGGAAGCCTTCCTGTAGGGGGTGCAGTTGACCGTTGGCCATTCCTTCAATGGTGGTAATGCTGGCGCCGTCGGCCTGAACTGCGAGCACCGTACACGATTTGACCGCCTGTCCATCCATATGAACGGTGCAGGCGCCGCAACCACTGGTGTCGCAACCGATGTGGGTGCCTGTGAGCCGGAGTGTGTCGCGCAGGTAATGCACCAACAACAGGCGTGGTTCTACTTCGTGTTGATGGTCTTTGCCATTGACTTTAACATGGATTTTATTGCCCATATATACGCTGTTTGAATTTGATCCCAAGGTACCTAAGAATTCACGATATTCCAAGTGCACGATTGTATCATATTTTACTTCTATTCTATCAAAACCAGAAATTTCAGAATTTTTATTGAATGATTCTTTCTATTTTTGAAATATTAATTGCTTTTTGGAAATGTTGCTTTGTTTGCTGAACTGCTTATTTGATTCAAAACTAAACAGGTTTAAAAATGCTTTCCAATTCCGATCTTTCCTCGCATTTTCAAACCCGCCGGCTGGAGCAGGTGGTAGAAAACCGCACCGCGTATACGCTGGAACAGTCGGAATTGTGCATTTATGAAACCCTGAATCCGGCTTATGAAATAGGGCTCACCTTTCAGATACCGGTGCTGGCCAGTATGATCACGGGCAAAAAGCTGATGCATGTGGATGAGCGCCCGGTGTTTGAATTCCTTCCGGGGCAAAGCCTGGTTTTATCCCCCGGCAAAACCTGTTACATTGATTTTCCGGAAGCGTCTTTCAAAACGCCGACCCAATGCCTGACCCTCGGAATTGAGCCGGAAAAGGTAGCAGAGCTTTGCGAACGGCTCAACCGAAAAATTCCGATGGCCGATATGGACGGAGGCGGATGGGAATACAATGGCGAAGGCTTTCATTTCACCAACGACCAGATGATCACGCAGCTCCTGAGGCGTTTGATCGCAATTTTTACCGAAAACAACGAAGCCAAAGATTTTTTTGCACACCTGGTTATACAGGAATTGCTGGTGCGCCTGATGCAAACCAAGGCCCGGCACATCCTGCTTGAAGACCCCCGTCAGCAGGCGCAGTCCAACCGCATGGCCCACGTGGCCGATTTTGTCCGTAAAAATCTTCAGAATCCACTGACCGTTCAGGATCTTAGTCGCCAGGCTTTTATGAGCGAGCCCCATTTTTTCCGGTGTTTTAAGCAGCAGTTCGGCATTTCACCGCTCGAATATGTGCTTGAGCAACGCATCAAGGTTGCGCGAATCATGCTGCAGGCCAGCGATGTCTCGGTTACAGAAATCAGCTCAGCTTGCGGATTCAACAACCTGAATTATTTCCTGAAAACGTTCAAGCGGATGACCGGACTGACCCCGGGTGAGTTTCGCAAGTCTTTATTTTTATAAAAACAGATGTTTCGCTTACTTTCATGTTCATAAACCTAAGATAGCTATGACGCTCGATGGCAATTATACGCTCAACGCACCCCGCGAAACCATTTGGGATTTGTTGATGGATCCGGAGGTACTTGCAAGGATCACTCCAGGCATTACAAGTTTGGAAAAGATAGACGATGATAACTACAAAGCCGTGGCACAAATTAAGGTTGGCCCGGTTGGCGGCGCTTTCTCCGGCAGCCTCGGTCTGACGGATCGGAAAAAACCCGAAAGTTTTTCCATAAGCATCCAGCAAAACAGCAAAATCGGCAACGCCAACGCGGTTGTGCACCTGACGTTAGCTGCAACGGATGTAGGCCAAACCGCCGTACATTACACCGGCGATGTGAAACTATCGGGCATGTTGTCCACCATGGGCGGACGGGTGATTACTCCGGTTGTCAAAATGTTGTCGGAGCAGTTTTTTGAAGCGTTGGAGAAAGAAGCGGTTGGGTTATAAAGCACGGTACGCCGCTTCTGTATCCGCGTCCATGAGGATGGATTTGTTTGGAATGGGGAAGCGTTGGACGTGTTCAAGGTTGCTTTGCAAAATGGGTTTGCAGCCTTCATTGAACGTTAGAGCCAGGATTTCGTTTTTATACGCGGCAGAAAAAATGACGGGATTACCCGGCGTATTTTCGAATACAGGCTGTACAATGATCCGTTCATCCGTCTTCTTTTTTTCAAAAAAAGCGCGGGTTAAGCGGTGGTAAGTTGCCGCTTCGATGAGGGGCATATCGGACAGACTAATCATAAACCCATCGGAATCGGCGGAAGCAGCCCTAACCCCGGCCTGGATGGACGTGGTCATACCGACTGCAAAATCCGGGTTGAAAATGGGTTGGACCGGAAAATTTTCCAGTAACGGCAAAATCCGTTCCGATTCGTGCCCCAAAACAACAATAATTTCCTCCGCTCCGGACGCCGTTATCTGGCCCAAAGTCGTTTCCAGAATCGTGCGCCCCCGGAAGGGCAACAAGAGCTTATTGACAGGGCCCATCCGGCGCGACATCCCGGCGGCCAATACAATCACTGTAAGCATCTGATCATGAATATTGAGTTGATTTTTGTGTTTTTCATCATTGCCGCCATCTATGCTTCGGCCGGATTCGGCGGCGGCTCCAGCTATCTGGCAGCCATGGCCGTATTTGGTTTGGCGATGGAAACCCTGCGCCCGACTGCTTTGCTGTGCAACATTGTGGTGGTTGCAGGCGGCAGTTGGATTTTTTGGAAAAAAGGGTTGCTTGACCTGCGCAAAATCAGTTACATCTGCCTCGCGTCCATCCCTTTGGCGTTTTTGGGCGGACTGACCCCCCTAAAAGAAAAGACCTTTTTCCTGCTGTTGGGCGCCAGTTTGGTCGTTTCGGCCATCCTGATGATTTTCCAGAAAGCGACCACTCATGACCACGCTTCAGAATCTGTTCCCGAACGCCCTTCCTGGCTGCCACCTGCTTTGGGAGGCAGCATTGGTTACCTTTCCGGGGTTGTTGGCATTGGCGGCGGCATTTTTCTCTCACCCCTGTTGCATTTGCTCCGTTGGGATGCCCCGAAAAACATTGCAGCAACGGCTAGTTTTTTCATATTGGTCAACTCGGTTTTCGGCTTTGCAGGGCAGGTTTGGAGCGGACGGTTCCAACTCGACCCTATTTTGGTTTTCCCGCTGTTGGTTGCCGTACTGGTCGGTGGACAAATCGGCAGCCGGCTGAACGTGATGGTCTTCATGCAAACTCAGGTGCGTTGGGTCACGGCCATCCTGGTGTTGTATGCCGGGGCGAATATACTTTGGAAAAACCTGGGGTAAGTTTTTTTCTACCACATAGTTCACATAGGGTTTTCACATAGTCCACATAGCACAGGGAAGCCGCCTATGTGAACTATTGTGAAAACAACTATGTGGTCTATGTGGTAAAAAACCAGATAAACCTATGTTGTAAACACGTTCATAAAGCCCTGAAAAACTGCTGCGCATCGCTCAGCGCTTCCACAAACCGATCAACTTCATCTATTGTATTGTAGGCGGTAAAAGAAGCCCGAACAGTGCCGGGTATTTCCAAAAAATCCATCAGCGGTTGGGTACAATGGTGTCCTGCGCGCACGCAAATTTGCCGCTGATCCAGGAATGTGGCAATGTCGTGGGGGTGGATATCGCCCAGCAAAAACGAAATAATCCCAGATTTCCGGGGCGCCTGGCCAATGATTCGTAGCCCGGATATGCTTTGGAGTTGGGATGTTGCGTGTTCGAGCAGTTGCTGCACATGCCGGTCAATGGCTTTGCTGCCGGTTTTTTGCAGCCAGTCTATCGCAGCGCCCAAGCCGGCAATTCCGGCCAGGTTGGGCGTGCCAGGCTCAAATTTTGAGGGTAGGGAAGCAAAAGTAGTTTGTTCAAAGGTAACGTCCCGGATCATCCCCCCGCCGAAAGAAGAGGGGGGCATCGCTTCGAGCAGGTTTTCTTTGCCATACAAAATTCCCGTTCCTGTCGGAGCGAACATTTTATGGCCTGAAAAAACCAAAAAATCCACATCAAGCGCCTGCACATCCGGCGGATGCGTTACGACGCTTTGCGCAGCATCCACTAAAACGACGGCGTCGTATTGGTGCGCTAGCGCAATGAGGTCCGCAATTGGGTTCAGCGTTCCCAGCGTATTGGAAACATGGGTGATGGCGACCATTTTGATGCGCCCGTTTCCGGCAATCAATTGTTTTTCAAAAAAGGCCAAATCCAGCATCCCTTCGCGGGTAACGGGTGTAACCAGCAGCCGCCCTCCGTTGCGCAAACAAACCTGCTGCCAGGGAATCAGGTTGGCGTGGTGTTCCATGGCGCTGATGAGGATGGCATCGCCCGCCGAAAGATGGTGGGCGGCATAGCTTTGGGCCACGAGGTTGATCCCGGCGGTTGTCCCGCTTGTATAAATGACTTCCCGGAAACTGCGGGCATTCAGGAACCTGCGGACTTTTTCCCGGACGCCTTCGTAGAGGTTGGTTGCCTCGGCAGCCAGGCGGTAGGCGCCGCGGTGGGCATTGGCGTTGTGATGTTCATAGAACAACCGCTCCGCCTCCAGCACCGCGTCGGGCTTCTGGGTCGTTGCCGCATTGTCCAAATAAACCAGTTCCGGGTGATGCCGGAATATCGGAAAATCGTGCCTCATCGTAACCGGATTTATTTTATCCTCGCACCCTTAGGTGCGAATCCTTTTTTGTCATACTGAGCGCTGCGAATCATATAGTTAGATTAAAAATCATGTGCAAACCGAGCAGCGTGAAGTATTATACGAACAAAAGTCAGGAAAAACCGGCGCATCCTGCCATCTTTACAACAGTAAAAAAACAAAAGGGTT
>JALHRK010000059.1 GCA_022841505.1 Saprospiraceae bacterium | reverse complement strand
GTTTTCGGAAAACACCTTGAGCCGCTCCTCGCAAGCTTGTGCGCCCATTCGTTTTTCGACGCGGACGAAGCCGCTGCGTTCCATGACTTGTCCGATGTCGTTCACTTCTTTTTCTGTACCACGCAGGTAGCGCCATTTACCGCGTCCCCGCGAGTCGTCGCCCCGCGAGCTGCCTGTGTTTTTAGATAAAAAGATGCTGCCCTCGCTTCGCAACAAGTCGAGCGCCGTTTTCATTTCCAGCGAGTCCGCGTCGAAGCGGATGCCACCGAACAGCAAGGCGTCGGTGGGTTTTGTGCTTTTACGAGGCGTGGCAAGGCTGCGGGTACTCAGGAGTGGGCGAAAATGCAGGCGTTCTGTCAGCGGCGTTTTGCCGTCAGGCGCGAGGGCGGCGAAGTTAACGCGGTGCAGGTTGCCGGCGGGCGAGTAATAAATCGTTTTTGCGCCGCGCAGCAAAGGTTCGAGCGGTGACCAGAGCAGGTCGGCGAGGTTTTTTCCGGTTTCATTTTTGGTGATGCCGTGATAAAGGTCGTGCAAAACCTGCTCGTTGCGCAGCGAGTCTGGCGGCAACAGGGGCAGCATTTCTTTATCAAAACAAAGCGGTACGGCGGCGGGTGCGGCATCGCCGGAGCGCAACACGAGCGCCAGGTAACGAATGTCATTGGCGGTAATTTCCGTTGGCTGAAAATACGTGAAACGCAAAAATTCGACGCTGGCCTCGCCAGGGCGCAGCGCAGCCTGCACGTCCTGCCAGGTCGGGTTGTGCCGCATTTGCGTGAAGCCGCCGAGGTCTTTTATCAGGCGGCTTTCGAGCAGTGCCAGGTTGTTTTTCAAAGCAGCCGTTTCATCGGCTGAGCGGCTGCCGGGGCGGGCTTCCGCTTCGGACAACTGCTTGCGCAGGCGTTTCCATTCCTGCACCTCCTGACTGGCGGCAACATTTTTTTGTGAAAGCTCCCGTTCAAAAAAACGCTGCGAGGACAGCCCGATGCCTTTGTACAGCAGGGCGTCATCATAGCAGCTTTGTGCAAATGCGGGGTATTCGGCGGCGTGGTCGGCAGCGAGCGAAAACACCTCATGAACCATGTCGTTGCTCTGCTGAAGTTGTTCATACAAATCTTCTCCCGACATCCAGACGGCTTTATCCAAAGTCCAGGCAGCGTTTGCCGCCTGTGTTTTCAGCGCCCATTCAACCGCCTCTTCAGTCTTGCCATTGTTGCGACAAGCGCGCATCCATGCATTGTATCGCTGCACCCAAAGCGGATTGGTGCGGTCAGTAGCCAGGTCGAGCAGCGAGTCCATCTGCGGCTGCAAGGCAAGTTCCAGTTCAAATTGGCCGTTCAGGGCGTAAGCCATCGCAAGGTTTTGCATCGTCATCGGCAGGGTTATGTCGGGTCTGCCTTGTAGGATCTGCTCCGTCAGGGCAACGGCTCGTTCGTTGTAAGTGACGGCTTTTGCGCCGTCTTTGAGTGCAATGTAGTTGCTGCCCAACAGTTGTAAAGTAGGCAGCGTGCGGGGATGATTGGCGCCGAGTTGTTTTTCCCGCAGAACGAGCGCCTGCTCCAGCAATTCAACAGATTTTGCATAGTTGCGCAGTCCGAAATGCACTTTGCCGAGGTTGATCAGGGAGGAGGTATACTCCGCGTGTTCCGCCCCCACCACTTCTTTTCGCAATGCCAGCGACTCTTCCGCGAGCGGCAGTGCTTTTTCGTACAAACCGAGGTCGAAATATTGCACCACTAAATTATTGAGGGTCTTGCCATAATCTTCATGGCGGCTGCCGAGCAGGGTTCGGCGGATTTCGAGCGCTTCAAGCGTGACCGGCACGGCTTGGTCTAATTGCCCGGACACGCCTAGATATACACTCATCACATGGAGGCAGGAGGCGTATTGCGTGGTCATTTTGCCGATGCTTTGCTCGCATTTTTCTTTGGCGGCGATTGCCAGTTCGTAGGCTTCGTAGAGTTTGCCGCCGCGCTGTGCCGTGAGGGCGAGGGTGACTATGCTGTCAATTTCGGCGGTGGGTTGAGCGGGTTGCGCCTGCGTGGCAGTGGTCAACAGGCAGGAGAAGAGGAGTAGGGGAAGATTTTTTTTCATATTGATTCAGGTTTATTGGGGGCTAATATAAGGATTTATCGAAATTTTTCAGGAGTTGTTTTGTTTTTTATGGCACTGGTTTTCAGTAAGATAGGATAGATTAAACAATTCCTGAAAAGCTCAGACAACTACCAGTGCGCGAGGGTTTGCAAATTTTTTTTTGCCGGCTTGGGTACGATTTGAAAAAAGATGCCCACTTGTAGGGTATGTATAACTCAAAATTTCGTGCTGAAACCAAAAGCTCGGAAAAAACAATTTCGCCATGAAAAATTCCTTTGCCATTTTCGTTCATGTGTTTTTACTGAAAAGCACTTTCCTGATTGTATCATTATTTTTTTCATGTTGCATTTACGGGCAAACCGCTTTTCGCCACGTTACCAATACGGGTAATATCAATGCGAATACTACCCGTGTAGACCATCCACAAATAAATGGCAATCCTGATGCTTTTCTGTTTATTTTGCCAAATTATAACTTGAATGGAAGTGCGACCAATGGTGTTGATTATCAGCAAAACGCAGGGGTTTTTTATGATGGGAAGTTTTGGTATATTTTCAATGAGAACCCCAACCTGGCCATGCAGGAAAATGTCACGTTCAATGTCTTAGTAGCTTCTCCAAACGATAAAAATTGTTTCAAAATTACCGCTACCACAGCAGCCATTGATATAAATGGAGCGCCGAATGGCTTTGTGATTGATCATCCGGTAACCAATGGCAAACGAGATGCATTGGTGTTGATTACTCAAAATCGGGATCAAACCTATAATGATGCATCACAAGTTACGAGTTATGTAAATGGCAAATGGCGTATTGCCAACAATGGGTATCTGGCCTATCGCCGGGGCGAAACTTCAGATAATCGCTGTCTGATGCCTGCCGGGGCCAGGTTTAATGTGATGGTTTTAGAGCAGGAAGCCAGCGTTATGGGGATATCTGAATCTATGGCCTTCCAGCATACTGCTAAAAACAACAACATTGTAGAAGCAGCGCCACAACACATCACGTTTTTAGAACCATTGAATTTGATAGGCAATGAAGAAATCATTCTTTTTGCTACCGCCTATTGGGGACATGGTGAAACGGATGTCATGGGTGATAATCAATCCAGCGGACCGTATAACGAAAGCCCTTTGATCGCTTGGTTTGACCATCCGAATGACCCGTGGAACAATCGAAACCACTATTGGTCTTTATACAACGCCAATTCAAAACCTATGCCCGTTGGAGCAAAATTTCATGTTGTGGCGGTGGGAAAAGGGGCAAAGGCGATGCCAAAAGCGCCACAAATTTACGACCTGGATGGGTCAAGTGGCATTATTTTGCATCTGGACAAAAATGTATATGCGAACGGGGAGGTTCTTAAAGCGAGGCTTGAAGTTAAACCGCAGTTGAGAACCCACCTCAACAAGTATGTTGTTTATGCTTCATCCGGTACAAAAGACGTAGAAACGGTGGAACTTGACGCCACCGACCCCGGAAATCTTCTTTCCAGGAAAAATGTTCCGATCCGAATCGGAAATAGCTCTAAAACCAATGATGGCATTTTAAGCGTTACGCCAGGGGAAACTATTATTGCCTATTATTTTGTGGACAAAACGGAAAAACAAAATCCCGACACAGCGCTGACCTTTATTGCAGATTATGCCCTTATTGAAAGCAAGGTATCTAATGCGGAGGTAGAGGTAAATTCCAAACTGGCCCTATCTGCCAACGAAAAAAATGAAAAAGGAGAAATTATTACCGGCACCCTTTTGGCAAAGGGTGGGATTCCTGTAGAAATCGCCGCAGGAGAAGTGTTGTTTTTTGCGCCAGAGCCAAATGACCTAAAACGATTTCTGACTTATTCCAAGGGTACTTTACTCAATACGCTGCCCATGCAGCGTGGACAAATGCACCTGGTCAGCGTTAAAACAAACGAGATTAATCTAAAATACCTGTCCCAAATGCGTGACCTGTGGGGAATGAGGGACACCTTGATGGGGAGCAATGAAACCGTACTGAAATTAGTGCAATTTTGTATGCAGGCACAAATGGATGGTTTTTCGGTAAGCCCCAATCCGAGGGTTAATGCGATGGAAGATTCGGAGGATTGTGCTTGCTTGAATGAAGAAAATAATCCTGTTCCGGGGCAAGGCCTGAAAGAAGAAACGTTACCTGCAAGTTATAGTGCAAACCCGGATGGTTCGTTCCTTGCGCCTATTCCCTATATCTGGAATTATATGGCCATTTGGGATAAAGACGTTGAACGCGTAAACGTAGGCGTAGTGGATTATGGATTCCATCTGAACAAAGATTATGATCATGAAGGCTATAACTTTCCGCAGTGTAAGGTTTATACGGATCTATTAAATGGCGGCTCGAGTTTAACCTGTGCGCCTGGTGCAGCATTGGGTCGGCCTACAGTTCGTGGCAACGGTACCGACACTCCTAGCTGGCATGGTAACGCCGTATGGTCGCGAATCGGTGCGGTTCTAAATAATGGCATGATCGAAAAAAGAGCGGGAAGTACCGAAAAAATAGAAAGTGTCGCGGGTGTAGCCGGTCAGGTAGCCAGGCCCGTAATCGTCAATATTGTTGGTATGGAAACCTATGTATTTGGGTTAGCTACCGCCATTCGGGCAGCCGTAGACAATGGCGCGCAGGTCATTAACGTCAGCGGAGGCCACCCATGCAAAATTATGACGAATATATTGGGCTGGGCGCCTAATATTTGTAGCGGCGGCGGCCGTTTGGAGGTTTGTGCCGCCGTTGGTCCGGCTATATTTGCCACAGCATCTTTGGCTTGTGAGATAGGATTTCGCTGGTGGGCCCCTCCTCTTGCTGATGCCTGCCAAACCGCTGTGGCGGTGTCTATAACCGGTTTTATTGGAACATGTGTTGCTCAGTTTGCTTTGGGTGATCGGGACAATATTTTGAACGATGCTGTTCAGTATGCCAAAAGTAAAGGGGTGCCGGTGGTGGCTTCTGCCGGTAATTTTATGACTAAAGAGCAGTTAGAAAGAATAATCCCTTCTGCTGTACTTGATTTTGTAGATCTGGCACAACATAAAATGACCGTAGAAAATTGGCATTTTATACCCGCCGACTTGCCGGATGTTATCTGTGTAGGGGCAGCAAGAAATGCTAAACCATTTGAAAACATGAATCTGTTCGGCAACCGGGTCGACATTTGGGCTATGCAGGATGGCCATTACGTTGCGCCGGACGTCATTACAGATGAACCACCAGGAGGCTACACGCTGAAGCGCTATGAAGGCGAGGAAGAATTTGGCGGTACGAGTTCATCCGCCCCTTTCATCACCGGGTTGTTGACCAATGCTATGGCCGTCAATCCACGCCTCAATCCGGCTAACCTTCATCTATCTGCTGACCAACGAAGTCAGATTCCCAATATTTTGCGGGATTTATTAAAATCAACGGCCTTTACGGTCGAGCAACTCGATGAGGACCCGCTGAAACGACGTCGTAATCTGGTCAACCCTATCCGTTTTATTCGGGAGGTTGCAAGATATGAAAATGCATCCGGCATACCGAATGATGCCCGCTACATACCATTTTACAGTAGTGGGATAGGGACTACACCCGGGTACAATCTTGATACTCGCGAACCGGCAAACGACTCCGAAAGCACTATTCCTTTGCCCGAAATAGCCTCCAGATTTGACGCCGTGGTTCTCAAAGGAGCGATCGTCTATATTCCGGGCAAAGCAGGCCAACCGCCGCTGGTTGATGTTGACTATTTCAAAATAACAGTGCCGGAAACACCCACGGAAGCTTTGCCTTATAGCATGGTGCTCTTGCTCAGAACTCCTCTGAGCGACCGGTATGGAAATCTCGTATTGAGCGGAGAAGGGCTGGTACTGGTCAGTACAGCCAGAGAAGGGACTGATGAGATCAAAACGTATAGAATTTCGAATATAGCTTCAACAGAAGTGGTCATAAAGATAGAAGGAGCTACCGCAACGGACGATAACCTGTATGAACTAACCATCGAAAAACTGATTCCCAGTATTGACATAGGCAGTCTCTGCAAAGGAGCCGATGCTGAACTTGGAGAAGGTATCTATTCCATCCGGTTATATGCAAACAACAAAGCCATCACTGCCAATGGTGTCACCGCAAAGCTACAGGATTATCGTGGAAGAATGGACCAGCTCTGGTATATTGTCCCCTTTGGCGAGCGTGGTAAAAGGTATTACCGCATCCTTACAGTTGGAAATGACAATTTGCATCTCGGTGGAATAGGGCCTGACGTTTGTGTAGGCGAAAAAAATGGGGATATTGCTTATTTGGGGGGCAGTTATTACTGGAGAATTGAAACAGCCCCAAATGGTACATACTTTTTACGTTCTCTTTGTGGGGCCTATCAGCTTTTGGAAGGAGTGGAAGGTAACGGTTCGGATCTGGTCTTTCAAGAGTGTAGCGATAAATCAACCAATAAATGGCGCCTGACGAAAGTCAGAAATGTCAGTATAGGCTTTAGTAACTATGTCGATATTCCGGCCTTTTGTCCAGTAAGCGACCGAAGTGGGGATACAGAATTTGGAGGAAATGATATTAAGATAGTTCTTACCGTTGCTTCCCGCATTGTGGACGATGGACGTAAGATAGAAGTGGATTATACTTTTTCCGCAGAAGAAATGGGCGGAGATTATTCAAAAGTGGGGCATAAGGGTACTATTACTGCTTATGAGGCTCCCGCCGATAAACGAATTCTTTCCATTTTTCATAGAGGCTTTGACAGACAAGAGTTCGTACTATCCGGAGGTAGTCATGACTTCGATTGTGACGGTGATACCCACAAGATTCCTTTATACGGGGGTACGATAAACTATATTGAATTGGTGGGAGATACAGGAGGCGGAGATATCAGTGATGATGCAAACTGTCATTGCGATATGCGGGTTCATCGCATTCAAATTGATAACATTTTCTTAAAACTCACTTCCCGATGAGATCAGTGATGTGATTTCCTGTTTTTTGTTCGGGAAATCAATCTGTCCTATATGACCCACACATGCTGTCTTCAAATCTCTGAGACGGAAGCAACGTGACAAGTGACAAAACATCACCTGAAGAACATGAATAATTTCATCGCCCAACTCAAACACCTACTCTCCCACAACCGTACAGCGGTTGTGCTTGATTTGTTGCCCACGGTGTTCCGGCAAAAAGAGGAGGCTTTCAACGTGGCCGTACTACTGCGTGCGCGCTACAGCAAGGTGCGCGAGGATCAATTGGGCAACCTGCTCACAGAAGAGGAAGCAGCCAGCGCCCGGTTATCAGAATACAAAACCCAAAACAGAGCAACCCGTGGCCCCAGCGCCCAAAAAAGACGTGCCGCCGCCGCTGCGGAACCAATAGGCCTGATGTTTACAAAATTCGTACTGGGGTGTAACAATAATGCAAATCGGGAGATTGATAAACAGGATGCATCACAACTTGTCCCGCCCGAAGCGGGAGATACCCTCGAACAGGTAAATAATTATACATAAACTACTCAATCAACCAACCACCCCCAATATGAAACAACAAATCGGCTCATTCATCGCCTTTCCCCTCGTCATCCTCGTCGGGCTTGGCTTCGGCGTTTTTGCCCTGAAATTTTGGCTGGAACGCCACCAAATGACCCAACATGGCATCGAAACAACCGGCGTCGTCACTGATCTGACGCACTCGAGTGGGAGAAGCCATACAGTAGCTCCGGTGGTCACCTACACGACCCAAACCGGCGACACCCTGCATTATCGTTCCAATATTTATAGTGCCCTCTCCGACCCGCCAGAGATGGGGGAAAAAATCAAACTCTGGTACGACCCTGCCAATCCCCAAAAAGTCGAATTAGGGAATGAAAGACTGCTTATTATCAGGATTTTTTTAGTGACCTTTTTGGTGTTCGCAGGCATCGGCCTCCACAGTCTGATATTCCTTATCCGCCAGCGGAACATGTATAAATTGCTGCGTGAGCGAGGTCAGGTGGTGCAAGCCCGCTTCAGTCGGGTGGTAAGCAGTTGGAAGTTCGAGAAAGCTCCCATCCGCGTGGTCGCTACCTGGACCGACCCTCAGACCCAAATTACGCACACTTTTATGAGCGATTTTTTACCTGGCAACATGGATTTAAGTGAAGTCGAAAAAAAAGGGAATATCCCGGTTACCATCAACCCTGAAAATCCGAATCAGTATTGGATGGATTTATCGGAGCACCTGCGTTTATTTTAAGGAACATCGGAATAATAAGTTCATTGTTTCGGCGAGCGGGGTCTGGATTACCGGAACAGGACGCGAGTGATTACCAGGTAAAAACAATAACACAAACCATTTTAATACTATGGCTAATATCAGCATGTGCAGCAGAGAAGGTAATTTTGAAACTCTCAAAACACGGGTATTGAACACAATTTTTTTACTTAGCCAACTCTACATTTTACAAGGCTGCGCCGATTCGCCTAAACCCGGGAGCGGCGCTCCGAAGCAGGACAGCCAACATCAAACCGTCCTGGTAAAAGATCCCAATGAATTTTACGTACAATTGCGCAAAGCATTCGAGCACAAAGACCCAGATTTGTTGTACTCTTTGATGGCCTCAAAGGTTCAGTGCAACCTCGAAACCATCAATGGACCTTGTGAGTGGAAGGCAGGATGTCCCAAAGCAGAAGTTATCGCTAAACATTTCAAAGATAAAAGCTCCGTACATTGGGCCAAATTCGACCTTATGCAGCGGTTTCCAGGTTTGAGTGCCCGATACTTCGAAGGAGCTGAAATTTACGTATCGCCAAATTTCCCTGATACATCCTCGGCAACTGAAGCCGAGTTTGCCTATGTTTTTGCAAGCAACGTGCACTTACGATCAGCTCCTGCGAAAACCGCAACTTCGCTGGGTAAGATCGGACAACGCTTTATTGAAGTGGATAGGGAAGAAGTTTGTTATGGTAATCATGATGAGGATTGGCTACCCGTGTTCCTGCCTTCAGGTAAAGAAGCATACGTGTACACAGAACTGACCAATTGGTCCAAAGTCCTCGGGATAATCGAAATCGTGCCGGACGAAAATGGGTATCTCCAGATTGTGGCAATAAAATACAGTACCAATTATCCGGGGACCTGGAACTCGACAGGATGTTGCTGAATGCAAGGTGATAGACTCGTCATTGCGAAGCAGATTAGCATCACTCATTCTAATACAAACACATGATAACCAATCCAAAACCAATCCTCTTCCTCTTCCTCCTCCTGTTCTCCTTCCCCTGCGCGGCACAATCCCCTTCCGACACCAACCCGGCTGCAACTCCGCTTGACGTATACGAGGGTTCGTTTCGAAGGCCGCCACAAACCGCAGTTGGTGATTTCGTGGGACAGCTCGTCGTGACCATTTGCGCAGACAGCAGCGGCCGGGTCCTTTCGGCGGACATCAAAGCAGAAGCTGGTCTGCCCCAGCCTTATACTAAAATCATTAAAGATGACACCCGCCAGATCGTGAAGCAACTCAGGCTGGAGACGCCGCCCGTTCCGGCCTCCAGGGCCCTGCGCGACTCCTTGTTGGCCAGCATCATCCGTACAAAGTTGCGGCGATCACCCGCATTAAAAAGATGCGGCGATGTCGAGTTCAATTACAGCGAAAAAGGGCTAACCTACCCCTTATTAAATTTTGCCCATACTTCCCGTGTCGGGTGCCTCCGGTACAGCCCCGATGGCGCGATGCTCGCCACTTCCGGGTCCGAGGGGCGTTCCATCAAGCTATGGGACACCAAAACAGGGCGCCTGCTCCAGGCCCTGAAAGATCCCGGACTGGGCGGCGTGGTGTTCCGGTTCAGCCCGGATGGCAAGCGCCTGGCCGCATTGCACGCTAACGGGGACATGCAGTTTTGGAATGTATTCAAAGGCTATGCGACCGAAAGCGGCCGCCTTGAATTGGACTTTGGCGAAGGTCGTTATTTTGCGTTCAGTCCGGACAGTAAATTACTTGCCTGCAACCGCAAACAATCCATCGAAATCTTTGATTTGAAAACCTGGGAAATAGCCTACGTGCTGCCTTTTGACGAAGTCAACTACGACCGCCGCATAGCCTGGCATCCCGATGGCAAATTGCTTGCCATTGCCTTAGAAGACCGCATCGTCGTCCGGGATATTGCAAGCGGGCAGGTGCTGCACGAGTACCCGGACAGTTATGGGAAATGGGACCACATTCGGGCCAACATTTTTTTCAGTGAAGACGGATCGTTGTTGTACAATGTTACGGAGCGGGATGGGTTGGTGGAAGCATACAGTTTGGTAACCGATTCCATTTTTAATCGCTTTCAGGTGCTTGAGGAAGGGGAGTGGGCTTATTCCCTGCCCGATGCGAAAAGAGAACGGATTGGGTTTGGCACAGAGTCCGGCCAATTGCAGATATTTGACCTGAAGAATGGGCAGCTTTTGCACCGATTTCCGATGGAAGGAAGCAAAGAACAGGTGTTGTTCGACTTTCACCCCGATGGCAGTCAGTTAGCCAGAGATTTCGAAGACTTTGGTTTTCAGTTGATAGACTATGCTTCCGGCAAATCAACTGCGGTGGCAGAAGGCGCTGATAAAGCCGTGCTTGACCTGGCGTTCAGTCCTGTCAGTCCCTTGCTGGCGGTGGCGAACAAAGACGGAACGGTAGCAATCTGGAACACGGATTCCATACTCGTGGAGCGCGTCATAGAGGCGCATACAGGCTGGGTCACGTCCCTTTGTTTTAGTCCGGATGGCGCCACCCTTGCCACCGGCAGCCGCGACAGCACGGCCAAACTCTGGGAGGTGGAAACCGGGCGATTGCTCCATCAGGTTGCACCGGGATCAGGCTACGTGAACAAGGTCGTATTTGCGCCCGACGGGAATTACTTCGCTACCGGCGGGCAGGATCACACAATTTGGTTGCACACCCTGGAGGGAAAAGGCATTCAATCCACGCAATTGAGCACCGAAAAACAATCGGTTTATGGGCTGGCTTTCAGCCCTGATGGGCGGTGGCTTGCTTCGTCTTCTATCTGGCAAGAGGTCAAATTGTGGAACTTGAAGAGAAGAAAAAAACCAAAAATATTGGACAATAAGGCTGACTGGACCTTGGCACTCGGTTTTTCCGGGGATGGAAAATATTTAGCTTACGGGAAAGGTCGCAAACTCGTCGTTTGGGACATGGAAAAGGAAACGCCTGTTGACACTCTTGACAGCCACGAGGGCATCGTAACCGACGCGGTATGGATCCATGATGAAGATGAGTGGGGTGTCTTTTCGGTTGGCTTAGATGACAAAATGAACGCCTGGACGCTTAAGACCCGTACGGAACAAGTACGGGAGCATTACCAGCATACGGGCGGAACAAGTGCCATTGCCGTCAGTCCGGATTTTAAATGGCTGGCAACAGGGGATGGTGATAATGTGGTCTATTTGGAAAATTTAGCCAACCTCGAAAAAAGCCAGGAATTGATTTGCCTCGGCGCATCCGGAAAATGGTTTGCACGCCAGAGGTGGTCCTCCGGTGTTTTCAGCTGTTCAAAAAGCATGTTGGAGCACTTGCATTATTTTGCGCGAAAAAAATTGCCGGATGGGAGTATGGAGTATTTCATGTCTCGATATTTGGAACAGGTGGTTGGTAAGGAGTGAACAAGCATGTTGGAAGTTATAAGCAGGATGGATTAAAGTTTTTCGTTTGCTATATTTTGCCTTGTAACGAAAAGGTTTAACTTGTTGCTTGCAAATCAAATCCTGAATATGACCACTATAGAGAACCGTTATACAAAGCCCCTGCTTTTTGGAGCCCGCCGAAAGCAGGAGCTACTAATATTGATGATATTAATTCTGATGCTATCTTGTAAATCGAATCATGAGATTGATTTAGTTGGGCAATGGGAACTTATAAAAGTAAAGGAAGGAAAAATTATTGAACCATTTAAATCATTTTGCCCAACGAGCTATCCTAAATATTATCCATGTAAGGAAGTCGTTTATGTGTCCGAAGATAAAATCGAGCTTCCATTAATGATAGGCAAACATGGATTTAGAACTGAAGACAAATTCATTGAATATGAAGTAATAGGTAATAGAATCAGGCTATTTAAAGATTCAATAACCTATGAATATGATTTGAAGTACCTTAATGATAAGGTGTGTTTTGATGGAGGAAGTTTATGCCTTGTAACAATAAGTGATCAGCTGCCTGGTATCGATTCAACAATATTAAAATTTAAAGTGACTCAAGAATTTCTTCCATCTTATACAGTTTGGTTGAACTATAATTATAGGCAGAAAGGCAGAACATGTAAAATCTGGTATGATGAACCATGTAAATCAGATGAAGTGGTTCAAATAGAAATGGCTGATGAAGAAATGAATTACATACTCAAATTGTTAGAAAGGATTCCTGAAAAAAAATTGAATCGAATCTATAATAATGGGATGTCAGATTGCAGAGAAATATCAATTGATTTTTATACAAGCAAAGGAAATTGGAAAGGAATTGAGACTTGCGATACGCAAGACGAAAATCCATTTGAGATTAGGGCATTGACAACAAATATGTTTTGGATAATGCACAAATACTTGAAAAAGGAATAGAAAACTACCTGCAACACAGCATCTATAAGCATTTAATGATTGTTTTGATGTTTTAAGTCCAACGATTTCAGTGTATTACTTGCAGAAGCCGAACAAATTCCTCTTCAATACTTGCTTTTATCTGATCGTTCGAGTATTTTGCAGGCTTAATATCGCTTGTCAAAAGATAGAGGCATATGTTCGCATGACTCTAACTGACAATTAAACACAAAATTAATTATAAACAAAACTTAAACCCATGAAAAATCTTCTCCTGATTCTTTTGTTATTGATTGGCCTTTCGTCGTATGGACAAATAATTTATTCACAAGATGATTTAAATATTACGACTCCAAAAATTATAAAGACAAGTGATGGAGGCTATTTGTTAAATACTCATAAGTCGGGTTATACGCCTAATTCTACTCCATTTGAGGGTGTGGATAGTTATAAACTAATGAAATTAGATTCAGAAGGGAACATCATCTGGTCTGTATTAAATGATTATTTTTCACCATTAGGGATGTTTGAAAACAGTGACGGCAGTTATGTTGCTATAAATGGTAAGTTTACAGGAGATTTTTTTAGCTGCAGCGGTATAGGATACCAATGGGGGCAAAAAATATTTTTCACAAAAATAGACGCTGAAGGGAATCTATTGAACCAATATGAATTAAACCCGGGATGTGAAAATGGCCTGAGAAGTGTTCTTAAAGTGTCCGCTGATAAATATGCAGTTGCAGCTTCCTATATTCACACGGCACCTGGGTTTCCTGGCCCACCTTCCGAGGGCCATTTGTTTTTTATGGATGGTAACGGTAACATTACGGCAGATCACGCTTATCCAGGTACTTCTTTTATCTTGGGAGACCTGTTTCTGGGAGACCCAAATCAAATTAACTTGGCTTATTTAAACTCCGGAAATCTAGTATTTAATGTTTATGATCTTTCGTTTAACCTCACTTCTTCCACTGTGTATCCCAATACCAGTAGTTTATTTCCCGCCTCTTCGCATATTGAAAAAATTGATGCGTATAAGCAGGGGATAAGTAACAATATTAGTCTGGCGATTTCTTATAGAATTGGCACAAACATTTACTTGAAATTATTAACTTTTGACGCTGGACTCAATGTAATTGATAACTATGATTATCCCTGGTCAAGAGATGCTTCAGATCGGCTTGATTATGCAACCAACGACAATTTTGCGTTTGCCAATACGATTCAGGACAATAATGGAAACAACATGATTCAAGTTAATTTATTTACCCCGAATGGACTTTTATTAGATTCAACGATTTTAGACATCGCCTCAAGTTTAGAAAGAGTTTCTATTTTGACTTTCGACCATGAAGATAAAATTATAATTGGAGGGAGCTTTAATTGCTGTAATTTTGATATAACAATTGGCCCGGCTAAGTCCTTTATTTCACTGGGTCACAATTTTATTACCGCTTTAGAGGAACAAGAACTTCCCGGGAAAATACAAATATTCCCAAACCCGACAATTGGGGATTTGCAAATAGAATCAAGCAATTCTAAAATAGTAAAAATTGATGCCTACGATAAATTAGGCAGAATCGCCTTTTCGAGCGTAAATCAAAATGGGATACAAAGCATTAATATTTCTGAGCTTTCAGCGGGGATGTATTTTATGCGCTTAAAAGATGGAGATGGTAAAAATTCCGTAAAAAAAATTGTATTGGAATAAGCGCTTGTTCGGGATCCTCCTTCACATAATGACTCGTAATTATTCATCATTTGATGGTCATTTTGAGACATCGGACAACCACAATCCGTAGCACGGCAGCCGGATGCAAAGCTAATGATCAGGAAAAGCAGGGCAGAGAAATTAAGTTTTTTCATGATAGGAAAGGCTAAGAGAAACTCCTGAATGTCTATAAAGTAAGACACAAATATCAACAAAATCTCCTACATTCATCCCTTCAAAAACAACCAAACCATGAACGACGTTTTTCGCGCCCAATTTCCGGCCTTGAGCCGCCAACACAACAACCGCCCGCTGGTTTTCCTCGACGGCCCGGCAGGCGTGCAGGTTCCGGAATCCGTCATTGAAGCCATTTCCGGTTATTACCGCACCTCCAACGCCAACACCCACGGGGCTTTTCTCACCACCCGCGAAACCGATGCGGTGATGGAAGCTACCCGCGAAAAAATGGCCACTTTTTTGGGGGCCGAAAACAGCCAGACCATCTCGCTGGGACAAAACATGACCACGCTCAATTTTGCACTCAGTCGGGCCATCGCCCCATTGCTGCACCCCGGCGATGAAATCCTCATCACCCAACTTGACCACGAATCGAACCGCGCGCCTTGGTTGGCTTTGCGCGAACAGGGCGTTGTGGTGCGCGAAATCGGGGTCAAACCCGACGCCACGCTCGACTACGAAGATATGGCTTCCAAAATCAACGAACGCACGCGCCTCGTGGCCATGGGCTACGCTTCCAACCTGAGCGGCGCGGTAAACGACATCGCCCTGGCCCGGCAACTGACCTACCGGGTGGGCGCATGGCTACTGGTGGACGCCGTGCACTACGCCCCACATTTTTCCATTGACGTCGCTGCGCTGGGTTGCGATTTCCTGCTGTGCTCAGCCTATAAATTCTACGGGCCTCACGTTGGCATCCTGTACAGCCGACCTGGCCTGCTCGACCGCCTGCAACCCTACCGCCTGCGCACCGCGTATCAACACGCCCCGTATTCCATCGAAACCGGAACGCTGAACCACGCGGCCATGGCTGGCGTGGGCGCTGCGGTGGACTTCATCGCCTCCATCGGAGAAGGGCCAACCCTGCGCGCCTGCCTGCTGGATGCGATGCAAACCATCGGGCTTCACGAGCGGGAAATGGTCTTGAAACTGTCTAAAGGCTTGTCGCAAATGGCAGGCGTAACCATCGTTGGGCCGGTCATAGAGGAAGGCTTGCGCGCACCAACGTTGTCCATAACGGTGGCCGGAAAACGCGCAGAGGAAGTCTGCCACGAGTTGGCAGAACGCAATATTTTTGCGTGGGACGGCCATTTTTACGCCATCCGGGCCACCGAAGCATTGGGATTGTTAGAAAATGGCGGCGTCACCCGCATGGGCATTTCGGCGTATACGAATGTGGAGGATGTGGATGCGGCACTGGCGGCGATGGGGGAGGTTGTTTTACCATAAAAAGAGTCGTGAAATCATGGATAAAAAAACGCTCTCAGAATACATCCGCCGGAATGAATTGGATGCTTTTTTCAAAGCGGCCGCGCAGATAACTAAAGCGGGCGAAGCCTGGCAAAATGAGTTGATTTTGCTGGAGCGCCGCTTCGTAGAACTGGAAGATCAGGAAGGCGACGGGGTTTTGTCGCCCGAAGAAGCTGCGCGGTTGCGCAACGGCATCAGCCGGGATGGCATGAACCTGCTGGAAGAACTCAATGCGCCCCAACCACTCCATCCGGCGTTTCCAAACGTTCAAAAATCGAAAAAATCTACGTTGTGGATATCACTGGGTGCGGGCGTACTCGTGGCTTTGCTGATTTGGCAATTTGGGTTGTCTAAAGATAAAAACAGGCAACCTCAACCTGATCAGGAAGTCTCCATCGTAAAGCCTACTGAAGACTCCAGGCAGACAAATTCGGAAAGCGGCGTCGCCTTAAAAGTAAGCGGAAATAACGATAAATTTGACGCAGAAATCGCTGCTTTTTTGGAAAAAGTATTGCTCGAAAAAGGAATTGCGACCCACGCCGCTGAGAAAGGCGGATCTTATGCATCGGCAATAGATTGCAGGTTTTCCGTTGATAAAACCCGAACAAGAACAGGAGACGGCAAAGATGCTTCAAAATTGACAATCATCCTGACGCTGACCGCCCGTAATTCGGATAATGTGGTGTGTTATACAAAACGCTATTCCTCAGACGTTCAAATGATGCGTCCGGAAGAGGAAGAAAAAGAAGCTATTAAGAAAGGAATAAAAAGCCTGCGGGAAGCGATTAAATCTTCAGGCATCAGGGCTTGTGCGGATTGAGTGTCTGTCTTTATAGTCCGATAGCTGCGTTCATTTCGACTTCGCTCAATGACCGGTTGTTGAGCGTAGTCGAAACAAAAATCGGTCATCCCGTCCGACGGGCGGGACTCCCGCTTTTGGTATCCAACATGCCTTGCTCTCGAACTCTAAAGAACAGACACAGGGCTAAAAGGACAGACACTAATAAATGATCACCTTTTCATCTCTCTGAGCCATGATAAACAAATACATTTTTTTTAGCCTCTTCGCCTTTTTAACCACATTTTCTTCAGCCCTTTACGGGCAATGGACGGAGCACCGGACTCCCGTTGGCAAGTACATTTCCTCCCTCGCTTTCGTTGGCGATCAGGTATTTGCACAATTAAAATTCCCGAACAGCATTGCGTTTGAAACCGTTACTGCTCAAAATGGCGGTGCCTGGGCCAACCTTGTTGTTCCGGTTGATACCTTATGCCCGGGCGGCCTGTGCAAATCCAAAACAATTGAATCGGAAAACGGACATTTATACTATGTCAATGCCAATGGATGGCCTGCATTTGCCTATAAATCGGACGATGCCGGCCAAACCTGGAGCCTGGTGATTCCGCATTATTCCGAGTTTTCGGAAGTGCTTTTTTCAGGCGATCATATTTTTGCTTCCGTGAGTAATGTGGTCTGGCGCTCCAACAGCGACGGACTCGAAAGCTATAACTCCTTTAGTTCTCAAACCAACTCGCCCATCTCGGATATTTGTCAGTGGGACGATAAGCTGCTGGTGCTCGACGGCATCGGTCTATGGGTTTCTGCCAACTCCGGCGATACCTGGACCCAATTAACCAGCGCCATCACCACGGCAGGCCTTTCGTATCAAAATGCCGATCTTTTTGCTTTTGGCAACAGCCTTTTCCTTTCCGCAAGAGAACAGGGTTTGCATACGTCCACCGACGGCGGTGCGACCTGGAACCTGCTGCCGTTTCCGGGCGGGGAATACGTACATTCCATGATCGAATACAATGGGGAGCTTTTTTGCGGGGATGGAAAAAGTTTGTTTACCTCCACCGACGGGGGGCTGACCTGGGAGAAAGAACTGGCTGCTCCCGGCTCCAGTGTGCTCAAAGTAAACGGCGATGAGCTTTGGATGGGAACCGACTATGGGGTCTTTAAATCCACTGACGGGGGCAAAAACTGGTATACCCACAACCTGGGGTTGCACCGCCCGCTGGTTGGATCGCCCTACACACCAAGCGTCAACAAAACGCTGTTTTCTCATGCGGGGCGCTTGTTCCTTTCTACTGAATTTGGCCTGTTCGATACGTCTGACGAGGGCGCGACCTGGCGTTATGCCGGAAATTTTGCAGACGTCACCGGAGGGATAGACGGGGACAGCTCCTTAGCCATCCGCGAAAACTACCAATGGGGATATAACTGGTATTACAGCCGCGACACCGCACAAACCTGGCAGGCTTTTCCCATGCCGCCCAACACGCCTGCAACGTACAATCCCCTGATGTATGCCAACGGGTATTACTACGCCTTCGTCAACTCATTTTGCTACCGGAGCAACAACTTTGGACAAGATTGGGAACAATTACCCGTTGATTTTGGCGCTCCCGTCCGGCAGGCCGTTTTTTCGCAGGGGAAAATTTTTGCCGTTTCAGAGAGTACCGGCTATTTCATTTCTGGTGATTTGGGCATGACCTGGACGAATCCGGGGCAGGCTTCCTGGCCGGATTTTCAACTTTACGCCGGCACTCAACAGGTGTACGCTCACTACGGAATTAATTATTTCCGCTACGATACGGATCACTGGCAAAATATCCCGTTTTGGGAGCCAGGGAATTATACCCTTGTCGTGGGCGACCAGACTTTATTGGCTTACAGGATGGATTCGCCATACTCCCATAAATTAATGGTTTCCGACAACAATGGTGAAAGCTGGGCGAACATCATCGGCACTCAGCCTTACCTGACCGACCTCGGTTTTGATGTGGGCGCTGCGGCGTTTGGCTTGCACAACAACCATTTTTATGCTTTTGGTCAAAGTGAAACCGATAGTGGGTTGCCTGCGCTTTGGGAACTGGAGGCCGGCGAACCGGGTGATCCGATTCGGACGGGCAAGGTCTTTTTTGATCACAACAACGATGGCATTCCGGGGCACCTGGAAACGGGCATTCCCAATATCGAAGTCAGTACGCCTTCTACCCAGGCCATGACCGATGCGTCGGGAGATTTTGCCCTGTTTTCGGGGACTGCCGGCGATACGCTGCGGCCGTTTTTAGTCAATTCGGGCTGGACGAGCAACCCGACGTTTCACGTCATCACTGCTGCGCCTAAATCGTACCATTTTGCGATTACGCCTGCCCCGGGTGCGCCGGATCTGACGGTGACTGCAACGGCAACGGCGGCATTTCGGCCTGGGTTCATAACATCGGTAAAAATCCGGATCACCAATACAGGCGCGGTTAATGCTACCGGCGTCGTGCGTTTTGTCAAACCGGCAATCCTTAACGTTGTTTCTACTTCCCCGACAGCAGCGCTGGTTTCTACAGATACAATTTTTTGGAACCTCGACTTATTGCCTTTTGGGGTAAGCGAATATTTTGTATTACTGGAACCCCCCGCTTCGGTCCCGCTCGGCGATCTATTGGCCTTTTTTGCGGAAGCCGTTCCGGATATTCCTGACAGCGCTCCTGCCGACAATGCGGTTAATTTTACGGAAACGGTGGTGGGCTCTTTTGACCCAAATGACAAAATGGTTAATCCGGTTCGGGTCAGTACGGCAGCCACCCAAAACGGCGCCTGGCTCGATTACACCATCCGTTTTCAAAATACGGGCACGTTCTATGCCAGTCTGGTTCGCATCACGGATACGCTGAGAGAACAGTTAGACATTCGTTCGGTGCAAATACTCGGCGCCAGCCATCCATGTACTTACACCTTTCGGGAAGGGCGGGTTTTGGAAGCCATTTTTAACGACATTAATTTGCCGGATTCCCTCTCAGATGAAACCAGAAGCCACGGCTTTGTGCGCTTTACTATTCGTTTGCTGCCGGGCTTGATGCCAGCAGATACGGTGCGCAATGCAGCCAATATTTTCTTTGATTTTAACGCGCCCATCCGAACCGATGCCGCGAAAACCTGGATTGATGCGACGATTTCGGCTGCACTGGATTTGCCGGATGCAACCCCTCAGTTGGTCTTGTTTCCAAATCCGGCAACGACGACCTGCAACATTTTGCCGCCAGCAGGGATAGCTTTGAAAAACGCGGAATTGGTGGTGGTGGCGCCTTCGGGGATCATTTTGCGGAGGTTGCCGTTTGCGGAAAAATTAGACGTAAGCGACCTGGCGCCAGGACTGTATTTTGTGGTGATGAAAACGGAGGAAGGGGTGATCGCAGCAGGAAGACTGATTAAAATGAATCACCAAAAATGATCAAAGAGGGCCGAAATCATTCTACTGGGCATTTTCGAAAAACAAGGTAGAATGCGGCTACTAAAGTTTTCTATTGCTGATCTTAGGGTTGAGTCTTCGAGAAACATGAGACATCCGAAGCTTGTGATTTAGGTGCAGCGCACCCCGAAGCTTTGTAGAACCACGGGCAAGGAGGGGTAGCGAGGTGCAGCGCACCGGAATATCGATCATATGGAAATACGATTGTTACGGTGCGCTGCACCTGATTTCATCTACTTTGATGTGGGTTACAAAGATTCGGGTGCGCTGCACCCCGATGCACGGGCAGGCTCTGCATGGCCTCATTTACCCCCCAGAAACTGAGCCATCCCAAAGGTCGCATCTCCAACTGTGCCTAAGAACCCCTCACAGGGAACAGGTCTTTTGAAGCCCTTTATTAAGAATTATTTCTTGCTTTTCAACGCATTGTCCAAAGCATCCACAAACAAAGCAAAAAGCTCATTTCCACTGAGGGTTATTTCTTCGCTGAACCCAAATAAGGATACCGCTTTCTTCACTTCATCCATTCGGGTTCTCTTTTTGTACCGGTCAATTTCCTGGCCGCTTTTATCGTAAACCGTGATTTCCACAATCATGTCTACTTTCTGTTTCCGCTTGGAAAAAGGACCGGAAGAAGAGGTGCTGGAGCCGCCGGAAAGCGACATCACTTCCACTTGCACCAGCTTGTCGTATTTCCCTGCGGCAACGGCCTCTTTTATTTTTTCGTTGGGGAAACCGATGATCTTTCCTATCGAGTTCATTTTTACCTTGTCGGCTACAGTTCTCTTTTCCAGGTCAAGTTTTAAGGCTTTAGCGAGCTCCTCCTGGGCATAACTGAATAGGGTATCCAGTGTTCGGATGGTTACAATTTCTTTTGCGGCATTTTCATATTTGAATTCGTCCGTGCCATCGCCCCAGAATTCATAATCGAGGCTAACCGGAAAATTCAGACTAAAGTTGACAATGGCGGCTTTTTGAGCAAAAGCACAAACGGAGAGCAATGCAAATCCTGCAATAGCAATGAATTTTTTCATGTTGATTTTTTAGGTTAATGACGAATAATAAAGATTCGTTACACCAACGCACAAGAAATGGGATAATATTGTGCCGGTGATGCAAATATTCTCTAAGCCATCACCTTCTTCCTAAATCGCCGATACAAAAAATACAGCAAACCTGTACCGATCAACAATCCGCCAGCCAGCCACCACCAATTGAATGGCGGCGGGAACAAGGCAGCCGGCTCGCCCACCACGATAAAACTTGCCCAATAATAGGGCAAAGAAACGGCGCCTGGTCCGGTTTCCAGATAACTTAACTTGGCGGCCCGCAGCGCTTCATCTACCGGAACGCCGGCTTTCAGGTGTTTGTAAAATAGCGTCATGAGTTTGGCGGAAGCCAGGTCGTTGGCGCTCCAAAGGTTGCTCACTAAGGTTGGGCAGCCGGCGTAGGCGAATGCGCGAGCGATGCTCATGTTGCCCTCGCCTGCCGCAATTTTGCCCGAACCGGTATTGCAGGCGCTCAACACCGCCATTTGCGCGTGCAGGTCCAGGGTGTACAATTCCGAGGCAAATAACCGGTTGTCGGCACCGTCGCTGGTTTTGTTGAAGACCAAATGCGATTGCATCGGGTTTTCTTCATCCAAAATGCCGTGGGTGGCAATGTGCAGGATGCCGCAACGGGGCGCATCGTTTAAAAAACGATCTTTTGTTGCTGCTGCGTTCAGCCAGGATTTGCCGTTCAGCAGGGAATCAATGTCCCGCACTTCGTCGTCTGCATTCGGAAGCGGGCCCAAATCGCTCCGCATGGCGATCGGTTTTGGATCATCGTCGTACTGCGTGCCGAAGCCGCCGAAATGGTAGTCCACTTTTGGGGCCTCCCGGTTTTGGGAAACCATCGCCCCTGCCGACCAGTCGTAGCTGATCGGGTATTTTTTAATGAGGTAGGGAATGCCGAGATCCGTCCAATCAGATTGAAATGGCGCGGTCAGCAAGGCATCGAATGAAATCAGTCCGAGCGCTCCATCCGGCACAATAACTAAACTTTTTGCCTTGAACTCCGACAGCGGCTTGGCCAGCAGCCATTCGTAAAGTTTAGGGGCGGCGGACAAAAAATGCTGCTCTGCTGATTTGCCGAAGTTTTGGATGTAATCCCAATCGCTGACCGAGCGGCGGTATTGAGCCAGGGTGGTATCGAAATCAGCGGTGATTGGCGTGGCATAGGCTTTGAACGCCGTTTTTGAAAGAGCAAAAGTATACAAAGTGGAATCTCCTTTGAAGTACTCCACCAGCAGGGCGTTTTCGGCGAGGTGTTGGCGGATTTTGGCGATGTCCACCGTTTTTTGAAAGCCATATTTCAGGTCGCGGTAACGCGGGTAATTTTTTTCGAGCTCGCTTTCAAATTTGGTCAGCATAAGCCGGGTTTCCAGCAAGGTATCCTGATATGCCGAATCGGGTTCCGACTGCAATTGGATTTCGAGCGCTGCAATGCGTTCCTGCAGGTTATGTTCCTGTTCGAGTACGCTATCTTCGATGCCTGCTAAGCGCTTGATGTCTTTGCTGTGCATCGCCTCCGCCATGATGGCCGCTTTTACACGCTCTACAAATTCAAATGCCTTTTCCTGCCAGCCAGCATTTCCGGGTTCCAATGCCGCCATTGTCATTGTGGCCTTGATGCCACCTTCTACAGCCGGATTCAGGTATTCGTATAAGTCAGTTTTCGAGGATTCGTGGCCATAGGAGAGGCGCATTTGTTCGCCGTAGCTGAGTGCCAGGTCGAATGCGGCAATGGCGTGTTCGAGGTTCTTTTTGTCTTTGGTTTTGAGGTATTTTTGGTGAAAGGCTTCGCCTTTGCCATCTAGGCTGCCGAGCACCCAATAGCTGCCGGGCGAGAGTTGGTCCAAAGTTGGGTTTTGGGTGAGGTCAAGACCCTTCGAAACGCCCTCGCTTTGAAAGAGGAGGTTTTTGTGAAACCAGGTGAGGGCTTTGTCGGGGTTGTTGGAGGCGAGGTAGATTTTGCCGGCGAGGTTTTGTATTCGGGTGAATTCAGAATGACCAAGCCCGTATCCTTGTTCGCCGTATAATAATGCCTTTTGGATATCAGCGGTGGCTTTTGGAATATCAT
>JALHRK010000058.1 GCA_022841505.1 Saprospiraceae bacterium | reverse complement strand
TCTACGCCTATCGCCAGCCGGACACGCCAGCCTGGGCCAAAAACATCATCCTCGGCACCCTCGGCTATTTGCTTGCTCCTTTCGACGCCATCCCCGACCTCAGCCCGATCATTGGCTACACTGACGACATTGGCGTGTTGAGTTTCGGGCTCGTTACCGTTGCCGGATATGTCAATGAGAAGGTGCGCGAACAGGCACGGGAGCGGGTTAAGAAGTGGTTTGGGGATGGGGAGCACAAGGAGTTGGAAGAGGTGGATAAGGTGTTGTAACTCCTATTCAAAACGGCAACTCCCCCAAATCAACATTCCCCCCGGACAAAATAATCCCCACCCGCTTCCCGGAAAAAACTGCCGGGTTCTTCAACACGGCCGCTAAAGGCACCGCGCAGGAAGGCTCGATGATGATTTTCATCCGTTCCCACACCAAGCGCATGGCTGCGACAATCTCTTCTTCAGAAACCGTAAAAATATCATCTACCTGCTTCCGGATGATCTCAAAGGTCTTTTCGCCCAGATGGGTGCGCAGGCCATCGGCGATGGTATTTGTGGTGGCGTTTACTTCAATTTTTCCGGATTGCATGGAGCGCCAGGCGTCGTCCACGGCTTTGGGTTCGGCGCCGTAGACTTTTGTTCCGGGCGAGAGGTAACGCGTGGCCAATGCTGTTCCGCTCATCAATCCGCCTCCGCCAACTGGGGCAATGATGGCTTCCAGGTTCGGCAGGTCTTCAATCAATTCTTTTGCCGCAGTAGCTTGCCCGGCAATGATGTTGTAGTCGTTGTAAGGGTGGATGAAATAAGCGCCGGTGCGTTCAACCACCGATTCCAAAGTGCTTTCCCGCGCTGCGATGTTAGGGGCACAAAAAATAACTTCCGCACCGTAGCTGCGCACGCCGGCCACCTTGATCGCCGGCGCATTTTCGGGCATGACCACATACGCCGGTATCCCCAGCATCTTTGCACTCAGCGCAACGGCCTGCGCGTGGTTGCCGGAAGAATGGGTGGCAATGCCGTTCCGGCGGGCTTCTTCGGACAATCGAATGGATGCGCTGCTGGCGCCCCGCATTTTAAAAGCGCCTACTTTCTGAAAGTTTTCACACTTAAAAAACAGCTTTGCCCCACTAATCGCATCAATGCCGGAGCAAGTCAGCACCGGGGTGCGGTGAATCATCGGCGCAATAGCAATATGGGTTTCCTGGATGTCCTGGAGGGTTGGAGGGTGTTGGAGAGAATGCATATTGTTGAGTATTTGAAAAAACTGAGTATTTGAAGATGTGAGTATTTGAGTATTTGAGGGGTTTTGGGATGCCATCACCCCGTCTTCTCCTTAAACTCCCCATACGTCTTATCCGGCATCATCAAACTACCCAAGATCATAAAAGCAATGCTGGAGCCCAGTCCGATGAGCAGGGTAGGCGTGGTGGTTTCAAAAATTTCCCCGACAATCCAGCCTCCCATGCCGCCAAGAATGGACAACAGCGCGCCCATATCGGATGCCCGCTTCCAATACAAACCCGCAGTAAGGGGGACAAACAGAGAAACTAAACTCAGGATGGAAGAATCCGCGACCAATTCATAGATATTCGTGTTGGTCGTAGCCATGACTGCCGAGCAAACGGCGACGCCTACCACGGAAAAACGCATGGTGCGAAGCAACATTTGGTCGGTCATTTTTCGATAAATCGGGCGAATCAGGTTTTCGCCGATGATGGTCGCCGGCGCGAGAATAGCGCCTGCTGTGGTGCTGAGGATAGCAGAAAGCAACGCGCCAAAAAATAAGATTTGCATCACAAGGCCCGTGTGTTTGAGTACCATCGTCGGGATTATTTTTTGTGGGTCATCATTGCCAAAATCAGTATACAATACTTTGCCACACAAGGTAATAAACAACGGCAGGAGGCCAATGGTGAGGTACATCAACCCGGAAATGATGGAAGCCCAGGCTGATGATTTTTCACTTTTGGCAGACATGACCCGCTGGAAAACGTCCTGTTGTGGAATGGATCCAAGGCCAATGGTAATCCATGCAGCAAAATAAGCCAGCATACTCTGCAAATCCCGCTCTGGGAAAAACTGAAACGCATTTTCAGGCGCGGATTCCAATACCTTTTGAACGCCGCCCGCTTCATCTGCCAGCAAGACCGCCAGCGCCACCATGCCAATAATGATCATAATGGTTTGCACAAAGTCTGTTACAGAAACCGACCACATCCCGCCAACATAGGTATACATAACGACCACTACCAAACAAATGAAAATCCCCCAGGGCAAGTCAATGCCCACCAACACATTCAGCAAAAGCGCCATTGCCACCATTTGGGCAGCAATCCATCCGAAATAAGAAGGCACAATAAATATGGCCGCAATGGTTTCCACCCGCCGGCTGAACCGGAGTTTAAAAAAATCAACCAACGTCAGGATATTGAGCCGGTATAAGGGCCGTGCAAAAAACAATCCGACAAGAATGAGGCACAAGCTGCTGCCAAAAGGGTCTTCCATGACGCCCTGAAGCCCTTCCTCGGAATACTTCGCGGGCGCCCCCATAATCGTTTCGGAGCCGTACCAGGTGGCAAATAATGCACAAGCCGCCACCAACATGGGCATGCGCCTCCCTGCTATGACATAATCCTGCGTATTGTGGACCCGGCGGGCCGCCCACCAACCAATCAATAAAGTAATCAATAAATAGACAACAATAAAAATCAAAAGTGTGGACATAGATGTTTGATTAAGAGACGACAGCGTCAGATTTTAGCAAAGAGATTCCGTGTTTTTACACGCTGAAGGTCTTCCGGAGGCTATGGTCTTCAATCCAATGTCTTTTTCAAGTGTCGGTAAACTTACGGACAAATTCAGTTTAAGACAAAATTAACGCGTTGAAGGCAAGATTTTAAGTACCGATAACATTCCTAATGTTGTTAATAATACTGTCTTTATCACCAAAAAACATCTCGTATGAACATAAAAAAGTCAAGCCTGATCCTGCTGGCACTGCTGGTCGCCGTGTCGCTACAGGCACAGTATTTTGGAAGGAATAAGCCCAGGTATGAACAAATTGAATACCGGGTACACCAGACACCGCATTTTGAAATCTACCACTACTTGGATAATGACACCTTGCTGCACGCATTGGCCGAACAATCGGAACGCTGGTACCGCATCCACCAGGCGGTACTAAAGGATACGATCGTCAAGCGGAATCCGCTCATTTTTTACAACGACCACCCCGACTTTCAGCAAACGAATACCATTTCGGGGGACATCGGCGTAGGAACAGGCGGGGTTACGGAAGCTTTTAAAAACCGCGTGGTGCTCCCGTTGGCCATGTCGAACCAGCAAACGCAACACGTGCTGGGACACGAGTTGGTTCATGCTTTTCAGTACAATATGGTCCTGAACGGCGACTCCACCTCCCTCAATAACCTGTCGAACCTGCCGCTCTGGATGGTGGAGGGATTAGCAGAATACATGTCTATCGGCAGCGTGGATGCGCAAACGGCCATGTGGATGCGCGATGCCGTCCTGAACGACGATGTGCCCACACTTAAAAAACTGAACAACCCGCAGTACTTCCCCTACCGTTACGGACACACCTTCTGGGTGTTCGTTACCGGGCTGAAAGGCGATGAAATCATCGAGCCTTTATTTATGGCTACAGCCAAATACGGATTTGAGGAAGCCTGCAAAAGGGTGATGGGCATGAGTAGTGAAAACTTGTCGGAACTATGGGTAACTCTGATTAAACGGCATTTTGGGGGCGCACTGGGCGACAAAAAAGAACGCACCATTGGCAAAGCGCTCATTGATGATAAAAATGCAGGGCGCATGAACATTTCGCCCGTGATCAGCCCCAACGGACAATTCGTGATTTTTTTGTCTGAAAAAAACCTGTTCACGACCGACCTTTTCTTAGCAGATGCCCGTACCGGGAAAATTATCCGCCAGGTGGCCAGCACGCTGAAAGACGGACATATTGATGATTTCAGCTACATCGAATCGGCAGGAACCTGGTCGCCCGACAGCAAACAATTCGCATTTGTCGGCGTAAGTCAGGGGGGCAATATCCTCATTATTAAAGAAGTTCAAACGGGTAAAACGATCCTGGAGACCCCGCTGAAAGGCGTGCCTGCCTTTACGAATCCAGCCTGGTCGCCGGATGGAAAAACCATTGCACTGACCGGCTTGGCCAACGGACAGGTGGACATTTTCACCTACAACCTCAAGTCGAAAAAGGTTACGCAGCTTACGAACAACCGCTATTCGGAAATGCACCCGGCCTGGAGCGAAGACGGCGCTTTTCTTGCTTTTTCTACAGATGAACTGAGCATGAATCGCGGCAAAACCAACGGCAAATGGACGTTTAACCTGGCGACCCTGAACATGGCCGACAACAGCGTCAACCATATTGACATTTTCCCTGGGGCTGATAACCTGAATCCAATCCCCGACACGGCCAACAACATCATTTTCCTGTCGGACCGCGACGGCTTCCGCAACATCTACCAGTACGAACCGACTACCGGCAAGGTCTACCAGTTGACCGATTTGCTGACCGGCGTCAGCGGCATTACCTCGTATTCGCCAGCCATCAGTCTGGCGCGGCGCAACAACCGGATCGCTTACACGCATTACCTCAAAAACGGGTACAATATTTACCGGGCAAGGCTGGATGAGTTTTTGTACAAAGAGGTTGATCCGCAAGCCGTGGACATGAGCCCGGCGCACTTGCCCCGCGTAAACCACCAGGCCACTGCTTTAGTTGACGCCAACCTCGACATTCCTCAACTGCCCGGCGAATTGACCAGCAATCAAATCAAAGAGCAACCGTACAAATCGAAGTTCAAGTTAGACTATATCGGCGGTGGCGGTGGAATTGGCATTGGCACGAGCAACGCTTTCGGAACCACTTCCGGGGTTGCAGGCGGGATAGATTTGCTGTTCAGCGACATCATGGGGAACCACCAGTTCTTCAGCAGTCTAGCCCTCAACGGCGAAATCAGCGATATCGGCGGAACGGTAGCCTACATCAACCGAAAAAAACGGATCAACTGGGGCGGTTATCTTTCTCATATCCCTTACCGGAGTTTGAGCCTGGACAATATCCAGTTCGACTACCCGCTGCCCGTTGGCGATGACCTTTTTTTAAGGACAGACCGCTATGAATTCAGCTTGTACCGGCTTTTTGAAGATCAATTGGGCTTTTTTGCACAGTATCCGTTTTCGACCACAACCCGGGTTGAAGTGGGCGCTTCCGGTTCCATTTACAGCAACCAGCTCACAAAACTGGTCAACTACTACGATGATTTCGGCAACCTGATCAAGCAGGATCGCACCAAATTGGATGCGCCACCCGCGCTGAATCTCGTCACCGCCGAAGCGGCATTGGTGGGCGACAACAGCTTTTTTGGGATGACGGCGCCCCTTCAGGGACAACGCTATCGCTTAGGCGTTGAGCAGTATTTCGGGGATTTCAACTTTACGGCATTGACGGCCGACTATCGCATCTATCGCTTTTACAAGCCGGTCGCCTTCGCGTTCCGGGCCATGCACTACGGGCGTTACGGCGCGGGCAGCACCGAGTTAAATCCTTTGTTTGTGGGAAATCCATGGTTCATCCGCGGCTACAACTCCAACACAGCGCTGGACCTGTTTTTGCAAAATGATTACGTGTTCGATCAGTTGCTGGGCAGCAAGTTGCTGGTGGCCAATTTTGAAGTACGCATTCCGTTCACCGGCCCCAAAAGACTGGCGTTGATCAAATCGAACGTCCTGCTCACAGACCTGAACTTCTTCGTAGATGGCGGTGTAACCTGGTTCGATTACGACCAGTTCGGCATTGAAGAGCCGCAATTCAACGGGGAATTCACGGTATATCCGGTTCAACCGGTGTTCAGTGCGGGGGCTTCATTACGCATCAACCTGTTCGGTGCGCTTATTCTGGAGCCGTACTACGCCTTCCCGCTGCAAAAAAATGCAAAGGGGGTTTTTGGGTTGAATTTGATTCCGGGCTGGTAGAGCTTTAGCTGGCAGACTCAAAATCAGAGCTTTAGGAGAGGTTGTCTCATAAGAGGCAGCCTTTCCTTTTTTGAGTCAAACCATCATGAAAATCAAACAATTCAGGCGCTTATTTTTTCAACGCCATCACAAAATACCCTCCGAGAATCGCAAAAACTGACCCTACAAGAACAAACGCCGGCCAACTCCCCAATTGAGCGCCTTCCGACAACGCTGTCCGCAGGATGAGCCAGGTCAGCCCGAGCAAACCCCAAATCACAGCGGCTTTCATAACAGCAATCAAATGCCGCGCCAGCCGGTATTGCCGTTCCGCGTTTTCCGGCGTGATGCGCACGGGGTAATTGATATTTTTTGAAGACTGTATCGCTAAGGTCATGGTCACATAAATAAACAATGCTACCCCCGGAAGAATCAGAATGGTGGCCTTTCGACCCCAGCCGTCGGCTTCCCCCGCCAGGTTGAAATGGATGGGAATGGTATCAGGCAGTTTTGGCCAATAAGCTGCAATCAGGATTACAAAGAGGCCAAGCCCAACAAGCGACAAAATATCACAAACCCGCTCCAGGTTTGTTTTTTCTAATTTAATGTCAGGATGTTCCTTCATAAAAACATGATTTTTAATTAAATACATGAGTTTTACTTTCCCATGAAGTGTAAAAACTTACGTATTGGATATTTGGGAATCGTTAATTTTTTCTCAAAGTACGAAAATATTCGTAAATAAATTTGCACTTACGAAAGTCTTCGTATATACTTGCAGTGCGAAACAGACAAGAAATTTATTCAATGCTGCAACGCATCGCTAAAATCACCCGACTTTACACAATGCAGGCCCCAAAACCAGATGAATCCAAAGTTTTTACCTGTATACAAACATCGAAAATAATGGAAATTCCCAAGCCTACCGAAGCAGAACTGGAAATTCTTCAGGTGCTATGGCAATATGGCCCTTCCCCGGTGCGCTTCGTCAATGACAAACTCAACGAGCAGCGCGAGGTTGGATACACCACCACGCTGAAGTTAATGCAGATTATGGTGGATAAGGGGCTTGCCATACGCAATACCGACCAGCGCAGCCACATTTACGAAGCAGCAGCCAGTGAAGAATCCACCAAAACAAGGCTGTTGGATCAGTTTGTTGACGCCGCCTTTAATGGTTCGGCTATGAAAATGGTGATGCAGGCGCTGGGCCAGCACCAGGCTTCCCAAAAAGAATTAGATGAAATCAAAGCCCTGATCGAACGCATTGAACGCGACGGACAATAGTCCCGCTGAACTCCGATTCAGCGATGCAGCGTGACAATCGTTTCTATTGTACCGCCGAACGCCGATTCGGTGGAGTCGTGTGACCATAAATTTTAGAACAAAACACCCGTTTTGATCATGACAATTGCACAAATCTTATCGGAAGAAGTGGTACAAGCCTTAGGCTGGACCGTCGTTCACTCCCTTTGGCAGGCGGCATTGCTGGCTGCTGGGGCCGGAGTAGGCATGTTGCTGATGCACCAGCGTCCGGCGCACGAACGCTATTTATTGTCCATGAGTGCGCTCACCGGGGTTTTGGTTTGGGCCGCAATCACTTTTTTCAACTACTACGAACCTGCTTCGGAACTTCCCGCTGTGGTGGTTGCCTCCGGCGAAATGACCGCAATGCCATTGGTGGCCTCACCCGGCGGCGACTGGTCTGCCAGCGTATTTGAACAATTCAGCGCCTATTTCAGCCGCAACACCCCACTCATCGCGACCTTATGGATGCTGGGGATGACTTTTTTTCTGTTGAGGATGCTCGGCGCATTGATGTATGCCAACCAATTGAAACGCCGCCATGTTAGCCCTGTACCGGAAAAATGGCAGCAAACCCTGCTCCATTTTGCACGGCGCATCGGGATCAGGCGGGCCGTACGCCTGCTGGAGTCGGCGGCCATCAAAACGCCCATGACCATCGGCTACCTCAAACCGGTTATCCTGCTGCCCATTGGGATGGTGAACAACCTGTCGCCACAACAAGTGGAGGCCGTGCTGGCCCACGAACTGGCCCATATTTACCGAAGCGACTTTTTGGTCAACATCTTTCAGGCAATCATTGAAACGCTCTTCTACTTCAACCCGGCTGTATGGTGGCTATCGGCTGCCGTTCGTGCTGAGCGGGAAGACTGCTGCGACGATATTGCCATCCTGCATTGCAACAATTCACTCGACTACGCCAAAGCATTGGTCAGCGTTCAGGAATGGGGACGCCCCCGTACCAATTTTGCCTTAGCCTTTTCCGGCGGCAAAAACCGATTGCTGAACCGGGTGCGGCGCATATTAAATCATCCGCAAAACAAATCAAACATTATGGAGAAGTTCACAGCCACTTGCCTGATGCTGCTGGCCGTTTTAGCGATCACCGTCAGTGCAGCTTATCCCGACCAAAATTCTCCGGACACCACGGCTGTCCTGTCAGAAATTGACGCCGAAACGCCGGTCGTGCCGATGGATTCCCTACCAAAGGGCAATGCCCGCATCAATCTGGAAAAAAATGGAAAATCGTTGGAAGCGAAGGTCAAAGACGGGGTCATCACTTACCTGAAAGTGGACGGTAAAGAAATTCCGCCCGCAGATTACTTCCAGTACGAAAACATGGTGGAAGAAGCCTTCGGGGAAGCGCCCATGCCGCCAATTCCGCCTATGCCACCAATGCCGCCTACCGCGCCCATGGCACCGATGGCTCCCATGCCGCCCATGCCACCGGTTCCGCCAGCACCACCGGCAGATTTTTGGGGCAATGGGGCTACTCATATCATCAAAGAGCTGGATGCGAATGGCAATACTCTTTTCAAAATTGAACGCCCCGATGGCGCCGCACCTTTTGTTTTTGAATGGAATGATGAAAATAACACCTTCAAGTTGAATGGGGAGCTTTTTGAGGAAGGCCATTTATTTCCCAATCCCAAAATTGCAGATGGACATTACCTGAAACTACTGAAAGAAAAGGAGGTTGCAAAAGCGCTGGAAGAAGGATTTCGGGAAGATGCCCTGCTCAATGCAGAAGCACACAAAGCTTTGAGTGAAGCGCAGCGGGAAGCAATGAAGGAGCGCAAAAAAGAATGGAAAGCGTTGGAGAAACAACACAAAGAAAAGTGGGGCGAACACCGCCTGCAGTTGGAACAGGCTGCACGTGAACTCGCGGAAATGGGCCAGGGTTTTGCCTTTGCCCCGCCGCATATTGATGGAAATATCTGGGGATATTTTGAAGACGGAGGTATCGTAGACGGAACGGTTGAATCTGCTTTTGAAAAAGCCTTAGTCAAAGATGGCTTAATCCAAAACACGGAGAACTACACGATGGAACTCAGTGGAAAAGGAATGAAAGTGAACGGCAAAAAGCAGCCCGACGAAATTTGGGAAAAATACAAAGCCATTTACCGCAAGGTTTCCGGTTTTGAATTGAAAGGCAAGAGTAAAATTGTGGTGGAGAAGGACGAAGCGCAGTAGCAATTTCGGTATGGGTATGGGTATGGGTATGGGTATGGGTAGGGGTAGGGGTAGGGGTAGAAAATTTTCTACCCCTACCCATACCCATACCCCTACCCCTCCGCCAGCGTCTCCGAAATATCCGTTCTCCCGGCCATAACAGCAGGAATCACCGCGGCCAGCATGCCAATGAGGAGCGCGCCTGCCAACAAAATCCATTCTTCTTTCAGAAAAACCCAGCCTGAAAAGGCGTAGCGATAAGCGTCTTTCATAAGGCCGGATAAAATGGCCATTCCGCCATGGCTCAGCAGCAACCCAATGATGCACCCCAGCACTGCCAGCAATAAACCTTCCAGGATAATGAGAAAAAACAGGCGGGACCTCGAAGCACCCATTACCCGCATAAGTGCCAATTCGTAGCGGCGCTCTTTAAGGGAAGAAAACAGCGAAATAAAAATACTAAGCCCGGAAACGAGGATAATGGCAAATGCCAAAGCCTGGAGCGCATCTACTCCGACCCCCATATTGGCGTAGAGCCGGTTGATTTCAAAAGCGGGTGAAGCCGCCTGCAGGTCGGTGTTTTCATTGATCGAGCGCCCCATATTCAGGGTTTGAAAGTTGCGGCTTTTGAATTGAATCAGCAGCGAAGTGATGTCTCTGTCCTCAAATTCAATCAACGGCCTGGAATCGTCGGCATGCGCTTCGTGCGCGGTGGTATCTGAGCCTTCTTCAGCGGCGTGTTCATGAACGGCCCAAATGGTTTGGGTGTTGGTCAGAATCAACTGATCCACGACCGATCCGCTTGGCTTCAGAATGCCTACAACGATAAAATCGCCATCGTGGGCCATATCCATACCTGCTTCTGTGGCGAATCCGTGTGAGCTTTGAAACCTGTCGCCGATTTTCAACCCCAGGTCAGCGGCGACGGTAGCCCCAATGGTCGTTTCCCAGGTTTTTTCCCACTTTTTCCCTTCCTGAATTTCCGCGTTGTACAACCCCAGGATGTCGTGGGTGGTGCCTACAATCCGGTAGTTTTTATAGTTGTCACCCATGGACAAAGGAATTGCCGCTTTGATCAGTGGGTGGCCGGAGCGCATGAAAGGTTTTGCTTCTTTTATGGAAATATTGCCCGTGGGAGAATCCACGTGGTACATGCTGCACAGGATGAGCTGAAGCGGGCTGCCTTTTGCGCCGATGACGAGGTCTATCCCGGCTAAGTTTTTGTCAAATTTTTCCTGCAACTGAGAACTCAGTAGCAGCAACAGCGAAATCAGTCCGGTTCCCAGCGCAAACAGAATGAGATTAAGCGCCAGAGAAAGCGGTTTGTTGGTCAGATTTTTCCAGCTAAGTTGAAACAAGTTCATAATGGGTTGCCTTGTGAGGATTACAGGTGAATCTGATTGCGGAATGCCGCTTTCAGGCGACTGTCGTGCGTGACTACCAACAAAGTTGCAGCAACCGCTGCAGCCTGCTCTTCCAGCAGGTGAATCACTTCGTTGCAGTTCACATCATCCAATGCCGAGGTCGGTTCGTCAGCCAAAATAATCGCAGGTTGGTTGACCAATGCGCGTGCGATGGCCACCCGTTGTTGTTCGCCAGCGCTCAGCCGGTCGGGCTTCGACCGATGTTTGTGGCCAACATTCAGGCGTTCCAGCATTTCCCGGATCCGGGTTTTGGAGGCCGGCGCGCCAGCTAATTGTTGCGCAAGCAGCAGGTTTTCCTCCACCGTCAACGATTTTACAAAATGCGCCTTCTGGAAAATAATCCCCACCCGTTGTCCCCTGAACCGATCCAATGCAGACCCCACCATGTTGGCGATATTGGTACCATCTATGTTTACAACACCACCTTTTGGCGTTAACAAGCCACCAAGCAGGTGCAGTAAAGTGGTCTTGCCACTCCCGGATTGACCCAACAGCAGCCAGTGTTCCCCTTTTTTGCAATCAATATCCGGGAACTGCAACTGGTTGCGGCCATCATAACTATAATAAAGCCCTTTGGTTTGCAGCATGAAATGCACTTTTGACGAAAATGAAAAAAGCCGCAGGATAAACGGGCGGCATGAATCGAATGTTCTGCAAATTTATTAAATTTGTCAGCATCAAACACCGCTTTTTCATGCTTGCGACAACATTCTGCGAAACCGCGTTCGGTTATTTTAGAATCAGAGGAAGTCTGCTGGGCATTCAGTCTGTCAACTGGGTAGCCGAAGCCACGGTCGCTGAAACTACCGAACCGCATCCGGTTGTCCTGGAATGTGTCCGGCAATTACAGGAATATTTTGAAGGCCGGCGCCGGGCGTTCGACCTCCCGTTAGACTGGGGTGGCGCCACTGATTTTTACAAATCGGTGTGGCGAGCCTTACTCGAAATTCCTTATGGCCACACGACCAGCTATTCGGCCATTGCCGAAAAAATTGGCTCGCCTGATGCGGTTCGCGCCGTTGGATTGGCCAATCGCAACAATCCGATCGCTATTATCGTCCCCTGCCACCGCGTCATCGGGAAAAGTGGCGACCTCCAGGGTTACTTTTACGGTCTCGACATGAAACGCCGCCTGCTGGAGCTTGAAAACCCGCAGTCTTTTGCCCGCCAGGGTAGCCTGTTCTGACACAACGCCGCCAAATACAGCCAATAACCTTATCTTTATCGCTGCAAAATGCCCGATATGATTTATCAGACCATTGTAGAAGCGAAAAAGAAAGGAGAAAAGCTTTTTGCCGTGCTCATTGATCCGGATAAAACAGCCGATGACAGCCTCGACAAATTGCTCGACCTGGCGATGTCCGCCTCTACTGATTTGTTTTTAGTGGGCGGGAGTTTATTGGTTCATAACCGCTTAGATGCCTGCATACGGCGCATTAAAGAGACCTGCAATATTCCGGTCGCCTTATTCCCCGGCAGCAGCCTGCAACTCAGTGACCGGGCCGACGGCATCTTGCTGCTCTCTCTGATCTCCGGGCGAAATCCCGAATTGCTGATCGGCCAGCATGTGATTGCTGCGCCTTTTCTGAAGCAAAGCGGTTTGGAAATTGTCCCAACTGCCTATATCCTGATAGATGGAGGGGTTCCAACCTCTGTGTCCTATATGAGCAATACCACGCCCATCCCCGCTAACAAGGAAGACATCGCCCTTTGCACAGCTGTGGCAGGCGAAATGCTGGGACTTAAACTCACTTATTTAGACGCAGGCAGCGGCGCCCGCATTCCCGTAAGCGAACGCATGATCCATTCAGTGAGCAGTGCGATTGGAACGCCCCTCATCGTTGGCGGCGGCATCCGTACCCCGGAAAAGGCTTATGCCGATGCCCGCGCAGGCGCCGATGTAATCGTGGTGGGAAATGCGCTGGAGTCTGCACCGGCCCTCCTGCTGGAGGTTGCGGCGGCGGTTCATTCCGGCAGTGTAACAAAGGTAAAATAGCGCTAAAGAGCAGACCCGGGACTAAATGGATCAATATTAGTTCAACTTAAAAGGAGCAAGCAATTGAAATTCAGGAATTTGCACCTCGAAGTTGGCGCCGTCTGATTTTCTTTCAAACAAAAAAACGCCGAACATTTTTCCAATTTCAGTGGGAATAGGGCACCAGGAAACGTACTGGTGTTTTGCGCCGGGTTCCAAAACCGGTTGCTGACCCACGACGCCTTCGCCTTCCACCTCGCGGGCAATGCCGGTCGCTTCAACGATGTGCCAATGCCGGCGAAGGAGTTGCGCTGTTTCGGTACCCAGGTTCTCTATGGTGATGCGGTAGGCAAATACGAACTTCATTTCCAAAGGCTTGGAATAACTTTCCTGATAGAAAGGTTCAGCGCTGACCTTGATGCCATTGGTAATGAGCGTTTCCATAATTATTGGTTTAGAAAACTGGCAGCCACAGCTTTCGCTTCTGCCAGCACACGTTCCAATACATCATTAACTAACACAATATCGAATTTGTTTTCCCAGGTCAGTTCATCTGAAGCGCGGGCAATGCGTTTGCGCAGGCTTTCTTCACTTTCGGTGCGACGCTGGCGCAGGCGTTCAAACAAAACTTCCGGCGACGGCGGTTTCACGAAGACGGTAAGCGCTTGTTCCGGGAAGCTGTTTTTGAGGTTGACCGCGCCACGGACGTCAATATCAAAAATAATATCCCGGCCTTCAGCCCATAGCCGCTCAATCTCGCTGCGCAATGTTCCATAGAACTGATTCTCGTAAACCTCTTCCCATTCTGCAAACGCACCGGCTTCAATACGGGCTTTGAAATCTTCTACAGAGATGAAATGGTAGTCCACTCCATCCACTTCATGGGCGCGCCGCTCCCGGGTCGTAGCCGAAACCGAAAAGGCCAAGTTACTAAAATGTTGCAAAAGATGGCGTACAATGGTCGTTTTTCCTGCACCGGAAGGCGCCGTTACGATTAATAATTTGCTCACAGAACGCAGATTAGCGGTTATTGTATTAGTTAATGGTTATTGGTTCGACAAAAGGCCGATGGGACAGGTTGGCTGAAATACCTACACCAGGTTGGCAACCTGCTCCTTTATTTTCTCCAGCTCATCCTTCATTCCTACTACTAAGCGTTGAATGTCAGACGAATAAGCCTTAGCGCCCAGCGTGTTGATTTCCCGTCCGATTTCCTGGCTGATGAAACTCAATTTCCGGCCCTGAGAAGTCTTGGCACTCATTTCTTCCAAATAATATTTGCAATGCTGCTCCAGTCGGACTTTTTCTTCCGTAATGTCCATTTTTTCGAGGTAGAACAGAATTTCCTGCTCAAAACGGCTTTCGTCTATTTTGTCTTTGCCGAGGTGCTCTTCCAGGTTTTGGTGCAGGCGCTGCCGCAAAATTGGAATACGGTCCTTTTCAAAAGGATCAATGCCCGCTAAGTAGCCCAGGATGTTGTTCACCCGAACCCGCATGTCGTCTTCCATGGCTTTTCCTTCAGTACGGCGGTAATCCGTGAGCTGTCGGGTCGCTTTATCCAAAACCTTGAGCACTTCCGCCCATTCTTCTTCATCAATGGTGTCCTCCTCGGAAGATACTACATTCTGGATGCGCAGAATGGTTTGAATGATGTCGCCTTTATCAATTTTCAATTCGCCGGCTAAGGCGGACAGTTCTTCGTAATACCGCCGAAACAAAGGTTTGTTCAGGCCGAAACCATCGCCGCCAGCCACAGACTTCACTTCAATGAGCATGTCAATTTTTCCACGCTCTAAACGTTCAAGCGTGATTTTGCGGAGTTCGGTGTCTTTTTCACGGTAGTTGCTCGGGATTTTGAGCCTAAGATCGGTGAACTTGCTGTTGAGCGATCTGATTTCTACCAGGATGGTTTTGTCTCTGAAAGATTGCGATACGCGCCCGTAACCGGTCATTGAAAGCAGCATAAGGAAGCAGGTTTGATTCCCGAACCAACCCCACGGCAGTCAGAGAATTATTTTAAAAAGAAGCGCAAAGATAGAATTATTCCGACGCAGATGAGACAATATACCAGATAGTATGATGGAAAGGTAAGGTTTGAATGCCAGGAACAGCGGCCTTCTATCCAGCAGGGGAATACAGGCTTAAAGCTAAAAGATTGACTATTAATGAAAATTAAAGTAACTTTTATTTTTCCGGAACGAAAAAATTGCGATATTTGCCACTCGTTTTAAAAAGCATTTTGATTATAACTAATTATAAACCAGTCCATAACGATGAGAAAAGCTGATTTAGTCACAGCTATTTCCGAAAAAACGGGAGTTCCTAAGGTAGATGTATTGGTCGCTTTGGAAACTTTCTTTAAGGAAGTGAAAGGTTCCCTCTCAAGCGGGGAGAATGTGTATGTACGCGGTTTCGGCTCCTTTATCATCAAAAAAAGAGCTAAAAAAATCGGTCGCCACATCAAGAAAAACAAAGCCATCGAAATTCCGGAGCACTTTATCCCGGCTTTCAAACCAGCAAAAGTTTTTGTTGAGCAGGTAAAAGGAAACGTTACTTCGTTGCCGGAAGATGAAGGCGAAGATTGATTGCCTTAGGGCATAAAAGATAATTTAAAAGCGCTCCATGACAAAATTACAATTCACCGCAGTTTTTTCAGCTGCACTCTTGTTATTTGTCATGTATTTTGGTTGTGATACCAAAACAAAAGATATTCAACGCTCCGAAAAGTCGAGGGCCCTGTCTTCCGAAAAAACGGACATCAACCTGCTGTTAAGGGACGCGAGAAGCGCCATCTCTGAGGCACAGAATACTTTTGTGCTGACGCTGGAGGAAGAGCTTGAAAAAACAAGTCCTGACTCGTCAAAGGTTAGTCTGTTGAAGCAGCTTTCAGGAAAGTGGTACGAATTCGGTCATCCGGCCATTGCCGGGCACTACGCCCAGAATGTTGCAGAATTGACGAACTCGGAAGAAAGCTGGTCCATTGCCGGAACGACGTTTGCGATTTGTGTGCAGGATGCAAAAGATGACATTATCCGGGAATTTTGTAGTAAACGGGCGATTGCCGCATTTGAAAATGCGATCTCGCTCAACCCGGAAAACGTTGTCCATAAAGTAAATCTTGCGCTGAGTTATGCGGAATTTCCGCCAGCCGGCCAGGAGATGAAAGGTCCGATGATGCTGCTTGAGTTGAACCGGGAGCAACCTGAAAATGTTCTGGTTTTGAATAGCCTGGCTCGCCTGGCGATCAAAACAGGCCAATTCGACCGTGCTTTGGCACGCTTAGAAAAAGCCATTGCAACAGAGCCGGAAAATGTCAGTAGCAATTGTCTTTTGGCAACGGTTTACGAAGCCCTGAAAAAGCCTGCTGAGGCACAACAATACCTGGAAAAATGTCGCGCGCTACAGGCGCGTTGAGAAATTTATAACAGGATCGAACCAATTTGTTCACCGACACCGTTCGGCGCTTAGTTGTTTTGAGAACTTCCTTTTTGTTTGGGAAAGGCTCATAAGGAAAAAGCTGCTGCTTCGGCGAAAAAAAAGAAACGAATATGCCTTGTGGAAAAAAGCGTAAACGGCATAAGATTGCCACGCACAAACGCAAAAAAAGGCTGCGTAAGAACCGCCATAAGAAGAAGAAATAATCACGACATCCTCCGGGTATCAGGCCCTGGGGAAATAAAGGTTATTTTTATTACTGCTCGCAGTGTGCCTTGTTTGTACACTGCGAGCCGTTATTGTTTATAAGCACCGAATAAAAAGGGTTGCCTCCGGTTTTCCTTTGCGCTGGCTTTTTTGCAAAATTGCCTTTATCTCTCCTCCCGCTGGAACCATGTTGGGTGTGTAAACTAAATTTCCCTGTGGAAAAAGAACTCATCATTAATTCTACGCCCACAGAAGTCGAAATAGCCCTGCTGGAAGATGGTAAGCTCGTAGAACTCCATTACCAAAAAACGAACAACAACTTTACCGTTGGCGACATCTTCCTGGGCAGGATCAAACGACTTATGCCAGGCCTTAATGCGGCCTTTGTAGATATTGGGCACAAAAAAGACGCATTTTTACATTACACAGACCTGGGGCCAAAATTGCGTTCACTTGCGAAATATACGGGCGGAGCCATTTCCGGTTCCATCAATTCGCACCGGCTGGACCAGTTCAAATTAGAACCCGAAATTGTTAAAACGGGAAAAATAGACCAGGTGCTGGCCAAAAGGCAGCAAGTTTTGGTACAGGTTTTGAAAGAACCTATTTCTACCAAAGGGCCGCGCCTGAGTTGCGAAATGACCATCCCCGGACGTTATCTGGTACTCACACCGTTTAACGACATCATTGCCGTTTCCAAAAAAATAGCCAATTCTGAAGAGCGCAAGCGCCTGCACGCTTTAGTGGAAAGCATCAAACCGAAAAATTTCGGGGTCATAGTCCGCACCGCCGCAGAAGGTAAAAAATCCGCTGACCTGCACGAAGAACTTAGCTTCATGATGGAGCGCTGGGAAGATATTTTCAAGCAATTGTACAAAGCGGAAGCCCCGATTAAATTGCTCAGTGAGCTCGATAAAACCTCCAGTATCCTGCGCGATCTGCTGACCGATTCGTTCAACAAGATCGTCGTAAACGACAAAGACCTCTACCAAAACATCAAGAACTACCTTTATTCCATTTCCCCGGATCAGGTCAAAATTGTCTCCCTGCATAAATCTTCGAATAAACCGATTTTCGAAGTGTACGGCGTCACCCGTCAAATCAAATCTTCGTTTGGCAAAACAGCAACCATGCCGAGCGGGGCTTACTTAGTGGTGGAACACACCGAGGCCATGCACGTAGTGGACGTAAACAGCGGTCATAAAGTGGGGAGCGGCCAGGACGACTCAGTGCTGAAAGTCAACATGGAAGCAGCGGAGGAAATCGCCCGGCAAATGCGCCTTCGCGATATTGGCGGAATCATCATTATTGACTTCATTGATATGAAAAACCTGGAACACAAAAAAACGCTGGTCCAGGCGATGAAGCAATTCATGAAAAAAGATCGCGCTCAACATACCATCCTGCCCCTCAGCAAGTTTGGGTTGATGCAAATTACGCGCCAACGGGTGCGCCCTGAAGTAAAAATCAATACGTCTGAGGTTTGCCCGACCTGCAACGGTACCGGCAAGATCAATGCTTCCATCCTTGTGATGGACGAAATTGTACGCGACATGAACTTCATTCTCGGTTCGCGGCTAAAATCAAAGCTCACGCTCCATGTGCATCCTTATGTAGCAGCTTATCTGAGACAGGGTTTCCCCAGCATCCGCATCAAATGGTTTTTTGAGCATTACAAGTGGATCGCTATACGCGCCAATTCGGATTTCCCGTTGAATAAGTATTGCTTTTTTGATGAAAATGAGGATGAAATTCGATTGAATTAAATGGGCCGGGGGTGTTTTGGTGACAAAAATCACATGCCACCCCCGGTCATCTGATTAATTTTACCGCGTGCCAAACTTGTGCGCGAAATGTTCAAAGCATATTTAAAAGATGTAGCGCCTTATCCGCGCTGGTGGCCCTTAGTGAACAGGGAAAGCCTGCGCGTTGATCTGATGGCGGGATTAACCGGAGCAATCATCGTTTTGCCTCAGGGGGTGGCTTTCGCCATCATCGCCGGTTTACCGCCTGCTTTCGGTCTTTATACCGCTATGGTTACAGCCGTCGTAGCAGCGCTTTTTGGTTCTTCACTCCATCTTATTTCAGGTCCAACTACCGCCATTTCCCTGACCGTTTTTGCAGCCATCAGCCAGTTTGCACAACCTGGCACGGCGGAGTACATCGAGCTGGCCTTGCTGCTAACGCTGCTTGTTGGGGTTATCCAGTTGGCTTTTGGCTTGGCGCGAATGGGCGTTCTGGTCAATTTCGTTTCCCATACCGTTGTAGTTGGCTTCACTGCCGGCGCTGCATTTCTGATTGCCAATAGTCAATTGAAGCACCTGCTGGGCATTGATCTTGGCGCGGGAACTTCTTTTATCGGTACCTGGCAGAAATTAGCCCTGCACATCGGCGAGACCAATTTTTATGTGCTTTCTGTTGCACTGGCAACCCTGGCAATTGCCCTGCTGCTCAGGCGCTTTTTTCCAAAATCGCCGTACATGCTCATCGCAATGGTTTTGGGAAGCATCCTGGCTTATTTTTTGGGTGGAGAAGCGGTAGGCATTAAAACAATTGGAGAAATTTCAAGCGCCATACCCCAGTTTCACGGCGTTCAATTCAATTACGACCGGATTAGACAACTGATGCCCAATGCATTTGCGGTTGCGCTGCTCGGGTTGATCGAAGCCATTGCCATTAGTAAAAGTATCGCTTTGCAATCGCGCCAGCGCATTGACAGCAACCGGGAATTCATCGGGCAGGGTTTGTCCAATATTGTCGGCAGTTTTTTTTCGGCTTATGCAGGTTCGGGGTCTTTTACCCGCTCCGGAATCAACTACCTCGCAGGCGCCCGTACCCCCATGTCGGCAATTTTTGCCGCAGCCATCCTGCTTGCAATTTTGCTGCTCATTGCTCCATTCGCTGCTTACCTGCCCATTCCGGCGATGGGTGGCATCATCCTGCTGGTGTCCTACAACCTGATAGATTTTAAAAAAATACGCAAAATTTTAAAATCCAGCCGGTTAGAGTCCTATGTGCTTGCAGTCACTTTTTTTTCAACCCTGCTGCTCGACCTCGAATTTGCCATTTTGCTGGGCGCCATGTCCTCCCTGGGATATTTTTTGTATAAAACGACGCACCCGCACATGGCCATTATGGCGCCAGACCCGGAAGACAACTACCGCCTAAAGTACATTATTCGCAAAAAGGGCTTACGCGAATGTCCCCAATTGAAGATGGTGCGCATAGACGGGTCAATTTTTTACGGCAGCATCGAGCATATTTCCGAGCTATTTGACGATTTGTACAAAGGCCCTGAAAAATTTTGCCTCATCTTAGCGGAAGGCGTCAACTTCGTAGGGCTTGCAGGAGCGGAGTGGATGGCAGAAGAAGCCCGGCGGTGGAAAGAAAAAGGCGGCGGCTTATACGTTTGCAACCTCAAAATCATCGCCCAGGACGTGCTCGAAAAGGGAGGGTATAAAAAGGAAATCGGCGAAGACCATTTCTGGCCCACCAAACGCGAAGCGATTGCTGAAATTTATACGCACTTAGACCATAGTATTTGTCTTACCTGCCCAGCCCGGGTTTTCAGGGAGTGCCAAACTTTTGCTGGCGGACAGAAACAAACAGACACAAAATTAACGGCGCCAACTATCGGATAGCAACAACTCTACCGGACCGGCTAATTCCAGCCCTGCATTGCGACCCGAACCGGAATAGACCAGCTTGCCGCCATCATATAACGCCACGTCCAGCACCGCTTTCATGCTTTCGTTCACCTTTCCGGTCATCGTGCCCGACAAGGGCGAACGCAAATCGCTGCCTTCCGCCTGTAAAGCCGTGATTTCAAGTCGTTGTCCCGCTTTATTTTTAAAAGCTAAATAAACCGTATTTCCTTCAACGCCTGCTTTCATTTCGGCGCCGGTATAAGTGGCGAAACGATAGAGCCGTTCGCCGTGTAAAAAGCCGACGATAAAGCCAATAAAGTGGCGCCCAAGCCAGGGGATTTTAGCCACTGAGGCCATCAGGGATACCGGAACATCGCCATCAAAGTGGTTGCATTGCGACCAGATCCAGCAGGCCGGGAACGACCGCCCCCAGTCTTTTTCAATATAGCCCTTGCCGCCGGAAAAGTCAGTTGCGACGCCATAGACATCAAGCTGACCCTCAAAATGGTGATTAAGGCTGACCACGCCATGGTAGCACTGCATAAATGGCACAAAAGAATACCAGCCCATGATGCCCGGCGCGCCCAACATTTTAGGCCATGGTGTTGGCGCATGAATGAGCAGTTCGCCGGAAAGCTCCGGCAATGCAAGCTTCAGGCGTTCCCGGGAGAAAAGGTTGCCGCCAATTTCCACCTCAAATTTCTGTGAAGCGGGTTTGAACGCTTCAAAAGGGAACTCATAGTAGCTCGCTTTGCACCGTTTGCCATCAAGTACCTGAATAAATGCATGGTTGTTGCCTTCCGGCCCCAGCGCAACCCCCGGAATCACCGCAAAAGCAAATTGCTCCTCCGGGTCTACCAGTTTGAAATACCAGCCTTCGAAGTATCGGCGGCTTTTACCCCAGCCATGATACCGATCCGGATCCCATAGTGCATTCCATTGGCGGATGCGATTCTTCATATTTTCGTAGGCTTTTATATTAGTGCAAACAGAACTCAACCTAAAACGTTGTAATCGAAAGACCGAAATATATACCTTTGCATTGCTTTTCGGAGCCTTTCCTAACCAAAACTTAAACGTCATCAACATGTCGCATAATAGCAACGGAACCATCGTGAAGCGCGCGCGGGAAGATCGCTACCAGCACCACGACTATTACAACCTCGATGAATTGCTGAGTGAAGACCATTTGCTGGCCCGTGATGCGGTTCGCACCTGGGTGAAACAGGAGGTCAGCCCAATCATCGAAGAATACGCCGACCGGGCGGAATGCCCGACGCATTTGTTCAAAGGACTTGCGGAAATCGGCGCTTTTGGCCCAAGCCTGCCTGAAGAATATGGCGGCGGAGGCATGGATGAAATCGCTTACGGCGTCATCATGCAGGAACTGGAACGCGGCGATTCGGGCATTCGCTCGATGGCATCGGTGCAAGGTTCGCTGGTGATGTACCCGATCTACAAATTCGGATCGGAGGAGCAACGCAAAAAATACCTGCCAAAATTAGGCAGCGGCGAATTTATCGGCTGTTTTGGCCTCACAGAACCGGATTTCGGGTCTAACCCGAGCGATATGATCACCAATATCCGCGACGATGGCGATGCTTACATTCTCAATGGCGCCAAAATGTGGATTACCAATTCTCCGGTAGCCGATCTTGCGGTAGTTTGGGCAAAAGACGAGCAGGGCATTATCCGCGGCATGATCGTTGAACGGGGCATGAAAGGGTTTACAACACCAACGATTCATGGAAAGTGGTCGCTGCGCGCATCCATTACCGGGGAATTGGTGTTTGAAGACGTGCGGGTTCCAAAAGCTAACCTGCTGCCCAACGTTCAGGGTCTGAAAGGGCCGCTTGCCTGCCTGTCAAAAGCGCGCTATGGCATAGCCTGGGGCGCTATTGGCGCTGCGTTGGATTGTTACGATGCGGCCCTCCGTTATTCCAAAGAGCGCATCCAGTTTGGCAAACCAATCGGCCAGTTCCAGCTGACCCAGAAAAAATTAGCCGAAATGATCACGGAGATCACCAAAGCGCAATTGCTGACCTGGCGTTTGGGAACCTTAGCCAATGAAGGGAGAGCAACGCCCGCCCAGATTTCGATGGCCAAACGCAACAATGTGAATATGGCGCTCGAAATTGCACGCGAAGCGCGGCAGATTCACGGCGGTATGGGCATCACCAACGAATATCCGATCATGCGGCACATGATGAATCTGGAAACCGTACTGACTTATGAAGGCACCCACGATATCCATTTACTGATCACCGGCATGGATGTAACAGGCCTCAATGCATTTAAATAAGTCTTAAAAAGGGGGATTTTGCCGGATAATAAAAACAAATATCCCCCCTAAGTTCGTTTACTATTGAGAAAATTGCATGGTATATGAAGCGATTATTGCTTGGTTTGTTGTTTTTAGCCCTTGTCACAGCTAATATTTTGGCGCAGGGGGAGCCCATTCTGTTGTTTAATCCTTCATTTGAAGATTTTGCGCGCGCCAGCCAGGCGCCCATCAATTGGTACAATTGTGGCTTCCCGGGTGAATCTCCTCCGGATGTTCAACCTGACGCTACGTTTAATGTAACGAAAGAAGCCGCTGATGGCGAGACCTACCTTGGGATGGTCGTTCGCGACAATGACACCTGGGAATCGGTTTCGCAAAAGATGAGCAGGCCCTTGGAGAAAGGAAAATGTTATGAATTCAGCATCCAGCTTGCCCGGTCGCTCACTTACATGAGCGTGAGCCGGGTCAGCGATCAACAGGCCAACTACGCCACGCCCGCCAAGTTGAGAATCTACGGCGGCTTTGGCCATTGCGACAAGCAATACATGCTGGGCGAAACGAAGCTCATCATCAATACGAACTGGAAAGAATACAATTTCAAGTTCGAGCCGATGGGCAATTACTCCTACATTGTATTGGAAGCTTTTTACGAAACGCCGACGCTGGTGCCTTACAATGGCAATATTCTTTTGGATAAGGCTTCCACAATCAACCCCGTTCCCTGCGACGAGGTCGTTGAAAAAACACCGCCTGTAAAGCCGGCAACGCCGCCTGTAAAGCCTCCGGTAAAGACCAATCCCCCCCCAAAAACGCCGGCAACCACGCCTAAAACGCCTGAAAATAAGCAGCCCCCGAAAGTGGAGGAGAACATGGCCATTTCGAACCTGAAGCGTTCCGATCTTCAAAAAGGGAAAGTCCTGCGCTTTACGAACATCTACTTCAAAGCAGATAGTACGAATCTCACGGCGCAGTCCTATCCTTC
>JALHRK010000057.1 GCA_022841505.1 Saprospiraceae bacterium | reverse complement strand
ATTCTGCTTCGGAAACATCTAAGTGCAATTTACGCTGTTCAATGTCCAATTCGATCAGATCCCCATCCTGCACCAGGGCCAGGGTTCCGCCCACGGCAGATTCGGGAGACACGTGGAGGACGACCGTTCCGGCAGCCGTGCCGCTCATTCGGCCATCCGATATTCTGACCAAATCCCGGATGCCTTTGTGGAGGAGTTTTTCCGGAAGGTCAACGTTGCCAACCTCGGGCATACCCGGATAACCCACCGGGCCAACCCCTTGCAGGACAATCACGCTGTTTTCGTCAATGTCGAGCTCGGGGTCGTCAATTCGGGCGTGGTAATCTTCCATGCTCGAAAAAACGACGGCTTTGCCGCGGTGTTTGGCCAATTCCGGGGTCACGGCAGCCGGTTTGATGATGGCGCCATTTTCGCACAGGTTGCCTTTGAGCACCGCGATTCCGGCATTTTGCTGGAGTGGTGCTTCTACGCTGGCAATGACCTCCCGGTTGTAACAAACCGGATTTTCATTATTGGCGCCGATGGGTTTGCCGTTGACGGTGATGGCGTCGTTGTGCAGGTAGTTTTTTAATTCATTGATGACGACGGGCAGACCGCCAGCGTAATAAAAGTCTTCCATCAAAAATTTTCCGGAAGGCTTCAGGTTGACAAGCAACGGAATTTTACTGCCGATTTTGTCAAAATCTTCCAGATCGAGTTCGATCCCCAACCTCCCGGCAATGGCGAGCAGGTGCATAACAAAATTGGTGGATCCGCCCACGGCAGCATTGACGATGATGGCATTTTCCATGGCTTGCCGTGTGATGATGCTGTTGATGGTCAGATTTTCTTTGACCATTTCCACAATCCGGCGGCCACTCAGTTGCGCCATCACTTTTTTCCTGGAATCCACGGCGGGTATGGCCGCCGCTCCGGGCAAGGTCATGCCCAGCGCTTCCACCATACAGGCCATGGTGGAGGCCGTTCCCATGCTCATGCAGTGGCCCTGGCTTCGGGCCGAACCGACTTCCGCTTCGTGGATGTCGGCAGCCGTATAATTTTCTACGAGCGTTTTTTCTTTCACCATCCAGTTGAACGAACCGCTCCCGATGCATTCGCCTTTGAAGCGGCCATTGAGCATGGGCCCTCCCGGCACAACCATGGTGGGCAGGCCCACACTGCATGCGCCCATGAGGGTGGACGGCGTCGTTTTGTCGCAACCCGTAAGCAGCACCACGCCGTCAATCGGATTGGCCCGGATGCTTTCTTCCACATCCATGGAAGCGAGGTTGCGATAAAGCATGGTGGTGGGCCGCATGATGGTTTCGCCGAGCGACATGACGGGGAACTCCAGCGGAAACCCGCCGGCTTCAACCACGCCGCGTTTTACGATTTCTGCAAAATCCCGGAGGTGCCCGTTGCAGGGCGTCAGTTCGCTCCAGGTATTGCAAATCCCGATGACGGGTTTGCCCTGAAAATAATCGTCGGGATATCCCTGATTTCTCAACCAGGATCGGTGTACAAATCCCATTTTATCGGATTTGCCAAACCAGTCTGCACTCCGTAGCGGGTGATTAGGTGTCGTTTTGCCTGACATAGGTAAAGGTGGCTTTTCTTGTTTGGATAAAGATATGCCGATCCCCGGGACTGCCAAGCAGGGTAAGTGTTTTTTTTACGAAAACTGGCAATTGTGCCAAAAAACAGCTAAAAAAAAGGCTGAAATCAACGTGAAAGCAGGGATTATTTGGATTAATGGCATTTAAAATACTCAAAAGGCTCTTTACAACCGTTGCAGCGGTAAAGCGCTTTGCAGGCCGTTGAGCCGAACCGGGAAACGAGCAGGGTTTCCTCAGAACCACAGTTGGGACAGGCGACCGTGATTTGGTCGGGCTTCAACCAGTTTACACAAGAAGAATGCAACGGTGCGGCAATCCCGTAATGCTTCAGCTTTTCTTTGGTACTGTCCGACATCCAGTCGGTCGTCCAGGCAGGCGCGTAGACCAGCTTTACTTTAGCGTTGGGAATGCCGTGTTGTTGCAGCAGCAGCAAAATATCCTGCTCGATGATGCCCATTGCGGGACAGCCATTGTAGGTGGGCGTAAGCAGAACTTCGCAACTGTCGCCGCTTAGCAGCACATCCCGGAGCATACCCATTTCCTGAATGTTGACCACCGGAATTTCCGGGTCAACGATTTCGGACAGGAGATGCAGGACATCTGCTTTGGTGAGTGGAATTGATTTTACCATGATGCATCAGGATAAGCGCGTTGCAGGAATTGCATTTCGGATAACAAATGCCCCAGATGTTCAGTGTGGATGCCTTTGCGGCTGCCCGTTTGCATGTAATCTACATTTGGGAGGGCGATGTTGGCATCATCGAGAATACCGCTGACCAATTCCAGCCATTTGGGCTTGATTTCTTTCAGGCTGAATACAATGCCCGCTTCCATCAAAACCTCATCTGCTTCGCCCATCTCAAACAACTCATCGGTGTACATCCAAAGCGCGTTGACACTGTTTTGGAGCTTTTCGTGGCTCACCTCGGTTCCTTTGCCCAGCCGAAAACACCAGTCGCGGGAATGCGCCAGGTGGTAATGCACCTCCTTTAGCGTTTTTGCAGCAATGTTGGCAATGGTTTGGTCTTTTGACTGGGATAAGCCCCTGAACAAAAAGAATTCAAACGAAGAAAGGAGCAATTGTTTGGCAATCGTGAATGAAAAATCGCCGATGGGCAATTCGGTCATTAAATTGTTGAAAAATTGTCGCTCTGCTCTTTTGTAAGCCAGATCGTCTTCACTCCGGCCTTTGTTTTCTATTGCACCGGCATATTTCAAAAAAGCCTGCGCGGCGCCAATCTGGTCAAGCGCCATATTGGTAAGCGCAAGGTCTTCTTCTAAAACCGGCGCTTTGCTGCACCACTCCGACAGGCGGTGGCCCTGAATCAGGGCATTGTCGCCAAGCCGCAGTAAATAGTTGAATAATGCTTCCTGTAGTGTCATTGCGGGAATGGTTTAGATTTGTTTAGCTCCTTCCGGCATGGTGTAAAACGTCGGATGCCGGTACAGTTTATCTTCCGCCGGATCGAAAAACATCTCCGCTTCTTCGGGACCGGATGCTGAAAAACACGAAGAAGGCGCTACCCAAATGCTGCTGCCTTCGTTCCTTCGCGTGTAAACATCCCTGGCATTCTGCAGGGCCATTTTATAGTCTGAGGCATGCACACTGCCCGCGTGGACGTGGTGTCCGCCTGATTTACTTTGGATGAAAACTTCCCAAAGTGCTAATTGCGTATCATTTGCCATAAAGTATTGGATTAATCCGTTGGAAATTTTTCGTGATAAGCTGCCGCCGCCTCCCGAACCCAGGCGCCTTCTTCGTGGTAGCGGATATGGTGTTCCATGCGCTGTTTATTGCAGGGGCCATTGCCGTTGATCACCCGTTTAAATTCTTCCCAATTAATTTCGCCATGGTCGTAACCTTGTTTTGTTTCGTTCCATTTCAGATCCGGATCAGGAATCGTCAGACCGATAACCTCTGCCTGCTGAACCGTTTTGTCAATGAATTTTTGCCGCAATTCGTCGTTGGTTTTGCGCTTGATCCGCCATTTGAAGGCATCTCCGGAATGCGCCGAATCTTTGTCGTGGGGGCCAAACATCATGAGCGCCGGCCACCACCAGCGGTTCATGGCATCCTGTGCCATTTCCCGTTGCTCCGTCGTCCCTTTCATCATATTCGCCATGATTTCATACCCCTGGCGCTGGTGAAAACTTTCTTCTTTGCAAATGCGGAACATCGCCCGGGCATACGGGCCATACGATGTGCGTTGCAAGGCGACCTGATTGACGATCGCAGCGCCATCCACCAGCCAGCCAATGGCGCCAATATCCGCCCAGGTTAAAGCCGGATAATTAAAAATATTGGAATATTTAGCTTTGCCGGTTTGCAACTGTTCAATCATTTCCTCCCTGGAAATGCCCAGCGTTTCTGCGGTGCTGTACAAATACAAACCATGCCCGCCTTCGTCCTGAATTTTTGCCAGCAATATTTGTTTGGCCCTCAGGCTGGGCGCGCGGGTAATCCAGTTGCCTTCGGGTTGCATGCCGATGACTTCCGAATGCGCATGCTGGGAAATCTGGCGAATCAAATGCGCGCGGTACCGATCCGGCATTGGATCCTTTGGTTCGATTTTTAAATCCTGCTCAATTTTATCCTGAAAAACAGCTTGTACTGCGGTTGCGTCCATTTTTGATGGTGTTTCGTTATTAGTGTCTGTCCATTTAGTCTGGTGCCTGTTTTTTAGAGTTCGGGGCTTCGACTACGCTCAGCCACCTCGGTTGCGGTCATTGAGCGAAGTCGAAATGAACGCAGCTATCGGACTCTAAAGACAGACACAATTTACAAAGTACCCCGCCGGGCCTGTTCTGCCTCGATGCTTTCAAACAAAGCTTTGAAATTCCCTTTTCCAAAAGATTTGGCGCCTTTCCGCTGGATGATTTCAAAGAATAGGGTAGGGCGGTCTTCTACTGGTTTGGTAAAGATTTGCAGGAGATAGCCTTCTTCGTCGCGATCCACCATGATGCCCCATTTTTTCAGGGTTTCCAGGTCTTCTTCGATGATGCCCACCCGTTCGCCTACGGTGTCGTAATAAGACCCCGGAACATAAAGAAACTCGACGCCGCGTTTGCGCATTTCAGAAATCGTAAAAACGATGTCATCCGTAGCCACCGCGATGTGCTGACAGCCGGGCCCTTTGTAAAAATCGAGGTATTCTTCGATTTGCGATTTCTTTTTGCCGATAGCCGGCTCGTTGATGGGAAACTTGATGTATCCATTCCCGTTCGACATCACTTTGCTCATCAGGGCAGTATATTCCGTAGAAATGTCCTTGTCGTCGAAGGTCACCAGGTTGGCAAAACCCATCACATTGGCATAAAAATCGGCCCATTTGTTCATGGCGCCCAATTCAACATTGCCAACCATGTGATCAATATATTTCAGGCCGGTAGGAATGGGGTGGTATTCTGTTTCGAGGGCTTCAAAACCGGGGAAAAACAACCCATGGTAGTTTTTTCTTTCAATGAACAGGTGCACGGTATCGCCGTAAGTGTGGATGCCGGAGCGGCGGATGATGCCGTGTTTGTCCCCAACCGTTTCAGGAGAAAGGTAAGGTGTTGCGCCCCTCGAAACGGTTTTTTCAAAGGCATCGTAAGCGTCGTCAACCCAGAGTGCGATGACTTTTACCCCGTCGCCGTGTTTGTTCAGGTGTTTGGCGATGTCGCTGTCGGAATCAAAAGGCGTCGTCAGCATGAGGCGAATTTTGCCTTGCTGCAACACATAGGAGGTTTTGTCTCTTGATCCCGTTTCGAGGCCGGAATACGCCAAATCCTGAAACCCGAATGCGGTTTTGTAATAATGTGCAGCCTGCTTGGCGTTGCCGACATACAACTCGACATAATCCGTGCCGTTGATGGGCAAAAAATCCTGGGCCTTTTCGAAAACTTTCCGGCTTTCGGAATAATTAAAATTTTTTACGCTGCTCAAATCTGCTACCATGGGCGTGTTTTTTTATTTTAATGGTTAGGCTGTTAAATTTTTATTCCATCCAGGATTTATAATAATCCTTCACTGAAATATTCATTGCGGCTTCGGTAACCATGACCGGGTTAAACGGGTCAATCATCACCGCCAGTTCATGCGTTTCTTTTTTGCCAATGCTGCGCTCAATCGCTCCCGGGTGCGGACCGTGCGGGATACCGCCCGGGTGGAGGGTAATCTGTCCTTTTTGGATGTTATTCCGGCTCATAAAATCGCCGTCCACATAATAGAGCAATTCGTCGCTGTCAATATTGCTGTGGTGATAAGGCGCGGGGATTGCCTGTGGATGGTAATCGTAAAGCCGGGGGACGAAAGAGCAAATTACAAAGTGCTGACTTTCAAAAGTCTGGTGAATGGGCGGGGGCATGTGAATCCGGCCGGTGATCGGTTCAAAGTTGAAAATTGAAAAAAGGTAAGGGTAATGGTAGCCGTCCCAACCCGCTACATCAAACGGGTGGTTGGCGTAGACATAAGGGAAAATATAACCTTTTTTCTTGATAAAAATGTCGAATTCGCCCATTTCATCGAACGTTTGCAGGTTTTGCGGGCGTTTGAGGTCCCTTTCGCAAAATGGCGAATGTTCGAGTAATTGTCCGAAGTCATTCCGGTACCGTCTTGGGGTAAAAATCGGTGCAAACGATTCGACATAGAGCCAGCGGTTGTCATCGGTATCGAATTCCACCTGATAAACCGTACCCCTTGGGATCACCAGGTAATCGCCATACGAAAACTGGAGCGAACCGTACATGGTGCGTAGTTTTCCGCTGCCCCGGTGCACGAAAATCAGTTCGTCAGCATCCGCATTTTTGTAGAAATACGGGGTTGACTGTTGCGGCGCGGCCAAACCAATGTGCATGTTGGCATTGACAAAGAGCGTGTTCCGGCTTTTGATGAAATCCTTTTCGGGCTGAACATCAAATCCCTGAAAACTCATGGCATCCAGGCCATTTTCTATGGCTATCTTAGGAATTGCGGAATAAGGTTTGTCTTTTTGCCGCACCCGGGTAGGCGGGTACAGGTGGTAGACCAGCGACGACATGCCTGCAAACCCTTGCGTGCCTACCAACTCTTCCTGGTAAAGTTGTCCGTTGGGCTGCCTTGCTACAATATGTCTTTTCTCCGGTACAATTCCTAAGGTATGATATAACGGCATCGTTGCGTTTTCCGCAAAAGTCGTGCGGGCAGTTTGGCCGGGCAATGATATTCGTCAGCAAGAGAAATGATTATGGTCATGCACAAAAATTCTGATACAAAAAGTGAGGTGACGACCGGAGGATTTTTTGTGGATTTTACGGTGATGCGGTTATTTTACCAAAAACTCCCCTTCAGTAACCAGTTTATCTCCAATATAAATTTTGATAACCGATTTTCCTTTTTCCCAGGATCCGGGGTTTGCAGCCCCCCAGGAATGGGCGACCCAGGAACTCGACCAGCCTGTCTGCATGTCGAAATCACTGGTTACCATCGGCATCACCTGGTTACCGGGCTTGGTCAACTGCCATTTTAGCGTATAATTAAAGGAATGGACAATTGTGGGATACCTCATAAACAATTCCCATCCGATGCACCTGGTTTTTTCTGATTCAAATGCTGTCGCATATTGCCGCTCTTCCTTCGGTGGTAAAAACTCTTTCGGCGCTTCGAAGAATAATAGTTTGTTGAATATCACTTCGTTGTGAAAGAAAGCATCCATAGCATTGTCCAAAAGCTCTAATACAGATACCACTATTTTATTGTGTTCCCGTTGTTCTACATCTTCGCTAATGATGTTGTTGTTTTTTTCTTTTTTGATTTTATTGTACCTCGAAAACAACAGCGTGCTTTCATTTTCAAAGGGCGTACCTTCTGCACCGTCATTCAACAGACTCAAGGCATTTTCTATTTCCCCTTCAAGGATCAAATCCTTTATTTTTTCTAACGGAATTTTCATTTTTCGTTGTTTTGATAACCAGAGCTGTTACCTTTCGAAAAGCGAACAGCTCTAAGAGCAGTAAGGTAACACGTGTTTTTTTATCTTGCAAAGATTTGGAGCGGGAAAAAGTAGCCCTGCTAACTTCGCCCGAAAAAATTCAGACATTTAATCCACCACTCATGAAAGGCATCACCTTTGAAGGACTCAAAACCGTTCATTTTACCCAACTTCCCGATCCGGAAATCATCCAGCCCGGCGACGCCATTGTCCGCGTTTCACTCGCAGGCGTTTGTGGCTCTGACCTGCACGTTTTTCACGGGCGCGAAACGGGTTGCGATTGCGGTACGGTGATGGGACACGAATTTGTAGGGGAAATCGTCGAAACCGGAAAGGAGGTGCGGCGTTTTCGAGCGGGCGACCGGGTGTTCAGTCCTTTTACAACTTCTTGCGGCGCTTGCTATTATTGCCGAATTGGCCTGACCGCGCGTTGCGAAAGTGGAAAATTGTACGGTTGGCGCGAGAAGGGCCAGGGGTTGCACGGCGGCCAGGCCGAATATGTGCGGGTACCCATGGCCGACACGACCCTGATCCATTTGACGTCCGATCTTTCCCCGGAGCAGGGCCTGTTGCTTGGCGATATTTTCTCAACCGGCTATTTCTGCGCCGACATGGCCGGAATCAGTCGGGAAACTCCAGTGACTTGCGCCGTCGTAGGCTGTGGCCCGGTTGGCCTGATGGCGGTGATGAGCGCAGTAGACCTCGGGGCCGCCCGGGTTTTTGCGTTGGATACGGTTACGGAGCGTTTGGCGAAAGCCAAAGCATTTGGCGCTATCCCGGTTAACGTGGGAGAGCCGGATTTCGGGCGCGCACTTCGCGAAGCAACTCTGGGCCGCGGAGTAGACGCCGCACTCGAAGCCGTGGGCAGTCCGGGGGCATTGCGGCTTGCCATTGACCTGGTGCGTCCTGGCGGCATAGTGACCTCCGTTGGTGTGCATACCTCAGAGCACTTCCCGTTTTCGCCGGTCGAAGCTTACAACAAAAACCTGACCTACCGCATTGGCCGCTGCCCGGCGCGGTATTACGCTGAAAAGCTGATTCGGGAAGGCGTGGCGCAGCGGTTGGATATTGCTTCGGTCATTACCCACCGGTTTGCCCTGGCCGACGGGGCGGAAGCTTACCGGGTTTTTGATGAAAAGGCTGATGATTGTTTGAAGGCGGTTTTGGTTTGCTAATCTGTGTTCACCCCTTCCCACCCAATCATAGCCGTTTTTCGGGTATTTCCCCACCGGTATCCCCCAAAAAGGCCTGTGGATTGAATTACCCGGTGGCAGGGAATCAAAAAAGCAACAGGATTGCTGCCAATGGCGGTGCCTACTGCCCTCGAAGCGGTGGGGTGTGCAATGGCATTGGCAATGCTTCCGTAGGTGGTTACCTGTCCCATTGGAATTTTTAACAAAGTTTCCCAAACCTTGAGCTGGAAATCGGTGCCTTTCAGGTGCAGTTTGATTTGATGGAGTTTGCTCCAGTCATTTTGAAAAATAAACAACGCATTTTGCTGGATTAAATCTAGTTTTTGGCTGAACCGCGCATTGGGGAAATGCATTTGTAAGGCTGAAAAGGCAGCCGGTTCGTCTTCATAAAAAGCCATGTAACAAATGCCTTTGCCGGTTGACGCAACAAGCAGGTTGCCGAATGGGCTTTCTGCAAAACTGTAATTGATCGCCAGGTTTTTGCCCCCGTTTTTGTATTCAGCCGGGGTCATGCCTTCGATGTTGATGAACAGGTCGTGCAGCCTGCTCGTGCCCGAAAGCCCCGTCTCAAAAGCCGTTTCAAACAAAGTCGCCTGGTTTTCTTTCAGCAGTTTTTTGGCGTGTTCGACGCTGATGTATTGCAAAAATTTTTTCGGACTTGTTCCCGCCCATTCGCTGAAAAGCCGTTGAAAATGAAAAGGACTCAGGTGTACCTTTTGGGCGACTTCATCTAAATTCGGTTGCGTTTTGAAGTTGTTTTTGATGTAATCTATTGCCGCCGCGATTCGGTTGTAATTGATGTTTTCCTGTGCGTTCATTTTAATTAAATTTTATGATGCAAAGGTAGCGGGGGCCATGCAGGTATAAAATCCGAAATTTGCGGATGTTAGTTACTTCCCGATCAGGTTGAACGAGAGGCCTAAAAAGTAGCCCAATTTGTATACGGACTCAGTTGGCAATAACCCGGCATCGGCTTCGAAGTGGTCGCCAATTGCGTATCCGCCCGAAAGTTGGCATTGTAGTATACGTGCAGATCCTGCGCCATAAGCAAGGGCGATGCCAGAAAGGCAAGCAGAAATATGAAGTTTCTCATCACTGGGTTTAGTTTATCTATTAAATTTGAGCTTTCAGCTTCTTTTTGGGCTTAATCAAGGCGATTTACTCATTTTGCCGTAGAAATTTAACTATTACCCAGTGAAATACAAAAAAATAGGCGCCCCTGCGTTGTTTTTTCTTTTGGGAATAACCAGCCTCTGCGCTCAGGACCGGAGCTTTGCCACGCTTCCCTTAGCGCAAAAACCCAATGCAGTCCGGTCTGCTGAAACGTACGGAAAAGAAACGCCGCAATACCGGAAAGTCCTTTCGGTTTACAACCGGCTGGTACAGGCGCGCGGGGATTTTCGATACCCCGTGCCCGCATTGGCTTTGCTCAAAGAGGTGAACCGAATGGCGGTTATGGACTACGAAAAACTCGAAATCATTCTGGAGGAGAAAGCCTATCAGGTATGCAATAGCTTTGGCGATCAATCCGACGCCGCCCTTGCTATGTTGCTTGCCCACGAATTGACGCACTACTACGAAAAACACGGCTGGCGCAAAGGATTTGTAGAAGACAACAAGGACCTCGACATTGGTTTGCGCCTCGACAGCCTTTCCGACTATGCCGCCAAAGAAACCGAAGCCGACTATTTGGGGGGCTTCCTGGTCTATTCTGCCGGCTATGGCTTGTTTGATAAAGGCCCCGAAGTACTCGCCAAGCTCTATCAGGCTTATGACATGCCGGTTGAAAAATCGGAAAAATACCCTTCGCTGAGCGACCGCCAGAAGATGGGGCAACGCTCGACGGAAAAGCTGGCCCGACTCGCAGAAGTATTCGATATGGCAAACCTGCTCACGGCCATTGGCAATTACACCGATGCTTATGCTTTTTACTACCATATCTTGATGGTGTACCAAAGCAGGGAAATTTACAACAACCTGGGGGTTACTGCGGTGCTCGATGCGATGCAGTATTTCAGCCCGTCAGATTTGAAATACAGGCTTCCCGTTGAACTCGATCTGACTTCCACGGCAACCAGGAACGTGATCACGGCGCCTAATCGGGACAGCCTGTTGCGCCAGGCCCTTTTGCATTTCGATGCCGCCATCAGTATGGATCCCCAATACGCGCCGGCCTATCTCAACAAAGCCTGCGCTTATGCCTTGCTGAAAGACTACAACCGCGCCCGGTTTTACGCCGGGGTGGAGGCCCGTCAGGCCGCGTTGAAAAACAATTACCCCAAAACCGCGCTCGACGCCGATATCCTCATCGGCATATTGGATGCACTTGAAGGCAACGAAGGGAAGGCGCAAACTACTTTTAAAGCGGCCGCCGCTGCCGGTAGCCCGCTTGCAGCGCATTTACTCGGCGAACCCATCGAAACGGAGGTTGGCGACCCCGGAGCGCCTGACAAACCCGAGCGCATAGATGAAAAAGCCTTAGCCCGGGTCGCAGATGAAGGAAATATGGACGATTCCAAAATGATTACCCTGACGAACCAGGTGTATTTTCACCAAAACCCATTGGTGGGGCCCCGTTCCCGACTATTTGTCAGCGAAAATAGCCTGACCAAAAAAACGACGTACTTTCACATGACCAGCGCCGGCTATACAGGGAAAACAGCGCGCCAGATAGGTCTCGGCGACGACCGCGCTGCCATTGTAGCCGTCTACGGTGAACCTGGCCATACGATCGAAACACCGCGGGGTGAAATTATGGTTTACAAAAAGAATAAAAAAATGATCTTCCTGCTCAACACCTCCGGGAAACTGGAGCGCTGGGGGAATTATCTGGTGCAGGAATAGTAAGCAGTCTTCTTACCAACCAAATGTAATAGCTTTAGCGGTTAAACGATGATGGAAAACAGCGGGCATCAAACAAAGAACATTATGATTAAGATGTGGAGAAAGCTCATTCAGCCTTACGCCGCTCTGATTACCCTAATTGTTTTTATTCTCATCTGGCTTTTTTCAACGGTCAGGCCGAATCTGCATTTCCTCAATCCATTCAATTATGGCCTCAAAGATTACGAGATCACGGATATTGTGTATTCCCGAATGCGCGACGAGCAAATCAAAATGGAAGACCGCATCGTAATTGTGAATACCGGCAGACCCGACCGCACTCAAATCGCTCAGATGCTTAAACGCATCAATGCCGCACAACCCAAAGCCATAGGCATTGATGTCTTGTTCTCTGGGCGCAAGGAACCCGCAGGGGATTCGCTTTTGCTGGCGGGCATTATTCAGTCAGAAAACCTGGTACTGGCTTCCGAACTGGAAAATTACCGGGAAGATATTGGCCAGTTTCAGGCAATTAGCGGGGTGGATTCCTTTTTCAATCAACACGCCCGCACCGGGTATGTCAATTTTCCAAGTACAGAAACCAGAACGATCCGCTATTTCAGCCCGACTGAAGAAACTGCAGAAGGCCAGGCATTTAGTTTTGCTGCCGAAATAGCCCGGTTGTACGACCCTGCTGCGTTTGAAAAATTGCTAATACGCAGAAAAGACCTGGAAACCATCCACTATTCTTCGAATGCCTCCAGCTACCTGCATTTTGAACCGGAAACGATCCTCGATACGACGATAGACCTGACCGCTCAATTGAGCGGAAAAATCGTACTGATGGGGTATAGCAGCGACGAGGAAGGCGATTGCCCGCTGCTCGACAAATTCTACACGCCGCTAAACCCGAGCTATTCCGGTCGCAGCGATCCTGATATGTACGGCATCATCATCCATGCCAACATCATCCAAATGGTCCTGGATGGCCGGTACGTCAGGCATGTGCCGGGGTGGCTCAGCATCCTGCTTGCCGTACTTTGCTGCTATTGGAATGTATTGATCGTTGATAAGATAGAAGACAAGTATCCCCGCATCTATCATCCCATCACGCGGGTTATACAAGTCATCGAATTGGTTTTGCTATTTTTTATCATCTCGGTGTTGTTTTATGCTTTCAGGCTCAAATTGGACTTCACTTACGGCTTGTTCGCATTAGCCTTATACTTCGACGTGTTGCTGAGTTACGAAGGCTTTTCAAAACGCCGTCACGGGCGGTTGATCAATAAGTTGCCCAGGATTTTTAAAAAAGAAAAACCGGAATAAAACCTCAGTCTAATATTTAAATCACAAAAAGTGTACACTATGAGCAAACGTCTTTTTTTCCTGTTCGCCGGCCTCCTGTGTGGCCAGTTGGCGATGGCCCAGGACGATATTGTGGTACAATCCGTCTCGGGCAAAGCACTTTATTACGCGCCGCAAGAGAGCAAAGCCCAAAATGTGTACCCCGGCCTGCGGATGTCTTCCAGCGGCAAGGTGCGATGCCAGTCCGGCGCCACAGTCAAACTGCTGCAGAATGGCGAAATCTTCACCGTAAAAGGCAGTAAGTTGTTTGTTTTAAGCGAGTTAAGTCAGCAGTCGAAAAGCGGATCCAATGTAGGCTTTATGGGGCGTTTTTCGAAATTCCTTTCCGGAAGTATGAAAGAAACCAAAAATGAAAAAGAATTAGAAAAGAACCACCGCCGGTATATGGAAAAAGCAAAAGCCGGCATTGGCGGTTTTTCCGAAAAAACATACCCCATTCAAACAAGCCTGCTTTATCAGGGAACTTTGGGCGTTTCGCCTGTTACTTTTCGCTGGTCGGGCGCCTTGCCTGGCGAAGTTTGCCGGTTCCAGCTGAGCCGCAAAGCCGATGGCCAGGTCCTCGCAATGGCCCTTACCCTCGACAGCCTGTTTACAATCAATCTGTCGCAATTAGCGCTTGCCCCCGGCGTTGCCTGCGAATGGATGCTTATAGAGGATAAAACCGGCGAGGCGAAATCGGCAAAAATGTCCTTTGTGTATGATCCCGCCACTGCCGGCAAGGTATTGGCCGACCTGCGCAACCTGAAGGATTTTCAAAATGCCAGTCCTGCTGAACAAGCCCTGATGGAAGCTTATACGCTCGAAGAAGCCGGCTTGTTTTACGATGCGGCAATGACTTATGCAGCAGCAGCTAAAAGTGATGCCGGCAATTTATTGGTGCGCGACACGCAGGCAGCATTTCTCTCCAGGATGGGTTTGCTGGAAGATGCGAAGGCGCTGCTGCGCCGGTAGTTTTTGAAGGGGCAAGAGGCAAGGTGTAAGTAGGCCAATTTGCACCTTGCCAATTTGCACCTTGCTCATTTGCCTCTTGCCAATTTGCCTCTTGCCCCTTAATTATTCTTCATAGCTATTATAAGGATACTCCGGATCAATTTCCTGAATAACAGCTAAGCATAAATCGGCATCCTCTGTAAAGCCGGCATCATAATACAGAAATCCCAACTCATACCAGGCATCCGGATCCAGGGGATCTTGTTCGAGCAAAGCAATGAATGCATCTTCTGCTTTGTCGTAGTTGCCTTGTTCTGCATAAACGAGCCCCAGCACGTAGCGTACTTCGGTTTGGTTGGGATCGAGCTTGAGTGAACGCTGCAAAGTGGTTATGGCATCGTCGAGCTGGTCATTTTCATAATAAATGAGCCCCAGACCAAACGCGGCATCGGCATCTGAATTGGAGTAAGCGGTTAGCTGTGCTAATGCATCGTCATAATCGCCTGCTTCAATCTCAGTGAATGCATTTTGTACAGCCACAGATTCGATGTTATCCGGCCGCGCGTGGTTGCTCAAACTTTGCTTTTTGTCTTTTGTCTTGTCTTTATTTTGCTTCATGTTGGAGCTGGCACTCGAGAATTTGTTTTTCAAATCTCTCGCCGTGGTAGACTGGGCATAAACGCCAATTGGCATCACAAACCCCAAAATCAAAAAAAGGATGTTGAATTTCATAGTGTAACTGAATTTAGTAGATGAATTGCCATGTAGTCACCCCCTCACCCTCCTCCATCCCACCACCCCAATCAACCCCAGCAATCCCATGCCCGCCCAGATCAACCAGCTTTCCTGCCGGTAGAGTGGGGCATCGTTGCCGATTGCCGTAAAGGCCGCCCAATAAACCGGGTGCGCATCGCGGCTGTCACTTTCCCGGATTTGGGTTAGTTTGGCTTGCCGCAGCGCTTCTGATTTGCTGGCGCCCGTTTTCAGTTGCTCAAAAAAGGCGGTCATCAGGCGTTTGTTGGCCACGTCGTTGATAGACCAGAAGGTTGTCAGCACGCTGCGCGCGCCAGCGTAGAGGAAGGCCCGCGCCAGACTCACCACGCCTTCGCCTTTGTAGAGCGCGCCGTCGGCTGTTTCACAGGCGCTGAGCACCACCAGGGAGGCTGCGGTCAGGTCGAGCAGGTATAAATCTTTGACAAACAGGGAGTCGTAACCGCTCTTGCCATCCGAAAGGACCACAAAAGAAAAATTCCCCGCCGTGGTATTGGCCTGCGCGTGGGTGGCCAAATGCAGTACCCCAAAATCGGAGGCCGATTGTTTGAAATGATCAACAGAAGCCCGGTCCCCAATGAAAACGGCGCCTTTGGTTTGGTTTCCAAGCGCTTCCACGGTTGGAATATTGTATTCAAGAGCCGCCAGCCCGGCGCCGCCGGCGAACCTGGGGGCAAACCCGCCAAAATTCCGTTTCCCGGGAGGCATATCTTCCAGTGTTGCCTGCAGGGTCGCCGAATAGCCATAGCCGATGCTGTGATGCAGCAACAGGTAAGGATAATCGTCGAAACGGCAGGGCGTAGCGGGTTGCTTTGTCAGCAAGGCATCGAACGGCAGATAAGCCAGCACACCCGCCGGAATGATGGTCAGTTGTTGCGGCAACGGCCTGTTTTGGCCCGCAGGCGCTACTAATTTTTCGTACAATTGCCGCGCGTGTTCCGTGTACATTTCACAGGCGGTTGATTGCCCGGCGCCGGATTGCTGATGCGCCACAATGCTGCTGCGCATCGCCATTACCCAATCTTCCAGCGGGAAGTTTTTTTCAAGGGCAATGACCTCGAAGTGGTCGCGGGTCAGCACGAACAGGAAAATCTGTTTGGCGCCCACAAAATATTCCAGCAAGGCAGCATCCTTGTCTAAGCGCCGTTGCACTGCTTCCGGTGCAACGCTGGTAAAATTGTATTTCAGGTTGTAGTATTGGGGATACGCCGCTTCGATTTCCTGCATCCAGGCAGCGTACGTTTGGCGGGCATTCCAAAGCGTGGTTTTCAGGCGCTGTAGCTCGCTTTCCGAAGCCCCCTGCAGCCCGCCCTGAAACAAGCGTTCTTCGGCCAAAGCCACATTCGCCTGCAACTGGCTTTCCTCCGCTTGCGCTTCCTGCGGGATCCCTGCCACATTTTCAGCATCCGCTTTCCGGAAGGCTTCCATCAGCAAAATGCCGCGGCTGCGTTCAGCAAAAGTAAAAGCCTGGGTTTTATAGGTGGCGTCGCCCGTCAATTGCCAGAGCTGGAGGGCAATGGCGATGGCGTGTTCGCAACGCTCATAGCTTTCTTCGAGGTTGTTGAGTTTGGACGATTCGTAGTGATAAGACTGGCGCAATTGCTTTTCCGCTTCAAAAATCAGTTCGTGGCAAGCCAGCGCAGCGCGCAGGTCTTCCCGTTCGCCGCATTGGCTGAACCGGACGCGCAGGGCTTCGGCTTTGCCGGAAAGCGCTTCCATGATGGTGTTTTCGGCATAAAAGGCGTCCACTGGCGGGTTATCCCGAAAATTCCGGGGCCGAAAATTTTCCAGGACGCTTTGCAGCGCCTGTTGAAAATAAGTCAAAGCCTGATCGGGGTCGGATTCCATAAAAATCTGCCCCCTCGAAATGAGGAGTTTGCCAATATCGCGGCTGTTTCGCTGGCCGTACAGATCGGTAAAGGTTTGAAAAGCAGTACTAAAAGCCCGGTCGGCCTTTGGATGCTGCCCCATTTTGTGGTAAATATTTCCCAGCAGCGACCAGATAATCGCCTGATAATGCAAGGCATAGTTGAATTGGTATTCGGTTACCGCCTTTCCAAAACAGGTCTCGGCGCGGAGGGCATACAGTTCTGCGTCCTCAAGTTTGCCAGCGGCTAAACTGGCTTTTGCGTAGTTTCCACAAAGCAATCCTTTAGATACATGGTTGAGGTCGGGCAAAGCAAGCCCCAGGCGGCAACTGGCGATGGCATCGGTGTGGCGGCCCATCGTTTCGTACAGGATGCCCAAATCGCTGTAAGCTTCAGCAGCGAGTCCGTTGTCGCCATCTGATTTGGCAATCGCCAAAAATTTCTCCAGCAGCACTTCTGCCGCTTCGTATTCGCCGAGCCGGGTATCCACATTGCCCAGCGCCTGAAAAATATGAACCGCCGTTTCTGCATCTTCTTTTTTGAGGCGATCCACTAAGATTTTTTTGGCTTCGTTGTAGTACCTCGCTGCCTCGCGGTATTGTTCCAGACCGTAGTTGAAAGCATAAGCGAGGTTGACGTACAACCAGCCCAATTCCTCCCATTCTGCCTGCGTTGCGGGTTGCCGCCAGAGTTCTTCGGGTAAACCCGCTTTGAAATACGGCAGAGATTGCTCCGGCAGCCCTTTTTCATCCCGATATACCTTCGCAACCGATTTGCAGGCCGCAATCCAATTCACCAGGTCATCCTGATCCCGGTAAATTTTCAGGGATTTTTGCAACTGTTCAACCGCTGCTTCCGGACAGTTTTCCCGCGCCTGATCTATGGCTGTTGCAGTATACCCGGCTGCCTGGTCAACCCAATTGCCGGAATAGCCGGTCGCAACCTGAACGAACAACAGGGTGAATAGCAAGGAATAGCGCATAAGGGAGGTTTTTATTTTGATTCCGTATAGACAATCCACAGACTGAGCAAAATGATCAGGGCAAGCAGCAACACCAGCCAAAGGGGCATGCCCAAACCCTTGCCGCCCATGCGGCATTCATCACATTGCAAAATCGCTTGCGCTTCAATACTCGCCGTACTGCCATCGGCGACCAAGGCCACCGGCTTCACGGGTATCGTACAAACGGCAGTCCCGTTGGGATCGTCGAACCGGATGCAGGCGGCGATTTCGCCGAGGTCTGCCAGGTTCGTCCCGGCTTTGGTCAGGGCGCTGAACATAATCTGACCATACGTCATCGGGTGCCCTTCCCCGTATTCCCACACCGAGTGGATGGCAAAATTCAGAAATTTCCAGGTGATCGTATTATCTGTTGCATTGCGCTCCAGTTCCACGGCGCTGTTCACCGCTGCGTCCTGCAGGGCCGGGTGTATTTTAAATGGTTCCTCGCTGATGCTGTTGATGTCTACGCCTTCCGGGAAGTGAACCGTTACGTAAACATTGCTGGTGGCGGCGTGCCCGTCGTTGACAAAATCTACGGTACAAAGCAGTTTTTGTGCGCCGGCTCCGTCTGCCGGGCAAGCGCAGGCGTCTACCCGCATTTGGTTGGGGTCGTGGGCTTTTGAAAGGCTCGTCGTCACCAATTGAATATCCAGAATGTTTCGGGAAGGTTGAAATGCCACCGTGCCGGGTGCGGTTTGCCCCTGTGGATTCAACTGGGTGAAGATCTGCCCAAAAATGGATTCTAAGTTGTTGGGCGTCAGCATTTCATTGATGCCCAGGGTTTCTGCCAGCGCAAGGTCCGCCTGGGAAAGATCGCCGCTTTGAAAATCGCTGGTCATCACGGCTAAAAATTGGACCCTGCCTTGCTCTTCGTCCGGAAATTTATCCAACAAATCCGGGTCGTTTTTGAACTGGATGAACAGGTGACGCTCTTCGTTGGTCGCCAGGGTGTCGAAGCGCCAGAGCAGGGCATTTTTGAAAGATTGCCGGATTCTGGCGCCAGGCGCAAAAATGCCGGTATTGAGCTGGATGGTTTTTTTCAGGGTTTTGGGAAAATAAAACAACGTGGTGTCGTTTCTAAAACTTCCGTACTGCGGAACGCCGGCGATTTCCGACAAAACAATGGTCGTATCGCCGTTGCGCGGGTTAATTTGAACGCGCTCGATGGGGCTGTTGAAAAACAGGTACAAATCGCCGGCCAGGGTAACGCCTTCTTTGAAATTGTTTTTATACGACAAAACCCACATGGTGGTGTCTTCGGGCACTAAGCTCAGGTGGTTTTTCTGGAGCCGGATGAATTGGTTTTCTTTTACGGCTTTCGTCACTTCGTGTGGCGCCGGATTGGGGTGCGCAGGGGCAACAACCGTAGTTTCCCCACGAACCATTTTTGGAGGCGGTTTGCCGCCGCCGCCATAAAGGCCGGTCGGATAGGTTTTTACTTCGTAAGCGGATGCTTTGGGTTGGTAGCGGTGGCTGATGGTAGAATCCAGGCCGCCAAGGGTGAAATTGCCGTTCCCATACAACCAAAAATAGTCGTAGCGCGGCGTGGCCAATTCGTGGGCATTGAGGGGCGCCAGTTCAGGCAAGCCCAAAACGCGCAATAAAATGCTGTCTTTCAAGGCCAATTGCGTGAGGCTGTCCGGTTTAATTGGCGCAACCTGCTGCGCCAGCATCGTGCCGGCGGTCGCAATTACCGTGAAAAAAACTGAGCAAAAGGAACGGAAAAACTGGGCAGTTTGCGGCAGTCGCAACGCCCGGATGGGTTGGTGTGTCAAGATCATAGGTGCTTCCGGTTTAATTCGAACGCCAAAATACAGTTTTCAAATGGTTTTTCGGGGAAATCGCTAATAACAAATTGATTAAGGGACAGGTATGAATGTACGCTATCTTAGAACGATCCGTGATGGGTCGTATATTATGCAGGGAATACTGGAAATTATCTGGGAGGGTGGAGAACCTTAAGCCAACGTTGCAAAGTGGTGGTGATTCCGGAAAAGAAAACTGGGCAGCGGCGTTGCCGTCGCTACCCAGCCCGGAATAATAGCAACTATCTACTTATCTCCAATTGCTTGTGACGCCCACCTTTGTGGGCGTGCCCTTCTGAAAAATTAAAAACACCCTTTATTTTGACGGCCAGCGCCGCGTTTGACATAGAAAGCGAAGAGGAGGAAGGGACTTGCAGCGGTGTGCGTAGTTTTCCCAAAAAAAATCCGACAATACAAGTGGATGCGACCACTTGCGAATCATAAGGATGACATTTTTAAAACACTGCGCATCCCTTCCTCTTTCGTATAAGGGGCTGAACATCTCCAGCCCTTACTTTACCCCCTTTTGAATCATTTAGTTATGGGGCTGCGGGGTTACTTTGGGGTTTTAATAGGGCTGAAAATTTTCGGCCCGTACGGCTGTTCAGGGTCTGAGGTTTAGTTGGTTTTTTAGTTGGGGCTGAAAATCTTCAGCCCTGGTTTCGGGGCTGAAAATTTTCAGCCCTGGCTTCGGGGCTGAAAATCTTCAGCCCTGGCTTCGGGGCTGAAAATTTTCAGCCCGTACGAAGCTGGCAAAAACGCCCTGCCCCATTTTTAAAGATGGGAGCAGGGCCTCCGAATTGCCCTATGAACATTTAATCGTTTAATCACAGCATGTTTGCAGGCCAATCAGCCTGATTGGAAAGTGGGGTAGTGGCACTTCAAGAGGCTTAGTGCTTGTGTGCCTGGTGTATAGTGTTTCATAGTGCTCGTTCAGGTGATTTCCCATCTTTGCCGCCGGGGTTACAAAACTTCCGGGCAGTGGTTTCTGGAGTTCCACTGCCCGGCCTAAAGAGTGAGTCTTGTAATTAAGGACAGATAGATTGAGAAATAAACCAGATTATCTTTAAAGCTTTAAGCTTCAGTTTGCCTTGATGTCAGTAGCGCAGGTTATTCAGTGTTTCGCTGTTTTTTGATGCGCTGTTGCAATCCGTTTGATTACGAGTACAAATATAGAGCCCACGCAAGCCCTGCGAAAACCAGTTCAGAGAAATAGTTTGGGTTTCTAAAATCCATTTTTGGAGAAATTGTCAAGTAGTTAGCAAATTCAATACTGTCATAAATATTTGATTAACAGATAATAGTGTGCTATTTTTCTTAAGCGCCACGCACTTTTAAACTTGGGACTTCCAAACGGCGAATTTTTTTTTATTTTTCTGTAAATTTGCCTTGTTTTTAACATCTCGTTAAGGGATTGGATGGCAGGAGTTGAAAATCTTCAACCCGTACAGCACAATACAGCACCATGAAAAGCAAAGAAGATCTGTTCCAGCTCGTTCAGGCCATGTCGAAAGCGGAGAAGCGCTACTTCACCCTTGATGCGCAAAAAAGTGGCCGCGAAAGCGCCCGCTACCTCGAACTGTTTCGGGACATCAGCGACATGGAAGAATACGATGAGGCCAAACTCCGCGACCGCTTTGGCAAAAACCTGCCTTCCGACAAAAGCTACCTCTACGACGCCATCCTGCGCAGCATGCGCGATTACCGCAGCGCCAATTCGCGCTCGGCACGCATCAAAGAAATGATCTTAGACGCCCGGTACCTTTACGAACGGGGGCTTTACGGGCAAAGCGAAGGCCGCCTGCGCGAAGCCAAAGCCTTAGCCAAAGAACTGGGCGACCACTTAGCTTTGCTCGAAATCAATAAAGAAGAGAGTAAAATCGCTTCGGAAGGAAAAGAAAAAAACTATCGGCAGGTCATCGAAGAACTCATTGCTGAAAAAGAGGAAGAAGTGGCGCTGATGATGGAAGAGTACAAATATTTGGACAGTTGCTACCGATTATTGGGAGAACTGACCCAGCGCTTTCAGTTCAATAACGACGCGGATAAAAACAGGCTCATTGAAAAATTCGCCTTCTTGCAAGACCCCAATACAAAGGTGAAATCCATGCAGGCAGAACGGCGCTACTATCAGGATTTGGCCATGTACAACCAATTGCTCGGGCAAACGGATAAAGTATTCCTCTATTATTCAAAGGTTATGGAGTGGTGGGACAACAACCCCAAATACAAGGACGAAGAGTTCTACCGCTTCATTATTGACGTGTCGAACTTCCTTTATGCCCTGTTCAGGAAAGAACAATACCAGCACATTCCGGATCTGCTGCGCAAACTGGATCAGGAAAACCCCGTCTATTTCCACGACCGGGCCATTCTTTTTCAAAAGGCAAGCATCAACAAGCTTATGTATTACATCAATACCGGGGCCGTGGATCAGTTGGAAAAATTAGAGCCTGAGATTGAGGCGGGCATGCACAAATACGACATCAACCCGAAAAACGTCATCGCCATCATCGCAAACTTGGCAATCGGCCTGTTTATGATCGAAAAATACCCGAAATGCGAGGTTTGGTGTCGTAAACTCATCAAAAGTTCACCTAAAATGAAGCCCAAATTAGACATTCAGAAAGGCATACATCTACTGAATCTGATTGCGGTGCTGGAATCCGGCGACCTCGATAAATTGGAAAACGCCATCCGTTCCACCTCCCGGTTTTTGCACCAGACCTACGAAGGGAAAACCGATGGTTTCGAGTTTTTAGTGCTTTCCTACATCCGGGAATTGGTCAATGCACCTTCGGGTGAAGTGCAAAGGATATACAAAGACTTCAGGACTTTTCTGGTCGAAGCCAAAAAATCAGCGCTCATACAGGCGCCAATTGGCATGGATGAACTCCTGCTTGCCTGGGCAAACCACAAAATTGAGCGCAAACCCACAGTAAGTTATATTCTGAAGAAGTAAGTTATTCGGTTGTTTTCAAATCAAGCGACGTAATTTCAATTTCATCGTTCTTTTTGATGAGGTGAACGATGGACTTTCCGAGATTCAGCGTGTGGCTGTCGCATTCTTTGGAATCATCCGGGCTACGCAATCCAATGTCAATCTCGCCCACACCGATAACAGACAAGGTTTTATTAGGCCGGTTGTAGGTCAACGTCCACTGATTTTTACCGGTGGTGTTCAGTCGCAGTTTGGTGTTTGCTGCCCGGCTGGTCGCTGCTCCGCCACCATCCGGGGTCGGGTTTTCTTCAATCGGGGTCAGGGCGCTTGCCACAACCAACTGCTCTTTTAGTGCGCCGATCAGGATGCCGTTGCCAGCTTCAAGGGAGTAGGAAATTGCCCTGCCATTGTCAATCAGGTAGAGCGTCTTCATGTCTGAAGAAAGCGTAATTGAATTCAGCATGTTCGTAGTGTAAGGTTTAGACGTTTTGTATTTGCCCTGTCGGATCAGGTGCAGGTTCGCCTGCGCCTCTGGGGAAGCTTCACCTTGAAAAAGGGCAATGAGTTTGTCAAGTATTGGCATAATCTTAAAGGCATGTAGATTGTCTCAAAGCCAAAAATAGCAATAAATTGGGTTGGCGGTATAAAGACGGCCAATTTTTCACTGGGAAGGAATTGAAAAATAGAACGTGCTGCCTTGGCCCGGCGTGGATTCGGCCCAGATTTTCCCGCCGTGCCGCTCAACGATCTTTTTGCAGGTCGCTAAGCCGATGCCGGTGCCTTCGTATTTCCCCTGTCCGTGCAGGCGGACAAACATGTTGAAAATCCGTTCCAGGTTTACTGAATCCATCCCGATGCCGTTGTCGCTTACCGCAATGGTGTACTGGTTGGTCTGCGGCGAAAAAGAGGAACTGATCCGGATATGGGGCGGCGACTCTCCCCGGTATTTGATGCCGTTGCTGATGAGGTTTTGAAAAAGCTGCACCATGGGGCGTGGAAACACCTTTAAACTGGGCAAAGAAAGCACTTCGATTTTGGCCTGGGTGCTTTCGATCTGGCTTTTCAAATTCAGCGTGGCTTCCTGCACCAAGCGCGAAAGGTTCGTAATTTCCCGGTCGCTTTCCTTGTGGTCCAACCGGGCATAATCCAGCAGGTCGTCGAGCAGGTGTTGCATGCGTTTGACGGCGCTTTGGATAAATCCTTGATATTCTTTGGCTTCGTCGTCAAACTTCGAGTCATAATGCCGGCTCAGCAAGGTGCTGAACGACCCAATGGTGCGCAGCGGTTCGCGCAAGTCGTGGGATGCTACATGGGCAAATTGCTGGAGTTCGCCGTTGGCCAATTGCAGGAGTTG
>JALHRK010000056.1 GCA_022841505.1 Saprospiraceae bacterium | reverse complement strand
CAAGCACTAAAGTTTGCGTCGTCGGGCAAGTGATCGTTGGAGGGGTGTTGTCAACCTTTGTAACCGTGAACGTGCATGGAGTATTGTTGCCATTCACGTCCGTCACAGTAAGGGTTACGGTCATGTTGCCACTGCCGGAAACCGAAGTGCCTGCTGTTGGCGATTGGGTCACATTTTGCACCCCGCAGTTGTCGCCTGTGGTGGCCAAGCTTGTGTAATTCGGTAAAGTTGCTGTGCAATTTGCGCCAAGCACCAAGGTTTGCGTGGTCGGGCAGGTTATCGTTGGCGGGGTTTGATCCACTTTTGTTACGGTGAACGTGCATTCCGTTTGGTTGCTGTTGATGTCGGTTACGATCAGCGTTACGGTCATGTTGCCTGCGCTGGAAACCATTGTACCTGCCGTTGGCGATTGCGTCACGCTTTGAACCCCGCAGCTGTCGGCAGTGGTGGTCAGGCTCGTGTAATTCGGTAAAGTTGCGGTACAATTTGCGCCAAGCGCTAAAGTTTGCGTGGTTGGGCAAGTGATTGTCGGTGGGGTTTGATCCACTTTTGTTACCGTGAAGGTACATTCGGTATCGTTGCCATTGATGTCCGTTACCGTCAGCGTTACCGGCATGTTGCCTGCGCTGGAAACCAATGAGCCAGGAATTGGCGATTGGATTACGTTTTGCACGTTGCAGTTGTCGCTGGTTGTGGCCAGGCCCGTGTAATTCGGTAAAGTGGCCGTGCAATTTGCGCCAAGCACCAAAGTTTGCATGGCGGGGCAACTAATGGTCGGCGGGGTGTTGTCCACCTTCGCTACAGGGAACGTACATTCGTTAAACTTGCCATTTACGTCCATCACCCTTAGGGTCACCGTCAGAAAGCCCGCGCTGCCTACCAGTATGCCCGCTGCTGGGGATTGCGTCACGCTTTGCACCCCGCAGTTGTCGCCGGTGATGGCTAAGCTGGTGTAATCCGGTAAAATTGCTGTACAATTTGCGCCAAGCACTAAAGTTTGTATAGCCGGGCAGTTGGCTGTTGGTAATTCGTCATCCACTACCATCACCGGAAAGGAGCAGGTAGCTATATTAGGCGTTGGCGTATTTCCATCGCTAACGACATAAGTCACCGTGTGCGGACCTACAGGGAGCACTTCAGAGGCAGTGCCGCCAGGAATGACGGATACTGGAGTGTTGCCATCAATTGACATTGTCAGTGTGATCGGGCCGCAAGGGCCGGTAGCTATCGTCGGATGCATCCAGGCGGCTGTGCCAGAACAGTTGCCCGTGCCGTCGGTGCTGGAATTCACGGAGAACGTGCTGGGGCAGGTGATGGCAGGGGAAGGTGCTACTGTAATGGTCACATCCGTGGTTGGACCCACACAGTTGTTGGGGCCGGGGCCTGTGGGCGTGATCCGGAAGGTCACCGTGACCGGCGCATTCGTTGTGTTCGTTAAGACCCCGCTGATATCGCCTGCGCCGCTTGCTGCAATGCCCGTTACCGTTCCGGTGTTGTCTCTGACCCAGTTGTACCCCGTGCCGCTTACATTGCCGCTCAGTGCGATGGTTGTGATCGTTGCACCCGAACAGATGGTTTGCGATGCCGGCATGGCTACTGCATTGGGCGTAGGATTCACCAATATCGTAGCCATGATGGGCGTACCCGGACAGCCATCCGCCGTGGGCGTGATTATAAAGGTCACCGTGACCGGCGCATTCGTGGTGTTCGTTAAAGCCCCGCTGATATCGCCTGCGCCGCTTGCTGCGATGCCTGTTACTGTTCCGGTGTTGTCTCTGACCCAGTTAAATGCAGTACCGGTTACATTGCCGGTTAAGGCAATGGTGCTGATGGCATTACCCGAACAGGTTGTTTGGGTTGATGGTGTGGCTACCGCATTGGGGGTAGGGTTAACCGTTATGGTAAAGGTTTTTGACGGGCCGGTGCAGTAAGGACCAGGTTCGCCTTGTCCGGATGTATAATAAATAATGTTTTGATAGAGATTTTGAGATTGCGGATAAGGTCCCATGCCAGGGGATCCAGGCAAAGTAAAGCAGCCAAACATCGCCAAACCTGCACCCCAGTTAAGGCTGCCCAAAACAGGACCTGGCGCACTGCCATTCATCAACGTGGTAAATGTACCGGATAAAACAGCATGTGCAGCAAAACCTCCAGTATAGCTGGTAGTAATGGGTGTGAATGGCCCCACGAAGATCGGATGCCCGGGAATAGCCGCTGAACTATTGCTACTGTACCTGGGATATATTAAATTCACACCTCCAAATCCCAAACTGAAACTTGATCCAACATTGGGAGCAGCATTGATAAATATACGCCCCCCTGCACTTACCCAATTTTCAATTGTAGTTAAATTAGCTGTGAGAAAATTATTTAACTCTATAGCGCCTGAATTCCCGCCTTCCATAAACACAAAGCGTGTACCTGCAGTGAAAATAGTAGCTGGATTTGCTGCAAGAAAATTCGTGAGCGTCCAGTTCCCACTTCCAAATACCGCATTCATCGCGTCTGGATTGGCATTACCACCCCAATTTTCGCCGGTGCTACGCCTGATATAATATAAGTCGCCGATAGGCGCTTCGCCAGTAGGTATAGATGGTGTAACTGTAATCGTTGCTGTTACAGGTGCCGTACCCGGATTAGTTCCAATAAAGGATGCAATATTGCCCGTTCCACTGGCTGCAAGGCCAATGGATGGATTAGAGTTTGTCCAGTTAAATGTAGTTCCGTCTAACGAACCGGTAAAGTGAACAGACGCGGTTGACGTGACATTGCAAACCACCTGGTTGACAGGCTGCATTACATCCGGAACCACGTTTGCGGTAATGGTGTAAGTTTGATCCACATACAAATCAGGATTGTATTTCAGGCGGGTGCGAACTGTGTAAGTCCCTGATGTTGTACCGAAGCCGCTGGTGATGTCAAACGGGTCAGCCGTGATGCTGGAAAAAGCTGGATTGCCTGTAAAGCTGCTTCCTGCTACGATGGCATACTCCAAGCCGGCGGTGTTTCCCTCGTTGTCGCCGGTGAGGTCAATGCTGAGGCTGCCCTGGCTGGCATTCGGGCATACGGGCTGTGTGGCATTGACCATAGCCGTAAAAACAGCCGGGCCAAGGCATTCGATGATGACCTGCCCGCCGTCGCTGTTGGCGCCGGAAGTATTGTTTTGGTTTGCTCCAAGATTAAATGACCCGCCACCTGTGGCAGGGTTAGAACCGTCCGTTGCTGAAGAACCTCCATTGCCTCCGCTATACCCACCACCGCCGCCGCCGCCGGGGCGGTCTACTGATATATTTCCACCCCCGCCGCCGCCGAAGCCGCCGCCGCCATTTCCCCCAATATACAATATATTGAAAAAATTGAAATAGCGCCCCAGCCCTCCTGTTGCATTGTAACCTGCGCCACCACCTCCCGGTGCATTTCCAATTCCGTTTGTAAATCCATTGCCACCCGCGCTGAATACTCCTCCACCTCCAGCGCCATGCATACCTCCACCGCCATTTCCAGCGCCGGAAACAACTTGACCACCTTGTTCACCCCAACCACTTTTTCCTGCTCCACCTCCAGCCACAATTAAAATTGAGTTTGGCGAAAGCAAGACACCGGAACCGCCGCCGCCGCCACCCGCGCCTTCGCTAAAAGGATCCCCTCCCGGCGCACCGGCAATAGCTTCTAAGGTTTGCCCGGAACTGACGAGAAAATCTCCAATCATCACTGCGCCTGCAGCGCCGCTAAATCCTCCTTTTGCTCCCTTTGTTGTTATCCTTACCTTCCAGGTTCCTGTCGAAGGAGCTGTCCATGTGCCGGTGGTCCCCGTCTGGCTTGGTGTCGGTGCAGATATCGTAAGCCCGCCAGGGCAAACCTCATACACATTTGGGATACCATTGGAGCTGGCGTATCCTGGTTCAAGGGCACAGTGGTCACTACAGCCGTCGCAGCTTGTTGTATTTCCGCCGTCACATCCTTTACCACTTTCAGGAATGCCATCGCCGCAGAGGGCAGCTTCAGCATTTCCCTCGTTGCCGCGATTGGCGTAGCCATTGAAGAAAATACAAGTGAACAAAAGTCCCAACAGGAAGGAGAATAAGGTGGATTTCGATTTCATGGCACAACATTCTAAAAGGTGATAGATAAGCGGCAGCAAAAATGGCCGCGACTTTTTGTGCCACGAAAGTGCAGTCGAACACAGCCAGGGCCTTCCCATTTTCCATGCAAAGAGGTAGACTCAGCAGTCAGGCGGGTGGAGTTTCCATGCAAAAAGGTGGATTTTCCAGTCAGGCAAGAAAAAAATAACTTATAATCTATTTAAAAACAGATACTTACATTTTGCTTGGCGCTACGCCAAACTCTTCCGCAAACACCCGGCTGAAATACTTTGGGTCGTCGAAACCGACCTCGTAAGCCACCTCGCTGACGTTCATGGCTTTGGTTGTCAAAAGCTCCTTCGCCCTTGTCAGCCGCAAGGAACGGATGAACAGGGTGGCGTTTTTACCCGTCAGCGCCGTCAGTTTGCGGTGCAACTGTGACTGGCTCATGGCAAGCGACCGGCAAAGCTCGTCCACGCCGAAATGTGCATCGGAAAGGTGTTCCAGGACGGCGATTTTTACTTTCAGCACAAAAGCATCTTCGAGGTCGGGAATCGCCTGTACATCAGTGAGGGGGGATGAGAAATGGGGAATGGAAGGTTGGAAAGCAGTTTCCTGGTATTTGAGTTGCAGTTTGCGGCGAAGCTCAAGCAGGTTCGCCAGCGTCACCAGCAGTTCTTCCTGGTGGAAAGGCTTGGAGAGGTATGCGTCCGCTCCACGGCGCAGACCGGCGATGCGGTTTTCCACCCCTGCCTTTGCCGTGAGGAGCACAATGGGAATGTGGCTGGTGCGTTCGTCGTTTTTCAGCGTTTCGCAGACCTCGAAGCCGTCTTTTTCAGGCATCATTACATCGGAGATGATCAGGTCAGGCACGTTTTCCAACGCTTTTTCGATGCCCGCTCTTCCGTTATAGGCGAAGTCCAACTGGTAATTTTCCTGCATGCAGGCGGCGAGGTATTCCACGACATCGGGGTTGTCTTCGATGAGGAGGAGTTGAGGATTTGAAGATTTGAGGATCCCGCTTAGACGGGACAAGTTTTGAAGAGGTGAGGATTCGAGTATTTGAGGATTTGAAGATTCGAGGGGAGGTAAATTCATAACTTGTCCCGCCTGAGCGGGGTACTCAGCCTTCCGCGTTATCGGCAGCTGCACGGTGAATGTCGTTCCTTTACCAACTTCGCTTTCCACAGAAATATCCCCGCCCATCGCCTTCACTAATTCTTTGGTCAGGGCCAAACCGATGCCCGTGCCTCCTGCATTGGCTTTTTCCAGATTATTGGCCTGATAAAAACGGTCGAAAATATGTGGCAGCGCTTCGGGCGAGATACCCACGCCGGTGTCGGTGACGGTAATGACGGCGGATGGTGGACGGTGGACAGTGGACGGTGGACGGATCACGGCTTCCGTCAACCGTCCACCGTCCACCGTCGACCGTAAAACCACTTTCCCACCGGAAGGCGTAAATTTGATGGCATTCGAGAGCAGGTTGTGTACAATTTGCAACAGCCGCTCCGGGTCGTAGTCCATTACAATTTCGGCCTGATCGCTTTCTACCCGAAGCAGCACGTTCTGGACATTGGCCAACGAGTGCAGGCTCTCGGCTATGTAGCGCAAATAGGCCAGGATATCGCCCTGCACATAATTAATTTTCAAGACATTGGATTCTAATTTGGCCAAATCGAGGATTTGGTTGATGAGGCGCAGGAGGTTTTCGCCATTTCGGCGTATGAGCTTCATCTTACCTTTGAATTCATTGCCGACCTTCGTTTCCACTTGCTCTGAAGTGCCGAGTATGACGGTGAGCGGCGTGCGAAACTCGTGGGTAATATTGGTAAAAAACCGGGATTTGAACTCGTCCAGTCCTTTGAGTCGCGCTGCCTCCGCTTGTTCCAGCCTGCGCTGAAGATGGTTTTTATAAAACAAAAAAATTGCCAAAGCGAAGAAAATGACATACCCTAAATATGCCCACCCGGTGCGGTACCAGGGCGCATGGATCACAATGACCAGCGCAATGGGTTGCTCGTTCCACACCCCGCTGCTGTTGGCTGCTTTCGCCCGGAAGGTGTACGTGCCAGGAGCCAGGTTGAGGTACTGCGCTGAATGCTCAAAACCACGGTGCGCCCATTCCGGCTCGGCGCCTTCAAGGTAATAAGCAAACTGGTTGCGCTGTGGCGAAGTATAATCCATGGCCGCAAACTGGAGCACGATGCTGTTTTGGGAAAACGATAGTTCCAGACGCTCCAGAAAAGCGATGTCTTTTTTTATGATGGGATTCGCATCGCGTGGGCCGATGTCCACGCCGTTGATTTTCAGATCCGTCAAGCGCACTTGAGGCGGTTCGGAATGCGCGTTCAGGTCTTTTGGGTCAAACACCGTCAGGCCATTTACCCCCCCGAAAAAAAGTTTGCCCGATGCCGACTTGTAAGAGGCGCCGGTGTTGAATTCATTGTCCTGCAGGCCGTCAGATTTGAAATAGTATTGAAACAAGCCGGTTTCGGGGCTGAATCGGGTCAGTCCGCGGTTGGTGGAAATCCAGAGGTTGCGCGGCTTTTCGTCGTCGGCTAAAATGCCGTAAACCACGTCGTCGGGCAGTCCGTTTTGGGTTGTATAATGGGTGAACTGATTTTTGGAAATCTCCAGCCGGCTCAGACCATGTCCATTGGTTCCGATCCAAATCACGTTGGGATCAGCGGGGTCAATCAACAAAGATTTGATGGAATTGGTGGGCAGGCTGTTCCGGTAGTTTTTTTCTGCCTTAAATGTCGTAAACCCATGTTGGCCATTTTCGCCGGGTTTGACTTTGTGCAGGCCATTCGTCGTGGCGATCCACCAGGCGCCGTCCGGCCCCCGTTCGGCAGCCATGAAATGATAATTGGAGGGCCGGTCGTTGTCAAAAAAAGAAAATTGCCGCTTAGTTATCTCAAAACGGATCGTCTTATTATGGGAAAACATCCAAATTTCGCCGGGCGGAACAAACCTGAGCATGGGAAATTTCGTATTGGATTCCACTGGCAATGGGATGGATTCCATAAAACCAGTTTCGGGATCTAAACAAATCAGTTGCGTCGGTTTTTTGTCGAGAATAAACCAGAAACGGCCGTTTTCGGCGGTTATTCCATTGGTTATATCCTGCTCCGCCAGGCCCATCGTTTCTGTGCGTACAACTTGCCCCGTGCGCAGGTCGAGCAGTTTCAGAAAAGATGCACCGCGCCGCACATCCCCCATGAGTACATGGTTTTTCCCGTTGTAAACTGGTTGGCAATAGACAGAAAAACCGCCCATGTAATTTTTAAAAATGTCGGTTCGGGGGCTGAACTTTCGGATCCCGTGTGCATCGGTTCCCATCCAGATGTTGCCAAACTGGTCCGAAAAGCAACTTGCTATTGGATATTCAAGGGGCAATTCCCAGGTTGGCAGCGGATTAAAGGGCTTTTTATTCAGGTCTAATCCATAAATCGTATTTCCCGCCAAAAAACCTAAAAAACCTCCTTTTTTGTCTGCACAAATCAAATAACTATCCTGAAAAGGAAGGGTAAATACGTCCCATTTCTGCCCATTGAGCCGGGCAAGTTTAGTGCCTTGAAATATCCAGGTAGCGCCCGAAAAATCGTTAAAGATACGCTTCGAATTCATGATATTGCGCCTCGCTGCAAAAGGGAAAGGCAAATCTACTGTTGAAATGGCACCTGACTGTATATCGTATTCCAAAATCGAGTTTTGGGTCAGCAATCGGATTTTTTTTCGATCGGCAGAAGCGTCTGCTTCGAACAGATCGGAGCGGCGCAACGGAATTTCTATCCGAAATAAATCCGCAAGAGTCGCGCCTTTTTCTACCCTTTCAACAAGATCGGAAGGCCAATGGATCAGGTACAGGGCGGCTTCTCCAGCTTCGTGAAAAAGCATCCCCACCGAATTTTCATCAATCAGAAAAACGCTATGCAAAAATTGGGTACCTGCGAAAGACGGCATTGCATAAAAGCGGTGTGTTTTTCGATGAAAGAGCTGAATACCCTTCCCATTGGTCACCAAAATTAAAAAATCGCCGGATGCCTGTATATGCGTGAGTTCATTGTCGTTTAAGGAAAGGGAATCGAACGGGTTGTTTTTAAATACCTGAAACTGATAGCCGTCATAGCGATTGAGGCCGTTTTTGGTGGCAAACCACAGAAAGCCGTCGTCGTCCTGGCAAATGGACGGCACAAACCCCTGCGACAAGCCCTGCTCGATGGAGATGGTTTCCAGGAGCGGGGATTGGGCTTGTAGCAAAGCGCTACAGCAAATCAGGAAAAAGAAAAAAAGTATGCGTTTCATTTGCCGTGTTTGCACAGCAAAAATATCATTAACCGGGTTACTTTTCTAACGCTTTACGCAATGAAAAGAGCGACTCCCTTAACGAGAGCCGCCCTGTTTTTATCCAGGCTTTAATTAGTGTCTGGCTATATAGTCGGGTGGCTGCTCTTTAGAGTTCGAGAGCAAGGCATGCGAAGGCCCCAAAAACGGGAGTTTATTCGCATAAATGACCGATTTTGGGGCCGAGCATAACGCAGCTATCGGACTATAAAGACAGACACTAATTAATTCCTCTGCGCTTCCATTTTCATGATGCTGGCACGGGTAGTCAGGTAATTTTCCTGAACCTTCTGGATAATTTCCTGCCGGAAAGCCTGGTCATGGAATAATTTACTCAGGCCAGGGTGGTTTTCTACATCAATGCCTTTTGTGCGGTAGGTATCCTCCAGCAACAAAATGGCTTCCTCTACCTGGGCGACATCGATTCCCACGGGAACGCTTGCCTCCATGTACTCCAGCTTTGTCTGCACAATTGTAGGCTCAGCCGCCATTACCGGCGTATAAGGCTTGCCAGATTCCAAAGCAGCCATGCGTTGTTCCATCGCGGCAAAACTGTTTTCCAGTTTTGCGATTTTAGCCTGCTGTTCGTCAATTTTGGCTTGCTGTTGTTCTACTAACCCGGCCACATCGTTGGTGTTGAGGCCGATTGCTAAATTGACCGTAGACAAAGTGCTGCCTTCCGGAGTAGCCGACCAGGCAATGCCAACGATTTCGCGATATTGCTGAGGCGTAATCAGTTTGGGCGAAACCCCGATGCCTGTACCATCATTTAAACCCGAAGGCAGGATGTAATCGCCTACATTAACCCGGCCACGAACGACTACAGGCACCTGCCCCATAAATGCGACTTTTTCAAAGCGACTTTCCTGGCCTTCTTTCGGCATATTACCCAGTACAGCCGGGTTGGTAGAAATCACTAAGTATTGTGAAGCATGGCCGGTTTGTTTGCTGATTTTACCGCCGGTTACGCCCACGATTTCACCCGGGCGCATTTTTTCTTCTGCGTTCGCGCGTTCCAGCCACTCGGCATAGTCTGCAGAGCCTGATTCGTAGGTTACTCCAATTTTAGAAAAAGCAAACACCTGATAAGCTGTGTTATTCGTAACGGCTAATATTTCTTCAGCAATACAAATGGCTACAACAGAAGGCTCCGGCGGGCAAGCTACTGCGCCCACGCCTGCACATGCATTGGGCAAGGCGGACAGAACAAGATTGGCCGTTTTTAAAGCTACTTCTGCCAGGTTAATGGTGGTCTGATAAATATACTCCGGTTCATTCGATTTTTCACTATCCGTCTGGCCTTCTACCCGTCCTCTGGCGCCGCCATTGCTGTCGAAAAAAGTAATGAAATTGTTGCCGCCCGTAGGCGTACCTGCATTGACTTTAATGCCGATGCCGTGTGTGCCGCCCTGTACGCGCAAGGGATAAGCCGCCAAATCGCCATCCCCGCCGCCAACGCTGGAAGTGATCGTCACCTGTCCGTTGGTGTTCAGGGCATTATTCAGGGTGGTGACGCCGGCAACCGTCAGGGAATTGTTCAGCGTAGAAGCGCCGGTAACCGTCAGGCTGCCTTCCACTTTGTTGCTTCCGCCAATATTGACATTTTTCTCAATGCCTACTCCGCCTTCAATGATGACGGCGCCATTGTCTTTAGTGGTAGATTCAGTTGTATTGTTAAACCGGGCAATGCCACCCACAGTCAGGTCTTTGTCTACATTGGCATTGTTGTTTACGTCTATGTTGCGGCCAAAATTTCCATCCCGCCCAACATTGATGTCTACCCCTACATTGAGGCTGTTGTTGATGTTCACATCCCCGCTGCTTCCCACACGCAGCCGTTCCATGTTGTTGGTTTTGAAAACCATATCCTTGTTGTCAAGCGTGCCGAGGAAATGCGGCCCGGGTGTAGTCATCTCATTGCCGTTCACTTTCCAGAAAGCAGCCGTTTTTTCTGTGCCGTCGTCATTGTGGCCATTTGCCAGATCGCCTGCGGTTGCCGCGTGAAAGGCATAAGGCACTGCCATGAGCTGGCTGGCATTGATCGGCGTAAAGTTTCCGCCGCCAGTTTCGTCCATTGCGATTTCCATCCATACATTCATAGTATTCCAGGGCACTTGCCGGAAGTCGCCGCTCAAAATTTCGCCTTTCCCAACTACTAAACTAAAGAGGCCAAGTTCGTTGGTGAGGATGCGATGTACCTCCTGATAAGCAGCTTTGCCGCCTACCTCGCCAGCGTAGAGACTGATTTGCAGGCTAATGTTTTTACCGGTCAAAACCTGTCCTTTTTCGTCGCGCGCAATGGCCTGGTAATTGATGCCGGCAGGCGCATTTTGAGCAAAGATTGCTCCGGAAAGCATTAATAAAAATGCAGTAAATAGAGGTCTGAATCTCATAACAAAAGGGTTTTATAATTATTGAATTTTAATGACTTTGAATGTTTGTGTAGCGCCGGATACATCGGCTACAATGCGCAGCCAATAAGTCCCTGCGGGGTGTGCGCCGAGGTTTAACTCCGACGTAGCGAGCCCGGGGGAAAGTCGCCCGTTCCAGGTTTGCCGACCGTTGTCGTCAAACAAGGTCAGGGTAGAAGCGCTTCGGCTCCAGTCGTCCGCAATCTGAATGGTGAGCACGGTACTTACCGGGTTGGGCGCAATGGTTAGCGCTGCTTTACCAGGTATACCAGGCGACACCTTTTGTGCGTGCAAAATTTCAGGCTGTTGAAAGCCTTCGGTCAGGAATTCCCCGTTGGTGCATTGCAAGGTGGCGACGGCGGTTTCTCCAAGTGTCCAACTCAAGCGAACATTGGAGGTTTGGCCGTCGCCACCCGCAGCGGCCACCACGGATCGAATTTGTGCTGTTGCGCTCATACCCATGCAGAGTAAAGCCATCAACAGACAGGAAGCAGGTTTCATGTTACTCCTATTTGGTGAAAAAATAAATTAGACTTGTTGTGATGGGAATCATCGCAACAAGTCTATTGAAGCAGCCGCGTTCGTTTTGAAGCGGAAGCAATCAATTTGCGTCAAAAAAATGGACTGTTTTGGTATAGATGATAGCCAGAAAAACAGGGGGAAGAAATCAATGCCCGCAGAACAATGGGCGGACATTTGCTCGTTTAAAATGTTGTTATTTCCAGGAACAAATCTATGCGGCAGGCAAGGCAAGGTCGTTAACTTATCGCTCAAATGCTTTAAATTATGTTGCAACGCGGCAGAAAAACAAGCTTATTTCCCGGCCTGTCGCCATTCCGTCGGCGTTTTACCGAACGTTTCCAAAAAAGTCTTGGCGAAATAGGTAGGCGCGGAAAAGCCAACCTCGTAGGCGACTTCGGCAATGCTTTTCTGCTTGTCCAGGAGCAAGGCTTTGGCCTTGTGCAAGCGAATGGAGCGAATGAAGACACTGGGCGAGGCGCCGGTTAATGCTTTGACTTTCCTGAAAACCTGACTGCGACTCATGCCGAGTGCCTGCTCCAGCTGGAGGATTTCAAAATCTGCGTCCGACAGGTGGAGCTCAACGATTTCGCGTATTTTGAGCAGGAAGGCATCTTCCATGGCCAAACCCGGATCGGGGCTCGGGGCCGGCATTTGGGGAATAGCGGCGTAACGCTGTTGTAACCGACGGCGCAATTGGATGAGGTTGGCTAAACGGGCTTCCAGTTCAGCGGGTTCAAACGGCTTCGCTAAGTAATCGTCGGCACCGCGTTTCAATCCGGCGATCCGGGATTCGACGTCGGCGCGGGCGGTGAGTAGAACAATGGGAATATGGCTGGTCAATTCATCGTTTTTGAGCGTTTCGCAGAGCTCGAAGCCATCTTTTTCCGGCATCATGACGTCGCTGACGATGATGTCCGGAATTTGTTCAAGTGCTTTTTGGATGCCTTCGGCGCCGTTTTCTGCAAACGTGATGCGGTATTCGTTGCGGACGCATTCGGCAATGTAAAACTGCACATCGGGATTGTCTTCCACGATGAGCAACAGCGGCCACTGCTCGTCTCCGGTATGGTTTTCGGTTACGGCGGGCGTTACGCGATCCGCAGCCTGGGAACCGGTAATCGTTTGAAGATGAGGCATCGGGGGCGTAAAAGGCAGGGTGATTCGGAAAGTAGTTCCTTTGCCAAACGTGCTTTTGACCTCAATTTCCCCTTGCATTAGTTTTACAAATTCCTGTACTAAAGCAAGGCCAATGCCGGTACCCGCCAATTGCTCTCCGGTGACACCTTTTTGAAAAGAGGGCACCGCTACCGGCGCTACCTGATAAAACCGGTCAAATATTTGGCTTACCTGGTCTTCCGGAATGCCGATCCCCGTATCGCTGACGGTCAGGATGATCTGTTTGGGCGTCCGGGTATCGTCCGGAGGTTCGACCTGGAGCGCCAGTTCAATTTGCCCGCCTTCCTGCGTGAATTTCAAGGCATTAGAAATCAGGTTTAAGAGGATGGCTTGCATTTTTTCATGATCAAAAGCCATTTCCAGATGGGGCGTTTCGCATCGGTAGTGCAGTTGGATGCTGCGGGATTGGGCATAAGACTGAAAGGATTCCACTTGGTATTGCAAAAAGGCTGCAAAATCACCGTTGGAGGGCAGCAGTTGTAGTTTGCCAGCTTCTAAGCGTGCCAGGTCTAAGAGTTGGTTCACTAAATTCAGTAGTTGCTGGCTGTTCCTGCGAATCATTTCAGCCGTCTGGTCCACTTTCGATTGTGCTCCCTGCAAGGCATATTTTTTTATAGGATCCAACATGCCGAGAATGACCGTGAGCGGCGTTCGGAACTCATGGCTGATGTTGGTAAAAAACCGGGTTTTGAAACCATCAAGTTCCTGAAGCCGTTGTGCCTCTTTTTCGGCTATCTTCCGGCGCAACTGAAACCGGTAGAAATAAAAACTGCCGGCCAAAACCGCCCCTGCCACGAGCGCCAAAAACCACCACCGCAAGTACAAAGGCCGCAGCACCGTCAGGCTGAAATCGAGTTCGTTTTCGGCCCAGGCGTCGTCGGCAGATTGCGCCCGGATTTTCAACCGGTGGTTGCCATAAGGCAAACTCGACATCCGCAACAAAGGCTCGGAAAGGAAACTCCAATCCGCGTCCACCCCCTCAATTTTGTAAGCATACGTCACTTTTTGGGGTGAAAAGTAATCGAGCAGGGCAAATTCGAGTTGAAAATAGCGGTCAGCCGGATGCATTGTGATTTCACCGGAAGCGAGCAACTCAAGCGTATGGTTTTCTAATTTTTCGGTCTTGCCGGAAAACAAAAAGAAATCGGAAACGACTAATTTTTTGCCGGTCACCCCAATTGAGGTTTCAGAAGACATTTGGCTACTGCCATAAAAATCTTTTGGATGAAAAGCCGTCACACCGTTTAGCCCGCCAAAATAGAGCGTGCCATCATCGCCCCGGAAATGCGACGTGCGGTTGAATTCGGTTTGTGCCACCCCGTCGGCAGGCAGCCACATGCGGCGAACGGATAAGTTTTTTTTGTCAAATTGGGCAATGCCTAAATCGGTCGGCAGCCACAAATGCCCAAAATCGTCTTCGTAAACGGCGTAAACAAAGCCATTCAACAGGCCGTTTTTTCTAAAAAACAGTTGTTTTTTTCCTGTTTTCGGATCCCAGCGGAGCAAACCCGCACCGGCAGTGCCTAACCAAAAAACGCCCTCCTGGTCTTCATAAAAATGGTAAAAATCATCGTAGGGCAACCAGTTATTGCCCGTGCCACCACTCCAGTATCGCGCTGCAATTTGCCCTTCAGCAGTCATTTTATAAAACCCGGTACTGCTGCAAAGCCAAACCGCACCGGACCGACCCCGCCCGATGTGGACAATGGCTGCTTTTTCAAGTTCCGGAAAACGGCGGGTATCCGGTTTTGACACCTGCCGCGTTTTGTTGTTGAAAAATGCCAGGCCTTGCCCGGTTCCCACCCACAACAGATCTGGCTTTGCCGGAAAAATAGCCCAAAGCACATTGTTTTTAAACGGAATGGTATCTAAAGCCTTTCCGGAAACCGGATCAACCCGTGCCAGTAATCCCCGATTAACCAGGCTTGGAAGTTGCCCACACCACATATTCCCGGCCGTATCGGAAGCCAAACCATAGGCTGATCCATCCTTTTGTTCAAAAATCACACGCCCTGTTGCAAGGTCAATGCCACACAGGCTGCGATCAGGACCTTCCGTACTTATCCACAAATTTTTATCCTTTTGGAAGATGCCCCGGCAAGAGATGCCCCGCCCGCCGTGTGCGTTTTCATCAAAAAGAAATCGGCGAAAATGATCTTTTCGTACTTCAATCAGTTCGAGTCCAAAAGCGGTTCCCAACCAGACGCCGCCATTCCGGTTGCGAAGAAAATTCTCAATGTACCTGTTATTGAAAGCCGGAAATTTAGTCCGCAGGTCAAGTAATCTTTCTCCTTTTTTATTGAAAATTTCGGTTTCAGTGAGCCACAAATTCCCATTTTCGAGTTCTAAAAGCACCGTCTGATCCCACCAGGAACGGGGAGACTTGGGTATTGGAACGGGTAATCGGGTTTTGTCGGCGCCCGGTTTTATTTCCCAATATTTGGCTTGGTTGGCTCCTTTTTCGTATTCCATCGCAAAGACCCTTTCCGGGTTTTCTGCGCCCCCGAGCATTTTGGCAAACTGGTTTCCTGGGGTCGCCTGAAAATCACGCAGCACGTTTCCTTCGGCGTCAGTTTCGACCAAAACATGATGGAGTTTACCGGTAGAAAAAAGCCCCAAAACGCCATTTTGGGGTGTGATGGACAATACCGTTAAATCGGAAACCGAAGGCACAACGACCTGCTTCCAACCCGTGGCAGGGTGCCAACTGACCCAGCCCCCGGGATTGTGCGTGCCAAAAAACAGCGTCCCCGGCAGGCTTGAATGGACACCCGGACTATCGGATGGGATGCAGATGCCCCGATTGTTGAGATTTTCGAGCGGAACAGGCGGTTTTTCTTTAATGTATTGGTCAAACGGGAGGATTTGGCCGGAAACCGGATCAAGGATATCTACCGAAGCGATGCCCAAAACAGAAATCGTATTGGCTCTTGAAATGAGCCACAAATTACCGGCAGCATCTTCCAAAATCCAATGGACTTGATCCGTGCGGAGGCCATTGTCGGCTTTGTTAAAAATTTTGAACCGAAGGCCATCAAAACGGGCTACTCCGCCGTTGGTCGCCACCCAAATGAAACCCCGGCGATCCTCCAGAATGCAGTTGACCTGCCGGTGCGGCAATCCATCCTCAATGCTGAAACGATGGATAACGGGCAGGTAGTTCTGTGCCGGAACAGTTATCCAAAAGCAGTATAAAAGGCAGAGCAAAAGAAAGTGTTTCACCAAATGATGTGTTCGTTTTGGGCGTAAAAATTCCCGGCCAAAGTTATCTTTTTTGCCGAATCAAAAGCTAAGGCTTACCTGTCATATCCCAAACTCTATCTGCAACATTCCAAGAAACCAATCCCTCGTGCTGGCGCTGTCAAACGAACTTTGGTAGCCAACATGCGCTTGCAATTTGATCCGGTGGTTGTTGATGTACTTGTTGACGCCCAGCAAAACTTCGCGCTGGTTTTTGAGCGGCGAGCCTGCTTCAGGGTTCACCTGGCTGTACCGAACCGTTGTTTCCCAAAAATTGCGGGTTGTGTAGCTGTACTGCACATTCAAACCCGTGCCCGCCGGAATCGCCACCAGGTCGCCATCTGCATCTGGCGCCTCCAAATCGTTGCTTTTGCGGCGCATCCATTCCATTAAGCAGGCGTGTCCGTTCCACTTAAAAGAAAGGTCTGCGATCCAGGTATTCAGGTTCACGCCTTGCGCCAGCGGAAGCCCCAATTGGCCGCCACTTTGCCGGGTGCCTTCATTCCGGCTAAAGGTGAACGCCGTGGAAAGTTTGGGTGTGGGTTCAAACTCCAGGTCGCCTTCCGAATAATCTCCACTGTTGGTAAATGCGCCAAAGGGGAGCCATTCGCCGCGCAGGGTGTACGCCAGGCCGTTATCGGTTCGGGTGATGTTCCTTCCTTCGCCGGTGGAAATGGCGGCTTTCCCATTCAACACCATTTGCCCCACCTGCCCGGAATAATAACCAAATATCCCAAAATCGCGGTCCAGCGTAAACGACGCGTTGGCGATGGAACGATCTGCAAACTGCAAATTCCCCGAAGAGTTCACCCGCTGCCGGTTGCCGGGCAGTTTCGACTGGCCGAAGCCGATGTAAAAACGGTCGTTGAAATGGTAATACACAATGGCGTCGCGGATGATTTTTGCTTCTCCCCCATTATCAAAATCCTGATCGGCTCGCGAAAAAGCCAATTGAATGTAATATTGAAAATCGGGGGTCCCCATAAACCCATCAAAACGCAACCGCAGCCGTCGCACCCGCGCTTCAAAATCGTTGACCGACCAGTCTTCGGTGCTGTTCGTCCTGACCCCAATCCGGTTTTGCATCCGGAAACGGATGTTTAATAAAAAAATGGAATCTTTAGAAACTGAAAGCCCTTTAGATACGCTGATCATGGCCCGTTCGTCGGTTTCGGTTTGGGCGGAGGCGGAAAAACAAAGCCCCAAAAGCAAGGCGCCGGAGAGTAGGATTTTCAACAAACCAGGCATCAGAATTGAGGCAATTCGTTTTATTTCAGGCTCAAAGAAAGCAAGTTTTCTCATCGCAATTTTTTGTTTTGATCACAGGCGGCAAAGCTATGAAAATTGCCAGGCTTTTCTGTGGTCGCCAGCTTCAGCTGGCAGACCGATGTTCTGGAAAATTGCTCGTGGGAAATTTTGTATTTCAATAATTGGGTATAACGAGCATTTCTCTGATTTGGGAATTGTCGTGACACTGTCGCGATAATTGAGCCGGTCGCATTTCATCGAAATTATCCCCCTCAAATCGGATCTGGAGCGGGAGTTCTATACCCAGCTCTGCCGCATCGAAAATTGGTCCGTCCGTACCCTGCAGGAGAAAATCCGTTCCATGTTGTTTGAGCGCACCGCCATTTCTCAAAAGCCGGAAGAACTAGCCAAATTAGAGCTACAAGCCCTAAAGGCGGAAGACAAACTTAGCCCTGATTTAGTCTTCAAAGACCCTTATTTGCTGGATTTTCCGGGACTGAAAGACACCTTTTTAGAAAAAGACCTGGAAAGGGCCATCCTGGAAAAAATCGAACATTTTCTGCTAGAATTAGGCAGGGCTTTGCTTTTCTCGAACGCCAGAAGCGCATGATCATAGACGGCAAAGATGACTCACTCGACCTGCTTTTTTACCACCGTAAACTGAAACGCCTGCGCCGAGGGTAATGACGAGCAAATTGAATTGCTCCAACTCGACAAGACCAACGTGAAGGTAAGCAGGTACATCACGGAAGAGTTACCGAAAGACCTGTTGAGGCGGAAGCTTCATCAGTTTTTTATTGCTTCTAAACAACAAATAGAACACCGAAACCCATAAAATATAAGCAATCCGAATTGACTTTTCACTGATTAAATTATTGCGCCAAGTGCCCATAAAATTGCTGCCGCTGCACATCAACCTCAGCCAAATGTATTGCAGACAATTAAATTTGAGCATGTCCGCTGCGCCATGGGCGGTTTAGCAAATCTCCCAAAATGAGGCAATGCCTACAATGGCCCGATTTGTCCTGAATCTGTCCCACCCAAAATCTTAACCTTGCCGAACTTTGCCCCTAAATCCACTATTTCCTATGCAAAGTACGTTGCAAAAAAATAGAATCGCCTCATTTAAGATGGTTATCAGGTTGTCCCGATTTTTCCTTGCCGCAAAATTCGGGATGGTATTTTGCGCTGTTTTTTTATTCCCGTGCAACCTCCTGGCCCAGCCTGCCGACAGCCTTCCAAAACTTCCGCCCGCCCAATGGTCCCGGCCCCGAACCTTCGATGTGCAACACATCGCCCTCGATCTCCAGTTCGATTTTGTCAAAAAACAAGCCCTCGGAGCAGCAGAAATCACCCTTTCCCTGCTTGCGCCAACCAACCAAATCGCCCTCGATGCAGGGTTTCTGACAATCCAGTCCGTGGCCATAAAAGGCTGTATGGAGAAAGATACCCCAGTCAATTTCACGTATGAAGGCGGCGACAAAAACGACAACCTCCTCATTCCGCTCGACCGAAAATACGACGCCTGCGAAAAACTTACCCTCCACATCGCCTACCACACCAATTACCACAACGACAGCGACCCGAACAACCTCTGGGGCAGCTACGGCAAGGGGCTGCGTTTCTTCTCCCCAACCTCCACCGAACCCCGAAAGCGCCGCCAAATCTGGAGCATGGGCGAGCCTCACGGCAACCGCTACTGGTTTCCCGGATGGGATGCGCCGGGCGACTTTCGCACCACCGAACTCCGGGCCACCGTGGAGCAACCGCTGACCGTCATTTCCAATGGAAAATTGATTTCCAAAAAGGGCAACCCCGACGGAACGACTACTTTTCATTGGAAAATGGATACGCCCCACGCCAACCATCAAACCTCGCTGGTAGTCGGAGAATACGTCAATTTTGAGCAATCCTGGGACGGCATTGAACTGAACAATTTCGGCTATCCCGATGAGCAGGCGGCTACCCAGGCGAGCGTCGAACGGCTGCCCGACATGGTTCGTTTTTTCTCGGAAATAATCGGCACAAAATACCCCTACCCTGCTTACAACCAAATATTTGTACAGGATTTTCCATGGGGTGGCGGGCACAACATCGGCAGCTCAACCATTTCCGAAAACATGATTGACGACTACGGTACACACGCCGATTTTTTCTACCTCTGGGACGGCGTAGAAGCACAGGACCTCGTGGCTCAATGGTTCGGCAACCTGCTCACGCCCCGCGACTGGCAGGATGCCTGGCTCTCCAAATCCTTCGCTTTTTACTTCGACTGCCTGTATACCGAATACAAAAACGGGCACGACGAAATGTTGCTATGGAACCGCAATTTCCAGCACACAACCTGGCTGGCAGACTGGCAGGCGGGCATCCGGCGGCCCATCGTTACCCGCCACTACGATGACCCGACAACGATGGCCTTTGATAATTTTCCGCTGCGGGGCGCAATGGTATTGCACCTCCTGCGCAAACATTTGGGGGAGGATAATTGGCGCAAAGCCATTCAATTTTATGTAAAAAACTATGCGGGAATGTCGGTCACCACAGAGGATTTCCGCAAGGCCATTGAAGTGGCTACGGGTCAGCCGATAGATTGGTTTTTCGACCAATGGGTTTACAGAACCGGGCATCCGATGTTTGAGGTTTCCAAAAATTACGATAAAGCAAACCAGAAATTAACACTAACCGTCAATCAGTTGCAAAAACCAGACCCAAAGAATCCTTACCCACAAGTCGAGTTTTTTCAGGGAAAAATAGAAGTGGAAATTGACGGGCGCATCGAACAAATCTGGCTGGAACCCACCGAACAAAACACTTTCGTTTTTGCCGCTGACACCGAGCCAAAATTGGTCAATTTCGATGTTGAAAGTACCTGGATAAAAGAACTTGCCTTTGAAAAAACGCCCGACGAATTGCTGTACCAACTCCAACATTCCCGGGACATCGTTGCCCGGCGGGCAGCTATGCTTGAACTCGCAGGTTTGTACAAAAAAGAAAGCGCCTCAGCTGGTTTAAGAGCGGACATTGAAGCGGCTCTCCGGGCAGTAATTTCGAGCAATGCCTACTGGCGGCTACGCAATTCAGCCCTGTCAACTTTGCAAAACCTGGTAGCCGGACAACCACTCGATAACTCCACGGAAACGTTGTTGCAGAGCCTCATCAAAACTGAAAAATCGTGGCTTCGCAGTGCCGCCATCAACTTTTTGGGCATGGCCAAAGACCCGAAACACGCCGACCTGTTCATCCAACATTTCAACGACGAAAGCGACCGGGTGGTGAACGCCGCCGCGAATGCATTGGGCAAAAGCAAAAGCCCCAAAGCGTTCAAGGCATTGCTGAAACTGAAAGACAAACCCTCCTGGAAAAACCAAAGCCTGATTTCAGCCCTAAACGGCCTGCGGGAACTTGGAGACCCGCGCGGTGCAGCTCTGGCCCTTTATGCCCTGAAAGACGAAAAAGCCGCTCCCCGTTGGACGCTTGCCACCCCGATCTGGGATTTTCGTCTTGCCGCTGCGGAGACATTGGTCGCTTTGGGCAAAGGCAATAATGGATACCCTATTGTCTATCATCGCTTTATGAAAGCAATGGCAGAAAACGACATCAACGATATCTTCGCAAACGTGCTGTTGATGATCACGCTCGGCGATTCACGGGGACTGGAGGTTTTTCCGGCTTTGAGAGAAAAATTCAGGAACGACGCCAATGCGATGAAAGCGGTGGAAGGGTACGAAGAACAGTTAAGGGCAATACTAAATAATTGATTTTCAATAATTTTAATTTTATTATGAAAAAATCACAAATCAATCCACTTCCAAAATACTTCGACCGCTACATCAACCTAATTGAGGACGTGGAATTAGACGAGGCGATGGGCAACAGCTTAGGCGAATTGGCTAATTTTGACTGGGACAAATGCCGGCAACTCGGCCTGAATGCTTATACCCTCGGAAAATGGGCGGCGCCTGACATCCTCCAGCACCTGCTCGACTGGGAACGCATCATGACCTACCGGGCGCTGGGTTTCGCCAGAGGCGCCTTCAACAAAGCGCCCGGGCACGACGAAAATCTGCTGGCAAAAAACGCCGGGGCAAGTGTTCGTAGCATTGCTGATTTAACAGCAGAAATGACCGCCCTGCGCCATTCGACCCGGCTTTTTTTCGGCAGCCTTAACGATTCGCAGCTTCAGCAATCAGGCATTTGCTGGGAGTCGGAAATGTCGGCACTCGCATTGGCTTTCACAATTTTGGGGCACCAGCGGCACCATTTTGTAATTTTGCAGGAGCGGTATTTTCCGCTGCTCCAATCCTGATCTATGCCCATAAAATTCATCTTCATCATCTCGCCCCGCACTCATTTACTCGACCTTGCGGGGCCCGACCAGGTGTTTTTCGAGGCCATTTTTTACAAAGCCCCTTTTGAAATTGAATATTGCTCGTTTGCAACCGACGAAGCAGGAACGGCCTCCGGTTTGCGCTTCGCCAACCTGAAGCACTACTCGGAAATTGAGCCCCAAAACGGCGATTACATTTTCATTCCCGGCATGGACACTGAGGTAATCACCAACTCTCACAAGGAGGCCATGCCTGGCTTATTCCGCTGGTTGCTTGCAGCTTATGAAAGCAGCGCCAACCTCTGTTCCGTCTGCACGGGAGCATTCCTGCTGGCTGCTGCCGGCCTGCTTAACGGAAAAACCTGCACCACGCATTGGAAATACACTCAAAAATTGCAGCAGAAATATCCCCGTTTGAAAGTGCAGGAAAACGTGCTGTTTACGGAAAAAGACGGCATTTTTACCAGTGCGGGCATCGCTTCGGGGGTTGACCTGGCCCTGTACATCGTGGAGAAAGAAATGGGCGCCTATTTCGCCAATAAAGTAGCCCGGGAAATTGTCGTCTACATCCGCCGGGAAGGTGGGCAAGCTCAACAAAGCGTTTTTATGAGCCACCGAAACCATATCCATGCAGGGATCCACGCCGTGCAGGACTGGCTGGTGGATCATTTAGACCAAAAAACTTCGCTCGCTCAATTGTCGGAGCTCGCCCACATGAGCACCCGGAATTTCACCAGAATTTTCAAAAAAGAAACCGGCATCACCATCGGCGATTACCTTATGCTGCTGCGCCGGGAAAAAATCGCAGAACTGCTCAAAAAACCGGATTTGTCCAAGAGCCAAATTGCCCGGCAGGTAGGGCTGGAAAGTGAACGGCAAGTGAGCCGGTTGATGAAATAGTTTTTAGATTAGGTGTCGGACACTTTTGGAAGTGTCCGACACCTAATCTAAAAACTATTTCCCACCATTCGGATCCACCACCACCCGGCGCACAATCCGTCGGTCATCCAACTGGATAACCACCGTGTACACACCTGCGGGGCCACCGAGATTCAGGCGATGCGTTTCGGGGTTGCCCGCAACTAAGCGCTCCTGAATCGTCAGCGCGCCCAATGCATTGAACACCTGAATCGTACCCGGTTTTCCGGCGTGGATGTCCAGATCAATCGTTACTTCACCCGTTGTTGGGTTAGGGAAAATCCGGACTTCTTCGTCCTGTTCCGCTACCATTTGGATGTCGGGCAGGCCGTTTGTTAAACCATTGTTTGAAAACCCGTTAACCGATACATTGGAGAAAGTTGCCGTCGTTGTGGTATTGGCATTGATGCTCTCCGCAAACACCCCAACCTGCACGCAACCGGCCATGCTCACCGTTGCCGAAAAGGCAAAACTCCACGTGGTTCCGTTCAAAGAAGTATAACCTGTGAACGTGCTGCCGCTGCGCACCAAGCGCAGCCAAACGTGTTGCGGACGGTTGAAGTTCAGGATGGATGCTGCGCCATTGGTGACCAGGCGAATTTCGCGGCGAACCACGCTGGTCAACGGCGTTTTCAACGTCACTTTTTTCGCGCCCGGCATCAGGTTTTCGCGGATCATGACACCGCCCCAGCCGCCGCCGCTCACGGTCGCAACGCGGGCAATAATTTCTCCGTTGCCGCACAGTTGCTGCGAAGTAAAATGCAGTACATCTGAGGAAGAAGTCGAAAATCCATTCGCGGACACCGCAAAGGTTCCGTTGGACGAACAAGCCTTGTATCCGGCCGCTCCATTAGCATTTCCGATGTTATTGCTGCTCCAGCCAATGGGTAAAGCCGAACCTTCCTGCACCGTAATTTGTGCCATGCAGGTTGCTGTATTCCCGCTGCCATCCTGCACGGTGACCATTACCGGGATGGTTTGGTTGAGTTGGGCGCAACTCACCGTCGCCGGAGCAATATTCGTCACCGTCAGCGCGCCGGAGCAGTTGTCTGAAGAAGCCGTTGCATTGAACACATCGGCGGGTTGGAGCGTGTACGTCCCTGTATTTCCAATAAATACGGTAGTGTTTTTGCAGACAATTGCCGGAGGCGTGTTGTCTACTTTCGTCACGGTGAAGGTGCAGGTGTTGGTCAGGCCATTGATATTGGTTACCGTCAAGGTCACTGTCATGTTGCCAGCGCCAGAAACGGAGGTTCCCGCTGCCGGAGACTGCGTTACGGTTTGTACCCCGCAGTTGTTGCCGGTAGTAGCCAGGGGTGTGTAATTCGGCAGCGTCGCCGTGCAATTTGCGTCAAGCA
>JALHRK010000055.1 GCA_022841505.1 Saprospiraceae bacterium | reverse complement strand
AATTTGCAGGTGTAGCGCCTCCGGACGGAAATGGCCTTCAGAGAGCGTTGCCGTTTTTTCCATCAACAAGTCGTCAAAAAAGATGGCTTTTTGCCCGCTGGCATAAACGTAGACCCTTACTTTGTCTACCGGCTTGCCGTAAGGGATGTGAAACCGGATTTCCAATTTTTCCCAGCCCTGGCCATCCATCTCTACGGGGGTGTTCGACTCAAAATAGAGTACATTATCCGCCCGAACCACCAAACTGCCTTCGTTGCCGGGGTTTTTAAAACGCCAGACCGAAACGGTGAACAATTCGCCGGCCTTAGCGCCCAGCCATTCGTAGCCGAAACCGAACTGGATGCCTTCGCCTTTGGGCACTTTGCAGGCAAAACTGCCGGATCGCGCGCGATCGGGACTTTGGCTGGCGCTGTTTGAAAACAGGCCGCCTTGTCCTTTGAAATGTTTACCCTGCACGGTTTCAGCATCGCAATAAACCCGGTTTGGGGAGACCTGTCGGCTGTTGACCGCCTGCGCGACGATGTAAATCAACCCGGCGGCAAACAACAACAGCCCGGCAATGGCCAGCATGCGTTTTTCCTGCCGGCGGCGGTTAAAGCGGTATTTATCGGAAAGAATCATGCCAAGTCGGGTTGCTCAACGACGGAAAGTGCGCTCCCCGGAGAAAGTGCCTGAAGTTCCGTTTTTACTTTTTCCAATTGTTCCAGCGAATCAAATTTACAGAGAAAAGAAAGTTCCAACCCTTTTCCGGGTGCGTGCATCCGTTTCAGGTCCACATATGGCAAGGCATCCGTCAGGATTTTTGAAACCGTTTGCACGCTGTCCAACTCGGTGCGGATGTGGATAAAATAAGCGCCTTCGCGCCGCGCCGCGCCTTTCCCGGCAATTTTAAGGCTGAGGAACAACAGCGCGAGGATGATGCTGAACGTGACAACTGCCAGTACCGGCTGATTGGCGCCGCCTGCCAGCCCAATCCCGATGGCGATGAAAAGGTAGGTGAGTTCCTCCGGATCTTTAATGGCTGCCCGAAACCGCACGATGGACAGGGCCCCAACGAGGCCAAGCGACAGCGCGATGGACGATTTTACAATCATGATGATGAGCAGGGTGCCGAGGGCTAACGGCAGAAAATTCGCTGCAAATTTGCGGCGGTTGGAAAGCGTCTGCCCAAAGCGCACATAAAACAGGCGCAAGAGGGAGGCCAGCGCCGCCGTGATGAGGATGTTGAGTAAAAATTCGCCAAATGGAACATTGTTGGCGAATTCCTGAATGTATTTTTCCTGAAGTTCCTGTAATAGATCCATTTCCTGATTTGCTTTTAGGCGCAGGTAAAGGTATTTGTTATCTTCACTAAAAATCGCAACTTATGGATAAATTTTGGAACGACCTTACGAAGCACCTCTATACGTATTACGATACTTTTATTGCTTTGCTGCCACGATTGGCCATGGCAATCATCGCATTGACGGTCTTTTATTTTATTGCGGTCAATCTTCGGAAAATTGCAAAATACAGGCTGCGCAAGCGAACGGATGACCCCCTATTGGCGGATTTTATTGCGCGATTAGCCGGTTATATACCGATCATCATCGGCATATTGGTCGCATTTAAGGCAGTCGGATTAGGCGGTGCAGCCACCAGCCTCCTGGCGGGGGCAGGCGTATCGGCATTCATCATCGGCTTCGCGTTTAAAGACATTGGCGAAAACTTTTTGGCCGGAATTGTCATGACTTTTCATCGCCCTTACAGGATGGGCGATACGGTGCAGGTGGCCGGGGTGGAAGGCAAAATTATCGGAATGAACCTGCGCGACACCCAAATCAAAACTTTGGACGGCAAGGATGTTTTTGTGCCGAATGGCCTGATTTTGCGACAACCCATTTACAACTTAACCATTGATGGTTTTTTGCGCCAGCAATTTAAGGTCGGGTTAAACTATGGTGCTGATTTACAGCGGGCCATCGCTTTGATTTTGGAAGTCCTTCAACCCGTCGCGGGCATTCTGAGCGATGAGCGGCCACCGGATGTGGTCATTGGGCAAGTGACCGGAAGCATCGTTGAGTTGCAGATTTATTTCTGGATCAATACGTTTGACGTTAACGTGTCGGGGCCGCGCACACAAAGCGAAGCGATCAAAGCGGTGGTAGAGCGGTTAAAGCAGGAGGGCTATGAGATACGCTGATGGGGTTGAGGCCTAAAAAAGGCGCTTCACCAAAGGGAAGCGCCTTGTATAAAGTATAAACAAACAAAAAACATTAGCAATTTTGCGAATCAAAAGCCTAACAAAGCGCTTTGAAAAGTGTTCATCAAATTTAGAAAAAAGAACTTACAGGGATGACGAACAGGAGGCTGGTAGAAATATTTTTGGCGCAAGTCGTCGTTTATTTGGTGATCTGGGTACTTAACAGCTACCTGGCGCTGGTGCTCAGCAGCATTTTTGCAGGAATCTGTCTGCTGATTTTGCTGGTGGCGTTGGTGGTTGAGTTGATCGAACGCAGCAAAGTGCCGCGCTGGTATTACTACCTGATGATCATATCCTCGCTGGCGCCGTTGCTGGCCATGGGCCTGTATTTCGCTTTTGGAGGCGACCTTTCTTCGGTGAGTGAGTTTGGATAAGTCATTCATATGAAATTCCGGATGTTGCCGGATTTTGAAATTTGAGCATAGATCATGACCAACAGAAGAATAGCAACCCTCTTTTTTGTATGGGTGGTCATCTACCTATTGGTAATGATAGGTAATCCCTGTCTTGCAAGGTTGTTAATCGGTACGATTACAAGCTTTTGCTTGTTGTTGCTCCTGCCCGCTTCTCTGATAGTTGATCTCATTGTTCGCTTCTATGAGCAGCCCCGCAAAATCCCATTACAGTATTATTTTTTGATTCTAACCGCAATATCAGCCCCTTTTGTGGCCATGGGATTGTTTCATGTTTTTGGAGGCAATTTGTCTCAAATGATGGCTTGTGCTGACTCTTGATTAATGAAAGGCGATAAAATAGCGACGAGCAACCGCGAAGCGGTTAACTGTGAATAACCCCGGATGCAATCGGGGGAAAAAGAGGCCATATAGATACCTCCCAACCCTGGAAGGGTTGAATAAAAAACAAGACTTGATGATTTGTAGCTGATAATCAATCAAATAAACCCATTGTCAAATCCTTGTATTAAACCACTTTACCGCTGAGCGTAGGCAGTGCATATTTTGTCTATGCATTTGCCTGAAATTCTGCTGGAATTTAGCCGATTGCCCTCTGCGCATGGTTTCTTTTTACTTTTTGAGCCCAAAAAGTAACAAAAAGGCTTGTCGCCATAATGCGCCCTGGTTTTCAGGCTTGAAAATTGGAAAAATTGCCGGTTGGACTCCTTGTCCGGCTCCAGGTTGGCTCCTCGGCTCGCCGCTGATTTTTGCCTGTTTTTCAGGCTTAAGATTATTATTGGATCTGCCTGTTGATCGTTAATCAACCTTATCAAAGGTATCTGACAGGCAAAAAAAGGCGCCCTCTCCCACAACCCAGCCCACCGCGAGCCGATCCGCCTTTCGGGGCGCTGTATGGCGACTCCCATGCGACAAGTTTACTGGTTCCAATGAACTGCTGACCAGCTCGTGGTCACAAATGGGATATCGAGTTTATTCATTGCTTTCATGCCCTGGTACGCCCAGCGGTATCGGGATTTTTCACCCCACAGCACACCCTCTCCGGAACTAATGCCATTGGCTAAAACCATCATCAAGATTCCATCCCATCCTCATTTCCCGAACCTACATAGACCCGATAACAAATAACCAGTAACCAATAACAAATCATCGTTTCCCAAAAATCGGCGTTGCGCTATACCGCTGCACAAATTCCTTCATTTCATCCACCATATCCGGCGAGCCCATGGCTATCGTGGCGCGCTGGTGCAGGTGGTTCACTTCCAGATCAAGCACCCGTTCCAACTGGCAGGTCATGGCTTTGCCGCCGGCTTGTTCCACAATGAACGACAACGGGTTGCATTCGTACACTAAGCGCAGTTTACCCTGCGGGTATTTCCGGGTATTGGGGTATAAAAAAATGCCGCCCTGAAACAGAATGCGGTGAATGTCCGATACCATGGAGCCAATATAGCGCAGCATCAGGTTCATATCCGAGCAGTGGTCAATGTAGCGGCGCATTTCGAGGTCGAATTTGAGATAGTACCCCTGGTTCACCGAATAATAATTGCCGCGCGCCGGAATCTGGATGTTTTGGTGAGAAAGGCAAAATTCCCCGATGGTCGGGTCGAGCGTGAACCCGTTCACCCCGCGTCCGGTGGTGTAGACCAGCAAGGTGGACGTGCCGTATAGTACGTATCCCGCGGCGACCAACTGATTGCCTGGTTGCAGGAAATCCTCAATGGCGCAGGGGCCTGCCGGGTCGCTTACCCGGCGATAAATGCCAAATATGGTGCCCACTGAAACGTTTACGTCAATATTGGAAGAGCCATCAAGCGGGTCAAAGACGACCACATATTTGGAAGGTTTGTCGTCAACAGGCGGAATGGCAATCAGTTCTTCGCACTCTTCGGAAGCGACGCCGCAACATTCTCCACTGTTTTTCAGGCACTCGATCAGTTTGTCATTGGCATACAGATCGAGCTTTTGAACAACGTCGCCGGTTGAATTTTGTGAGTCAGCTACCCCCAGAATGTTGAGGAGTCCGGCTTTGTTGACTTCGCGGTTGACGATTTTGGCCGCGACGCCAATATCGCGCAGCAAGCCGGTCAGCTCGCCTGAGGCAAAAGGAAAATCCTTTTGTCTGCGGATGATGAACTCATCCAGCGTTACAATTCGATTCATAAATTTGGTTAGGTTGTCGTATCTGGTTAAGAAAGTGTAATTTGGTTGTGGTGAAAACAGCGTCGCACCCAACTGCGAAAATAAAGATAAAATGTGTCTTGGTAAACAAAAAACGGGACTGCTATCTTTACGGCCTTTAATCAAAGCGCACGAACATGAAAATCACCTACTACGGCCACTCTTCCATCGGCATCGAAACGATGGGCCGACACTTACTTTTCGATCCCTTTATCAGCATGAATGACCTGGCTGCTGCCATCGCGGTGGACCAGATTCCGGCTGATTACCTCCTGTTGTCGCACGGACATGGGGATCACGTGGCCGACGCAGCTGCCATTGCCCGGCGCACCGGCGCGCCCATAATTTCCAACTATGAAGTCGTCACCTGGTACGAAAAGCAGGAATTAAAGGGGCATCCCATGAACCACGGAGGAAAGTGGGCTTTCGATTTTGGGAAGGTCAAGTATGTCAATGCCGTGCATTCGAGCATGCTGCCTGATGGTTCTTACGGCGGCAACCCCGGCGGATTTGTCGTCTGGAATGAAGAATGTTCGTTTTATTTTGCCGGCGATACCGCCCTGACGATGGACATGCAGTTGATTCCAATGACTTGCCCTTCGCTCGATTTTGCCGTATTGCCCATTGGCGGCAATTTTACGATGGACTACGCGGATGCCTTGATCGCAAGCGATTTTATCCGTTGCAATACGATCATCGGGTGCCACTACGACACTTTCGGGTACATCAAAATTGATCACGATGTGGTAAAAAAAGCTTTCTCGGATAGGGGAAAATCGTTAATTTTGCTCCCCGTTGGCGGAAGCATGGAATTGTAGCGTGGGCATTTCGCAACGAATCTTCCTTATACAGGTGAAGTCATGAAGAATCCCTTAACTTCACCTATCATTTTCGATAAAACATCAGGTAAATGGGAAAAGTGATCGCCATAGCCAACCAGAAAGGCGGCGTCGGCAAAACAACAACGGCCATTAATCTGGCAGCATGCCTTGCCATTCTGGAAAAGAAGGTTCTGCTCATTGACGCAGATCCACAGGCCAACGCTTCTTCCGGAGTCGGGCTGACCGCCGATGTGGTGGAAACCAGCATTTATGATTGCATCATCAACGAGCTGGATCCTACTGAAGCCATTTACGAAACGGATACGCCCAACCTGCACATCATGCCGTCCCACATTAATTTGGTGGGCGCTGAAATCGAATTGGTCAACCGCCCCCGGCGGGAATATGTGCTGCAGGACATCATCAACAAAGTCAAGGATGAATACGATTACGTTTTCATTGATTGCCTGCCTTCGCTTGGTCTTACGACGTTAAATGCCCTCACGGCTTCTGACTCGGTGCTGGTGCCTGTACAATGCGAGTTTTTTGCGTTGGAAGGATTGGCCAAACTGCAGGACACCATCCGCCTGGTTCAAAAGAACCTCAATCCTGAGTTAAAAATAGAAGGGATATTGCTCTCGATGTACGACAGCCGCCTGCGTTTGGCCAATGTGGTCATCGGCAAGGTGCGCGAAATTTTTCAAGGCAAGGTATACGATACAATCATCCACCGAAACTCCAAAATCGGAGAAGCGCCCAACATGCACATGCCGGTTGTGCTGATCAATGCCGGGGGGAGCGGAAGTGTCAATTTTTTGAACTTAGCCAATGAGTTTTTGGCGAAGAACAATGATCCGGCTACCGTAGGTCACGCGGTGGCAAACGTATAATACTATGGCTAAACAAGTAGTAAGAGTCGGCGCCAAGCAGCTTGGATCGGGTATTGATGCCCTCTTTTCGGCCAAAATGGACGAAGCGATCCGGGAAAACCCCGCAGAGGTCGTGCGCGAACTGTCGCACGCCTTTGCGATGATTCCGATTGGGGAAATTGAAGCAAATCCCGATCAGCCGCGTAAGGAGTTTGACACCGATGCGCTGGAAGAATTGGCAGCCTCCATTCGGGTGCATGGCCTCATCCAACCCATTACGGTTCGGCGGCTGAGCTCCAGCGAATACCAGCTTATTTCCGGCGAACGCCGCTGGCGCGCCTCCAAATTGTCGGGACTGACGGAAGTGCCCGCGTACATCCGCATCGCCAACGACCAGGAAATGCTGGAAATGGCGTTGATTGAAAACATACAACGCGAAGACCTCAACGCCATCGAAGTGGCCATTACTTACCACCGGCTCAAAGAAGAATGCAACCTGACCGATGAGCGTTTAGCCGAACGGGTGGGGAAAAAGCGCAGTACCATCACCAACTACCTGCGCCTGCTCGATTTGCACATCGAGGTCATCGAAGCGATCCGGCGCAATGACCTTTCGATGGGGCACGCGCGCGCCATTGCCAGCATCGAGGATAAATTGCTGCAAAAAGAAGCGTTGGCCGAAGTGCTGAGCAGGGGAATGTCGGTGCGCGACACGGAAAAATTGGTCAAAGCTTATTCTGGCAAAGCCCCTAAAAAGGTGCCCGCTGAAAAGTTGGCAGCCCCTGGTAAATTGTCTTCTGACTATGAGGTCATCCTGGCCGATTTCCGGGCTTTTTTTGGATCGGGCCGCATCCACATCAAATTAGAAGAGGATGGCAAGGGCCATATTTTGATTCCATTTGATACCGCCGATCAGTTGACGGAGTTTTATCGTTGCGTGGAGCAATAACGGAAATCATAAAAGTACCCCCAAAAACATCTTTGTGCGCGCTCCAAACGTTTACGGTTTATGAAATTACCACTGCTTTTGCTGCTGTTTTTTGCGATGCTTTGTGTGGCGCCAGCCCGGATTGGGGCACAGACTGCGCCTGTTCAGGTGCAGGATTCGGTTCCCACGGCGCCCGCTCCGGTAAAAAAGAAATTCCTGCCGGTTCCAAAAAAATCCCTGATGTGGGCAATTATTCCCGGAGGCGGGCAGGTTTACAACCGACGCTACTGGAAGGTGCCGCTTGTTTATGCGGCGATGGGCGGCATTGTGTATGCAATTAACTTCAACCAAACTCAATACCGCGACCTGAAAAAGGCGCTCGAACTAAAATTACAAGGATTGCCACATAAATATTCTGATACACGCATTGATAATGTACTCACTTTGCGTACGTTGCGCGATGGATATGACAAGGACACCCAGCTTTCCTACATTGGTATGTTTCTGGTTTATGCCCTGCAAGGCGTAGAAGCTTATACTGATGCCCACCTGATGGACTTCGATATTGGCGACGACCTGAGTTTGCAGCTACAGCCGCGTTTAGAAATAAATCCTGCCACACAGGCGGTGTCGCCTGGTTTGGGCTTGCGCCTGCGTTTCTCTAAGTAATAAAAAAATACTAAAAAAAACTGTCACGTTTATTGCGAAACCACATAAAGAGGTAAAGCAATTTTGCATGGCTGATTTTTTGAGTAATTTTAGCCCAACTCGCTCAGATTTAGGAAAAAAACCAACCGAGCTGAAAATGGGGCAAAACAAAAACCAGGGAATGCTGACGGCCTTGCTTGCAAGCATAGACGTGCCGGACAGCCTGAAAAAAGAAAAGCGCATCGCGTGGAAAACCGCTTTTACGCAAGCAAAGGATGCTTATTTTGCAGACTTTGAGCGGGCATTTGTTGCTGCATTCAGGCTTTCAACGGAAGCCGAAAGGGAAGACGCCTTTCAGTACGCATTTTCAAAGCTGCACGACGCGCTGGACTACGATCGCAAAAAATGGACTGATCGGGCCGATGAGGTTCCGGAATTTGTGAATAATGCTGCGGAAACTTACCTCAAAAGCATGTACCAAAGGGCAGAAGATGCTCTGGAAGACAGCGCCATTGTGAGGGCGCTGCAAACTGACCAGGATCCTGCTTTCCGCAAATTATATGCTCAATACCGGGATTATTTCGTCAGTTATGCCAGTAAAAAATTTCCAAAGATCAGTTTAGACGACATCACGGATGTTTACCAGGATGCCTGGATTGTGATCATCAAGTACATCAATGGTCAAAAAATAAGGGTAGTCAAGGATGAGCACGGCGATGAATGGCTGATTGGTTTGCGCAATAAAGCAAGCATCAAAACGCTGCTCACAGCCATTGGCGCCAATATGCTGAAAAGCGGGAATGAAGGCGATTTGCCCCTCACGGCAACTGATCCGGTTCCCGACCTGCCCGATTCTGGCGAAGGTGCACTTGACACGTATAGCGAAGAGGACCACGCGTTACTGTATAAAGCCCTGGAGGCTTTAGGCGAAAATTGCCAGTTTTTGCTGGCTTGCCGGTATTGGTTCAAAATTCCCTATTCTGATATTAAAGATTGGACGGATGCCGCTTCGGAAGTGGCGCTGCGTACGCAGGTAAACCGTTGCAAGCGCTATTTGACTAAATCATTTGAAAAACTTCGGGGTAATAAAAAATAAGGATACCCCAGGTGTTTGTGAAAATAAGGCAGATTATTTCATCAAGAGTCTTCAAACACACACAATTCTAACAACATGAAGGAGCCGTTCAACACACAAATCGAAAAGGAGCTACCAGAAGCGCTGCGCAACGTGGTCAGGCAGCACCCCCTAAAAAAAATATTTCAGGAAGAGGAGGCGCGCATCCGGCAAAGCGCTTCTGCCGGCAATCAACCCCCGGTTGAATCAGCTTCGGGCGGCGCCAAAGTCATTTCCATGGGCAGGCGATTAGCGGCTGTTGCCGCCGTGCTGCTGGTGGCTGGGTTTTCAGGGTATTTTGTTTGGCAGGAGTTTTTTGTGGAGCCGCCGTTGGCGGTGACGTTGATGGTGATGCCAGATTCTGCAGAAAAGGCAAACCAGGAGCCGGAAGCTGCTTTTTTAAAAGCATCCGACGCTTTTTTTAATGAAGATTTTAAGAAAGCAGTACCGTTGCTATCCGCGATCCCAAAAACAAGTAAATGGTACGATGAAAGCCAGTTTTTGCTGGCACATGCATATCACCATTTGACAAATTACAAGGAAGCAATTCGCATTTATAACTACTTTTTAACCAACAAGGAAGCTTTTTCCAACTTGCCCATAAAACACAGGAATAATCCCTCTTTAAGATGGAACCTTGCACTTGCTTACTGGGGAGACCAAAACAAAGCAATGGCTCAGCAGGAACTGAACCGCTTCAAGCAAGAAATCGGAAATAATGCCAGCTGGAATAATAAAATCAAGGTATTTGAAGCCGAGTTGATGAAAAATTAAAATACTCTATTGTTTCTTTTTGCTAAACGATTTTTTCAAAGATAGTCCAATAATCAAGGCAAGCGCTAGCCCGCCGAGTAACAGCAATGACTTTTTTTCTGATTTTTGAGGAAGGGAGACTGGTTCCATTTCTCCTACCGGAACGATGCCGGCCCAGTAATAAGGCGCTTTTGCAAGTTCGTTGTTTTCAATAAAAGAAGCTTTAGCTTTTGATAAAGCTTCATCCTTTGTAGTCTTACCATCCTGTAGGTTTTCGTAGAATATGTTGAAGAGTTCGCCCGATTCTGTTTGGTAAACACTCCATAATGTGGTAATAATGCTGGAAGCGCCTGCTGAGGAAAAGCCCCGTGCAAGGCTGATGATGCCTTCGCCGCGGTTGAGCCGTCCGAATCCTGTTTCGCAAGCGCTTGTGACAACCATGGCTGTATTTTGTGCTTTCAGATTATAAATATCAAACAGGTACAAGCGATTGTTATCCTCACTCGATTCCCCTTCTTCCCTCATGTCGAGGTAAGAATAGTTGGGGTTTCGGTCATCAACATAGCCATGGGTGGAAAAATGCAGGTAACGCGCGTTTTGGACGCTTTCCTTTAATTGGTCTTTAGTTTTGATTACTTTAAAACTGCCTGCAAAAAGACTCCAGGGAGCTTTGAATAATTTTTTTAAATCCTGGAGTTGTTTTTTGAAACCTCTTTGCGGATGGGCAAAAGCAAGCATTTCATTGCCGTCTTCGCGAAGATCATTATCCCGCATTTCTTTAAGCAAAGCGCCGGAGTAACAATAGCTGATGTGGCAGGGTGATTTCCAGAGGTAGGGGTAACTGCCATAATCTGGTTTACCTGTACCGACAGCTGGTTTACTTGTCAGCAGCGCGTCGAATGGCAGGTACCCCAACACGTCATCGGGGATAATAATGAGCCGCTCCGGCAAGTCAACATAAGGAGGGCGCGCAACAGCCAATAAGGTGTCATACAACTCGCTGGCATATTTGGCATATAGTCTGTCGCAACGTTCTTCCATATCAGGCGCCTCAAAAAATGATCTAATGCCTTCATCTTTAATACTTGAGGTGTCGGCATGGGGCAAACGAATGGCAAAAAGGAGCGAATCGGTTTTTTGTGCCAAGGTGCGCCGATCTATATTTAACCGGTAGGTTTGTAGTTTTCCGCTTTTGGGAATGTAAAAAAGATAGGATTGTTTTTCACCGATGAAGTATTCTACCAGCGCCTGGTTCTCTTCCAGCAAGTTATTTTGAATGACGGAAATGTCAGGCGGATTTAATGCAGTGGTCAATTTGACGTAGGCTTCGATTTTTTGTAACCTTTGTTCGATTTGACCTAACTCGTCCTCTTGTGTTTTTATTTTTTTTCTCAGTTCTGTATATTCAGGAGAGGAAATTTCATACTCATTCAATTCCTTGTTAAGGCGGCTTATTTCCGTTCGGGCATCATTCCAGGCTTTCTGCAATGCAGGATCAATATCAGGCAGGCGGGCCATCGCTTTCAGTTGCAAAACACTCTCCAGTAAGACAGACGATTTGCTTTGTTCCGCATAGCGGAAAGCTTCCTCTTCTTTTGACAGAGCCAAGCAAACCTCAATGGCGCCTTCAAAGATTTTTTTGGTGAGCGCAGCCAGCTTCATTTTCGATGATTCATCACCAAATAGCAGGCGACACTTATTGGCCAGAGATATAGCAGCGTCATAGTAAGCCAACGCTTCATTTTTCTTTTCGGTATGAAGCAAAGTTTGTCCTTTGGCGCGGATTGCATCGAGCAGGTCATTTTTATATTGGTTGCTAATTACAGCTACATTAATGTCCTTTACTGAACTGTCGGTGAAGGTGGTACCGTTTGAGTAAAGCATAATTGCTTTTTCATAACAAGTGATGGCGTCCTCATAGCTTCTTTTAGCTTGTAAAATATCCCCTTTAGTGGTGTGATTGCTAGCCAAACGGTACCGGTCTTCTGGTAGGTTTTGTTGTGTGCTGTTTCGGGTTATAGCCGTATCAATATAAAGCAATGCTTTGTCAGCTTGTCCTGCTGCAAGATACGAATGCGCTTTGTTATGGTAGTAAATACTAATTACACTAAAGTTATTAATTTCAGGATTTATCTGGTATATAGCCATTGCAGAATCGTAAGCTTCTAGGGCTTTTTCTGGCCAGCCTTTAAGGTCGCATGCAGCACCATAGTTATTCCAAGCCCTCGCGGCATCGTTATTTCTGAGGCTTTCTGCCTGGCTTAGTTCGATTGCCTTTTTGGAATAAAACAGCATATTCTCTGCATCATGCAGCGAAATGCTTAAACCGCTGATGTCTATCAAGGTATTTCGATGCTCTTCAATGCAAGCACTGCCTGCCTGTTGGAAATAATTTGTGGCAAGCAAATAGCTGGAATAGGCTTTTTCTATATTATTTTTTTTATCATACACTTGACCCAAAAGTTGGTAAGCCCGCCCCATCCGAAGGGGCCAAAAAAAATGCCATTCTTTTTGAATTAATTCTTGCTTTGTAACAGAAGCCTGAAGCGTTTTTTCCGCACTATCCCAAGCTTGTAAACCATAGTAGTAGCAGTTACTTTTGTTTTGGAGCGAACGAATAATGCCTTGCAGGATATTTTCTGCTACTAACTTTTCTACTTTTTTCAAGTGCAAAGACAAGGAGTCTCTGAGGTACAAAGCTGAATCATACTTTGGGATTGCTTCTTCCCACATAAATAAATTCTGAAGCCTGAGCCCTTCATCGTGAAAAGCCTGTGCAATTGAGTCTAATCTGGTTATTTCTGACTTATCCATTTCTGGCAACTCTGCTACTTCACTACATCTGCTAAAGGACAAGATCAGAATAACCAATAGATTTGCAAGGACTAAATTAAAAAAGCGTTTTGGTGGGGAAAAGTGTTTGCTCATGATGAATGCTTGAAGGCATACAACAAATAGCCGAATATGCAATCTGGGCCTTCGGCTATTCGTTGTAAAGTTTTTTTTACTGCTTTCTTATGGGTTGAGGGCCATAAATCCGTTCATTACCGATGTAAACCATGACGAAGCGTTGAATGTTTTGGGGATCTCTTCTTCCACGCCACGGAGCATTATTATTGCCAAGCCCGTTCCAGATAATCCGGTCTGTATCACAAAACAATTTGCGGTAGAATACATTATTCGGAACATACTGCCTGGGGCTGCCGCTCGGGGCAAGCTCAAACCCTCCGGCAATGATTAGTTCAACATCCCGATAAAAAATCCCGCCATTGCCGAAAGGGACATTAATGCCTCCTGTGGGAAACGCTACCGGTATCGTGATACTGGGTCTGGGTGGCACAGGAACTCCCTGTACAGTTACAGGGGTGGTTTGCGTGCCAAGATCCATCGCTTGAAACAGCTTGTCTTTGTTCACCACACAGCTACAACCAACAATCGTATCTAATTCGTTGACGATATCGCTTCCTTCTTTGAGCAGTTTGTTAATAAATTCCCTTGGGCTCATTTTGGGCTCATAAGCTTTCGCTATTGCAGCCACATGCGTTATGTATGCTGCAGACATAGAAGTACCTTCCAACGCTTTTTCTTCTTCCGCACCAATAAACGCGCTGGTGATGTTGCCGGGAGCCAGGATGTCAACAAGGCCAGGCCCCCAGTTGCTGTATGATTTTGCCAATGCTTTGCCGGAGTCATCCGCAGCGCCGACTACGATCAGGTTTTTTAACCCAGGTAGTATTCCTTCTGTCTGCGACTCTGAATCATTCTTGAAACTGGCCGGCCAACGATTGGTAAGGAGATTGTTGTCAATATTTGTAGCTTCGTTCCCGGAGGAAATAACTACCAAAATCCCCCTTTGTTCCGCTAACTTCAACGCATCGTACAGCATAATACTCGGCTCCTTATTAAAGTAGCCCAAACTTAGATTAATGATTTGGGCGCTCTTGTCAATGGCATAATAAATAGCGCAAGCTACGTCTATCGCATCTCCTGAGCGCTTCGTTGAGTTGGATTCCCGATTGGCATACACCTTAAGATTGATCAATTGAAGATCAACATTGTCAGGAAAAGCATCAGCTATTATTCCAGCCACATGGGTACCGTGTCCTACTTCGTCTACGACTACGTGTGCCTGGTTCGGATAATCATAGCCCGAACGATCATCCACTAAGCAGTTGCCGTCATCGTCTTTGCCATCTCCTTCCGTTTCTCGTCCGTTTATCCAAACTTTGCCTTTCAAACGCCGATGATCCACTTTAATCCCTGAATCAATTATGGCCACCCGTACAGGATGAGTTTTGATTAGAATGGAATTGTTGGTACTTGAGTAAGTACAGTCCGCTTCCGCCGCATTGGTAGAGCGCATTGCAGGCGAAATTAATGTTTTTCCAACGCCTGATGTATCCGATTTAACCGTGGTTTGCGTAACTTGTGGAGTGGAATTCAAGCTGATCTCCGTGTTGCCGGTCGTTATAAATACAATGGAATCTGCGCCATTTTTACAATAACATTCCCGTTCAGGCTGGCGCGTGCAGTCAAAATTGGGAACAATTGACTTAAGGTACTGGCATCGCTCGTCATCGTCCATATCAGGAGGGAATTTTATCGCTACCTGAGTATTGCGTTTAATGCGCATGATCCGGTCAACCCGCAATCCGCCAACAGAAGCTTCGCAATCTTCCTGATCTTTTACGGTTACCGTATAAGCTGGAGAATGCAACAGGCCGACCATGGAAGGGAATTCACCGGGCTGGACATTTGTTTGAGAACCGGTAGTTGCTCCCAAGCCTCCCGACCAGTTCACCCTGTAAGGAGGCGTGCCTCCCGATATGCTGAACTTTATCTGTCCCTGGCCGCCATTTTCGGCCCCATCATGAGTGATAACAATATTTTGGATCGTAATTAAGGAGGGATTTGAAACTGTCATTGCGACCGTATCTCTACACCTGGTGATGTTGTCCTGAATGACAACAGCATAATTTTGCGCTGCCAACCCAGGCCGTATCGGATCGTTGGTAATAAAGCCATCGTTCAGCCAGTTAAAAGAAATAATGCCTGGAATATTATTGCTGTTCCCAATAAGTTGGGTGAAATCAGCTTGTCCATCCTGTTCGCCAAAACAGGATGGGTTTGTTATGACGGGTTCTTCGTCGTTCGTCAGGTAATCGCAATCAGGTTCTGTAATTGTAATGGTGCAAGAATTAGTAGAATTGCATGCATCGCTTACAGTGGTTGCATATACCCCTGCTTTAAGATTCGGAATTTGGACGCTTCCTAAATTATCTTGTTGTGTGGAACCTGAAACCGGCCCCGACCATGAAATGGTATACGGGGGCTTACCGCCGGAGAAAAAAACTTCTCCAATGCCCGTTTCTCCTCCTACAGTTTGAGAAGGGCTAAGCTCCTGACAAAATTCAATTTCAAGAATTGACGGATCCAAAATGTTAACCGTAACAAATGGTTGGAAGTCACAGGTTTGATTTGGATTTGAATTCACTACCGTAACGCTGTAATTGCCAGGCGCAAGGTCCATTATTTGGGAAGCGGTTGAGTCCTGGCCGGAAGACCAGAGAAAAATTAGTTCGTCATTTGTTGTGATGTTTTGCCCCTCGGAATTGAGCACAGTGAGGGTGATTTTGCCGTTATCCACATTTGGGCAAGCCGGGTTTATTTGGGTAAATAAAATGGTGCTTGGGCAAGCCTGACCAAAACACAAACTCATCGGCGCAAAAAAATAAAAAACAAGAATGCCCAAATGCCTTTTAAGAAAACGCAGGAAAGAGAAATGAACAGGAGTCATATCAATGGTTTTTATTCGTTACACATCATAGCAGCACCTTGAACTTTCCTGAGAAAGTCCCTGGTTTTTTATAGTGTATCACAGGGTCATTAAGTGTTGTTCGTTTTATTCTTATGGCTTCAGAGCAGGAAGCCCGTTTCATGTGATTGGCCCAAATATAGCCGTAAAGTTGAAAAATGTCTACAATATGATCAATAAAAATTGCAGGATCATCAGGCCATCCAACCCAAATAAAAAATAATAAGGGCTGAGGGAACTTCGCCCAGACCTTGAAATCAAAACCAGGACGCAGAGCCCCGACAACCCGATGCTGTAAAAAGCGGCTGCAGGATATATGTTGGCGGACGTAAAAAGCCAGGCAATTCCCCCTGTGAGCAGCAAACTGCCTGCGGCGCATAAAACAGCGCCCCGTACGCCCAATTTCACAGGAAGGGTTGCAAGGCCGGCCTCCTGGTCGCGTTGGCGGTCGCGCAGGTCGAATCCGAGGGCAATGGCAAAAATGAACGCAGCCCGCTCCAGCAGCATTACCGGCACAACGGTACTCCAACCCATGCCCCCGGCAACCGCGGGTACGATGACCGTGAGCCAGGCCCAGCAAGCAGTAAGAAGGAAAATTTTCAGCATGGCTATTTCGCGCAGGCGCCGGCGTCCAGGCATGACCGGGAGGATATAGGCCAAAGCTAAGGCACAGGGCGCCAGGGCCTGCCAACGCGCTGTTTCGGGAAGTTGGAACCAGCACAAGGCCCCTGCAATTGCGGCAACCCCCGCGTTGATTTTCAGCAAAAAAGCAAATTTGCCGTAAGGAGAATCCTTTGGCAGACTAAGGGCGTACAACCCGTAAAGCCGGTGCGCAGAATAAATAAAAAGCGTGCCGAAAAAAAGGAAAAGAGCCACCGGGGATGCAACCCCGTAATGGCCGGTCAGCAAGTATTGGGTTTGGCAGGTCATGCACAATGCAGCCAGGGCAATCCAGTAGTTGCCGTAAAAAATGACCTGAACAAACGCAATCAACGATTTCAGAAGTACTTAAAATTATGGCTGTGCTCAATTTTGAGCAGTGTTTCATAAATCAGGCGGATCACGTTGTTGACATCGTCTTTATGCGCCATTTCCACGGTCGTATGCATATAACGCAAGGGTAGGGAAATGAGGGCAGACGGCACGCCGCCATTGGAATAAGCAAATGCGTCGGTATCGGTGCCCGTGCGGCGCGAAGCAGCTTCCCGTTGAATAGGGATGTCTTTTTCGGCAGCCGTTTCAATGATCAGTTTCAGCAACTTATTGTGTACGGCAGGCGCGTAAGTCACCGACGGCCCCATGCCGCCACGCACATCGCCGTGCTTTTTGGCGCTCAGGAGCGGGGTATGCGTGTCGTGGGTAACATCCGTGACAATGGCAATGTTGGGTTTAATGGTCTGAGCGATCATTTCTGCGCCGCGCAGGCCAACTTCTTCCTGAACCGAATTCACAATATAAAGGCTGAAAGGCAACTCGATTTTGTTCTCGTGCAACAGGCGCGCTACTTCAGCCACACAAAAACCCCCGATGCGGTTGTCCAATGCGCGACCAACGTAATACCGGTCGTTGAGGATGGTCATCTCATCTTCATAGGTAATCACACAACCCACATGGATGCCCATTTCCAGCACCTCGGCTTTGTCTTTGGCGCCTACGTCAATGAAAATGTTTTCAACTTTGGGCGTCAGGTTGGCATCGTCGCCCTGGCGGGTATGAATGGCCGGCCATCCGAAGACGCCTTTAACAATGCGGTCGGCGGTGTGGATATTCACGCGCTTGGATGGGGCAATGAGGTGATCCGAGCCGCCGTTGCGAATGACGCTAAGGAAACCATCATCCGAAATATAATTCACAAACCAGGAAATTTCGTCGGCGTGGCCTTCGATGACTACCCGGTAGTCTTTGCCCGGATTAATGATACCGTACGCAGTGCCGTAATTGTCTGTTTGCCATTCGCCTACGTATGGTTTGATGTAGTCAAGCCAAAGTTTTTGGCCTTCCGCTTCAAACCCCGTCGGCGACGCGTTATTCAAATACCTTTGTAAGAATTCCTCTGATTTAGGTGTAATAACAGACATCGTTTTTCGGTTAGATTATAGTTGATGCACAGTGGGTAAAGATAGTAATTATTCAATAGTACAATATTGAATTTTAGGAGTGCAGGCACTTATCCGGAGGCGCTCCAGCCTTTTGGGTCGGCGCTCCAGCTTTGCAGGAGTTCCACCTCCGCGCCTGTGATATAACCCGACCGGGCTGCTTCCTCAATCAGGGCATCGTACTGGCTCAGCGTATCCAACGGGCAGGCTGCTTTTTCGAACGCATCGGTTGCTGCATCAAAGCCGTAGGTGAAAATGGCAAGCACCCCCGCAATCGTGCAGCCGGCTTCTTTTAGTACTTCAATTGCTGAAAGACTGCTGCCTCCGGTGGAAATAAGGTCTTCAATGACCAGCACCCGTTCGTTGCCCAGCACTTCGCCTTCAATCAGGTTTTGACGACCATGCTCCTTAGCTTTTGCGCGCACATAAACAAAAGGCAGGTCAAGCCGGTCGGCCAGCAGGGCGCCATGGGCAATGCCCGCAGTGGCTACGCCTGCAACCAGGTCGAAAGGCGCGAAGTTTTTCGCTTTTTCCACAAAGCAATCTATCACAAATCGCCGGATCGCCGGATGGGACAAAACCATTCGATTGTCGCAATAGATGGGAGATTTGAGACCAGATGCCCAGGTAAATGGCTTTTGCGGACTCAGTTTTATTGCCTTTATTTGCAGCAGGCGTTTTGCTATCTCCGTAGCGATATTGCTCGATACCATAGAATAGACGCTTCTTTTAAAAAAATGACCGCAAATGTATACAATATACATCAATGATACCCCCTTGTTGTTGAAAGAAGCTGCAGGGATGCCCAAAAACTCAATAGGCGACACGCAAAACATCGTTGCCCGGTATGCCGGCAAGCCCAAGCACCTGAGCGGCTACATTGATATGCTGGAAAAGACCAACAGGTTTCAATCCATTACGCTTTATGCGGAGGATTACGAAAAATTGGTCAGCGATTTTTTTTCTCTTTTTAAATTGATCGAGGCAGCAGGCGGTTTGGTCCTAAACCCCGCCGGCGAAATCCTGTTCATTTTCCGGCGTGGTTTCTGGGATTTGCCGAAAGGCAAAATTGACAAAAGAGAAAGCCCTTCCGAAGCAGCATTGCGGGAAGTTCGTGAAGAAACCGGCCTTGAACAGCTCGATTTGGGCGCTGAATTGATGATTACTTACCACACGTACAGAGAAAAAGATGGCCGCCGCATTTTGAAGCGCACCTACTGGTACCGGATGGAAACGAAAGAACGGGAACTTCACCCCCAGGCCGAAGAAGACATCGAAGAAGCCGTCTGGATGTCGGCATCAGCTTTTTTTTCAGGGGAAGAGAGACGGGTTTATCGCAGTCTGCTGGAGGTGATAAAGGCTTAGTCTGCTTGATTCGATCTCTTGGGCAGACCCAACCATAAAAATGAAATAATCCAAAAAAAGTTTCGTAGATTACCTACATTTGCCGTGCTGTAAGTATAGCTTGTGGCTAGTTCTTTGAAGCAGGACGTTCGGGTGGACTATTCCTCAATTATATTCAATATTATGGAAACGGCAGAGATATATATATACCCTAATTCATTTGTTCATAACAAGTTGAAGACGAAAATTTACGCGATACACGTTTTCACTGCCTTTATATTGACTCAAAAACTGATAGCCCAGGTTGTTTTTACCGGGTCAGTTTTCTACAAGTTACAAACCCTTCCTTGCTTCTCAGAACCTTTCAGCGACCAAGTCCGGCTTTTTCCCCTGAGGAGGACTGCTGCGGGGCTGTTTAATGCGCTAAATTTTTGAACCAGATATTAAAGGCGTCTTGAACACCCTGCCGCTGCATTCCTGTCAAATCGGCATCGGAAAAATTGCTATGCCCGAAAGCTTAGGATTTTATGATTCATGTATTACGTATTTTTTGTTATATTAATTATTTTAATCAAGTATTTGGACATGAAAGAAAGGTTAGTTCGAATTGCTGTTTTTTACGATGGCAATTATTTCTTGCACGTTAGCAACTATTACAACTACGACCACCCGCGAAAAAGGCGGTTAAGTCTTTCTGGGTTGCACGAATTTATCCGAAATCAGGTTGCGCAGGAGGAAGGAGCAGAGGCTCATCTTTGTCAGATTGTAGACGCACATTATTTCAGGGGCAGGCTCAATGCCAGGGAAGCCAGTCAGCGGGCGGATACGCTTTATTGGGATCGCGTTTTTGACGACATTTTGATGTCGGTCGGGATTACCACCCACTACCTTCCACTAAAAACCGTTTTTGGACGCCGTGAAGAGAAAGGCATTGATGTCTGGTTGGCATTGGAAGCCTTTGAACTGGCATTTTATAAACGGTTCGACGTGCTGGTGCTCATTGCTGCCGATGGAGATTATGTGCCTTTGGTCAGAAAATTGAATACCCTCGGTACCCGCGTAATGGCGCTAAGCTGGGATTTTGAGTACACGACCGATATGGGAAAACGCATGATTACCCGCACTTCGCAGGATCTGCTGGAAGAAGTTTCTTATCCGGTTGCCATGCATGAAATTATTGACAACCGCATCAAGCGCAACGATCCATTAATCACCAATTTGTTTGTGCTTAATGAAAGCCGTCGCCTCGTTAGCCCTGAAGCGGCCGAGCTTGAAATGCCGGAAGAAGGCGAAGTGCTTACAAGTGAGGTGTTTAGTATTAAAAACGGGTATGGGTTTATAAAGTATCCGCCAAATAATTTGTTTTTTCACTACACAAGCGTCATTGGAGGCGATTTCAACGAGCTCCGGGAAGGAGATGAAGTGGAATTCGTGGTAGGAAAAAATGAAGACGGCGGCAGTATTGCCACAAACGTGAAGCCACTGGGTGTGACGCACGTGAATGGGAATGTGCTGGAAGATGACCCGTATTGATTTGAAGATTTGAAGATTTGGTAATTTGAAGATGGGGAATGACATCAAGCTGGTTGCAATCTTCAAATTTTCAAATTATCAAATTTTCAAATACTACTTGAGGATTTGAAGATTTGAAGATTTGGTAATTTGAAGATGGGGAATGCCATCAAGCTGGTTGCAATCTTCAAATTTTCAAATTACCAAATTTTCAAATACTACTTGAGGATTTGGTAATTTGAAGATGGGGAATGACATCAAGCTGGTTGCAATCTTCAAATTTTCAAATTATCAAATTTTCAAATACGAATTAACATGTTTGTCAACCTGATCAGCGACACGGTAACCAAACCAACGCCAGCCATGCTTCAGGCCATGTTTCAGGCGGAAGTAGGCGATGACGTTTTTGGTGAAGACCCCACCGTCAGGGCGCTTGAAATGAAAGCAGCCGCCCTGTTTCAAAAAGAAGCCGCCCTGTTTTGTCCTTCCGGCACCATGACCAACCAGATCGCGGTGAAAGTTCATACCCAGCCTCTGGATGAAATTGTATTGGAAGAAACTTCTCACGTTTATCAATACGAAACCGGCGGTTATGCATTTCACTCCGGAGTAGCCGTCAATTTGCTGCACGGCGTTCATGGGAAAATTACCGCACCACAAGTCGCCGCTGCCATCAAGCCGCTCTACGACTGGCTCCCGCGAACACGCTTAGTCGTGCTGGAAAATACTTGCAACAAAGGCGGTGGAAGTTATTACACCATAGAGGAAATGCAACCCATTTCAGCGCTTTGCCGTGACCGCGGACTGAAACTCCACTTAGATGGCGCCCGCATTTTTAATGCGTTGGTGGAAACGGGCGAAACGCCCCAACAAACCGGCCCTTTGTTTGACAGTATTTCGGTTTGCCTTTCCAAGGGATTGGGAGCCCCAGTCGGGTCTTTGCTCATCAGCGACGCTGAATTTATTCGTCAGGCCCGCCGGGTGCGCAAGGTCATGGGGGGAGGAATGCGACAGGCCGGTTATTTGGCTGCTGCCGGAATTTATGCGCTCGATCACCACATTGCCCGGTTGCGCGAGGATAACGACCATGCCCGGGCCTTAGGCGTCACGCTGCAGCAATGCGAAGTCGTTGAAAACATCCGGCCCATTCAAACCAATATTGTGATTTTTGATGTAAAACCACCGTTCACGGCTGCTTCATTCCTGGAAAAATTAGCGGAACATCAAATTAAAGCAAGCGCTTTTGGGCCACAAACCGTTCGCTTGGTTACCCATCTTGATTTCACGCCGGAAATGCTCGGATATACCAAAGATGTCCTGAAAAGGATCGCATCGTGACATTTTTTCCGAAAGTAAGGGGGTTTGAGTGTCATATTGACGCCTTATGAATTTCACAATACGGGGCTGGCGTATTGGCATATTTATAGTTGTGAAAACTATAAAAGCTCATGGTTCATTTCCTTACTCACTCAGAAAATTCTCCGGACAATCCTTTTCACGCTAGCACGTACACCGACGATGAAATCTTAGACGCATACTCCCGAACTGTTGTTGGAGTTGCTCAAAGGGTTAGCGATGCAGTTGTGCAAATACAGGCTCATAAGCCATCCCGCCGCGGTAATAACCGGCAAGGAGGCGGAACAGGGTCGGGGTTTATCATTTCTTCCGATGGCTTAGTCGTTACGAATAGCCATGTGGTCAGCGGCGCCCAAAAGGTAGAGGTTTCCCTTCAGGATGGCCGCAAGTTTGTGGCAAAACCGATCGGAGATGACCCTGCTACGGATATTGCGGTGGTGCAAATTCACGGGGAAGGGCTAACTACGGCGGCATTTGGTAATTCCGAGCACCTTCAGGTCGGACAAGTCGCCATCGCCATCGGCAATCCTTATGGCTTCCAATATTCCCTAACAGCCGGTGTCGTCAGCGCTTTGGGTAGAACTTTGCGAACCGAAACAGGGCGCCTGATTGACGATGTAATCCAAACAGACGCCGCGCTCAACCCCGGCAATAGCGGTGGTCCGTTAGTCAATTCCAAAGGTTTAGTTATTGGTGTGAACACAGCCGTTATTCTTCCGGCTCAGGGCATTTGCTTCGCCGTGGCCTCCAATTTAGTGCAATACGTGGTGGGCAAACTCATTTTGCACGGCAAAGTCCGTCGAGGGTTCATTGGCATTGCCGGGCAGGCCATTAAATTACATCCCCGCGTGGTGAATTACAACCAATTAAATGTTACTTCCGGAATTTTGGTAGAAACGATTGAACCAAACAGTCCGGTTGCCGGCGCCGGCCTTTTAAATCGGGATGTCATCATCGGATTTAACGGCAAAAATGTCGCTTCCATTGACGATTTGCATAAGTTATTGGATGAAAATTCAATAGGACGGGCCGCAGAATTATTAGTTTTAAGATCCAACCAGGTAGAGCGGATCTCTGTAATTCCGGCAGAGTTGAAATAGCTGTTTTGTATAAAATTCAGTTTTTGGGGCCTGGAAAGGTTTTACACAAATGGGTAGTAGATTTAAAAATCTTCTTTTTTATTCTGCTTTTTCTCTGTAGATACCAGAGGGGTAAAATTATTTTATTTATTCAATGTGTTGATTATAAGATGATTAAATATTTATCCCCGTGGCTTTACATGCAATTCTTCAAAAGGGCCAATTTTAGGTTGTATTATTTTTGGACAATAATTATTTCTTTTGCATAACTTTGCGAAAATTAGCGTGTGTAAAATAATTGGCCGAATTGACAACAAAACATCGCCTCATCAGTTTTAGAGGTGTGTTAAGCGCTTTTTGCACATTTTCAATGAGCCTTTAACAATTTGTCTGATTTTTTTCAACAGGCATTATTGAACGCACGTTAGTCATATTAAGCAATCAATTAACAATTGAAATGAACAAAAAAACACAGGAGCCTGCGCCAGAGTCACCGCAGCAAACACAAGAACAACACAACACAGCAGACGCACCAACCACTGAAGTAAAGAAAAAAGCAGGTCGTCCGGCAAAAGCAAAAACAGCAGAAACTACGGTTAGCAGTGAACCGGTTGCTATTTTTGGCAGGAAAAAACGCCCGGCAAAAGCTGCAAGTACAGCCGGTACTGCAAAAAAAGCAGGCCGCCCGGCTAAAGTAAAAGTGGAAGCGACTGAAAAAAGTGCAGCTACTACAGAAAAGAAACGTCCGGGTCGTCCGAAAGTAGAAAAACCGGCGGTTGCTGGTGCAGCTACGGCA
>JALHRK010000054.1 GCA_022841505.1 Saprospiraceae bacterium | reverse complement strand
CAGGTACCGTTCCGAATCAGCGAAAACTGTACGCCGGATGATTTGACAATCCGGGTGTTTTCGGATGAATTTTCGGACAATATTGATGCAATTGACCTCACGACTCAACTGGCCGGCGCCTACCCGGATTTTGTCATCAGCGGAACCTTCCCCCTCGGCGCTCATCTTTTTGAGGTGCAGGTTTCGGACGGCTGTGGCAATGATACTTCGATGGAAATCGCTTTTGAAGTCGTGGACTGCAAAGCCCCGGCGCCGGTTTGTATCAACGGCCTGGCCATCGAATTGATGCCCACCGAACCCAACACGGATGTTGACGGCGATGGCAATTTTGACTCCGGCGCCATGACCATCTGGGCATCGGACTTTTTAGTCAGCCCGTTGAGCGACTGTACGGGGCCAATCCGGTATTCGATTCATAAAGCGGACGCAGTAGTGGCCGGCACGGACATCCCAAGCGCAGATCTGGCAAGCCTTGTTTTAACCTGCGATGACCAGGGTACCGTCATTATCCGGATTTACGCCTGGGACAGCGCATTCAACCCGTATGCGGTTCAGCCCGACGGCACGGTAGGCGGTCCGAATTTCGATTGGTGCGAAACCTATGTGTTGGTTCAGGACAATATGTTCAATCTTTGCGATACTGGCGATGGCCGAATTGCAGGCCTAATTGCCACAGAAGCAGCTGAACCGGTAGCCGGCGTGGCCGTAAACCTGAGTGGATTGATGAGTGGCAATGCGACAACCCCGTCATCCGGTGCGTATGCTTTCAACAACTTACCTGTCGGGCTGCAAGCCGACTTCACCGTAGCGCCGGAAATGGACACGTTGCCGCTCAACGGGGTCTCTACCTTCGATTTGATCCTCACCACCCGTCATATTCTGAATATACAATTGTTGGACAGCCCATACAAAATGATTGCTGCGGATGTGAACAACGACAAAAAGATCACCACGCTGGATTTGATTCACTTGCGCAGGCTGATTCTGGCTTTGGACGCATCTTTTGCAAACAATACGAGCTGGCGCTTTATTCGGGCAGATTACGTATTCCCGGTACCAACGAATCCCTGGTTTGAAACCTTCCCGGAAGTGTACAATGTAAACGACCTGGCAGGCGAAATTCAGGATGCCAATTTTGTTGCAGTCAAGATCGGCGATGTGAACCTGAGCGCCGCGACGGGGTTTGCAGCGCTTGAACCCCGAAACACGGAGGGGCTCTTCGCCTTCAGGGTGGAAGACGTAAACCTGGAGGCCGGACTTGATTATGCCCTTGTTTTTAAAGCTTCGGATGGCCTGAAATTGTTGGGCTATCAGGGCACGCTGGCCTTTGATCCGGCTGCTTTGGAGCTGACCGGTGTGGAATACGGCTTGGCGAAAGCAGAACACTTTGGCTTGCAGTACGCTGCTCAGGGACTGATCACAACCAGTTGGCATGCGGAAAATGCAGGCTTTCTGGCGGAAGAAAAGCTGTTTACCCTTCACGTTCGTGCCAAAACGAACGGGCGGCTGAGTGCCGTCCTGGGTTTTGATTCGCAGGTCACTGCGGCAGAAGCATATCCTGCATCAGGCGGGTTGTGGGATGTCGCCATCCTGTTTAGCAGCGGGGTGATGAGCAGCAGCAAAGCCATCCTTGAACAGAATGCTCCCAACCCGTTTGCGCAAAGCACGGTGATTGGTTTTTGGTTGCCACAGGCGTATGAAGCAGTGACGCTTACGCTAAGCGATGCCCGTGGGCGCGTGGTAAAGGTACTCCGGAACAGCTACGGCGCAGGGCGACACGAGATCATGCTGGAGGCAAGGGAATTGTCGGCAGGTTTGTATTTCTACACCCTGGAAGCGGGTGATTTTCGGGTGACAAAGCGGATGATTGTGCAGGAGTAGACCGGTTATTACTGCCGAGCGCTGACCAGGGCTCGGCAGTATCGCGGTTGCTCGTGGCTTCATGCTATCGGTATACCCAATGCATATCTACCTGCTGATTACCAATTTCACGGCCTTTCCTGCCTCACCCTCAGGAGACACAAAGTACAGCCCCGGCAGCAAACCGGATAAATCCAGGTGCAGTTGACGTTGCCCTTCTTCTAAAGCGTAAGTACGGACTACGCGACCGGTTAAATCGCAAATTTGCAGGGCCTGATAGCCGTTTCCATCCGCCAATTCCACCACCACCTCATCACGCGCCGGATTCGGATACACCCTTAGCATTGTTGCGGCTGCTTCCGGCTCCGGCGCTACGCTTGTAGGGAAACTCCATTGAATGTCGGGGTCGCAGGCGCCGTTGAAGCGGTACATGGGGAGGTTGGGAAAGCGAAAAAGCAGGTTTGTCGGCATCCGTATTGCCTTTTTTTGAAACTGGCAAGCGACGCCTTTTTCGTTTGGTTGGTGAATGGCATGAATGTAGTATGTAGACGTAGCGGGGGCTACATAAATGCGGCAGTCTGGGCCAATAAACATCTCACCGATGCCGATGGGCCAGCCCGTTTCGTCTGGCTCCCAGACGTAAGCTATATGCACAACTTGTTCTTCGCCGGGTTGAGGATTGAGGTCAATCTGATACAGGTTGTCTGCGGTGGAAACGTATATGAATCGGGAATCAGGAGAAAAGACCAAGCCTCTGGCGTACTCCATCATGGGATAAGGAATCACCCTGTAATTACCAAGGTCTCCTGTTGCATTGTCAAAATCAAATAGCAATACTCCCCATCGGCTATTCAAAGCCAGCATTTCCATATTGGGGGAAAATGCAGCTTGTCCTCCGTCTAATTCTGAGGTATTTGCCTCCGGTCCAATATCCTGAATAAAAGGCCCCTGAATGGTGTCTGCGCCCACCAGAAACTTGTAGAAGCGATCTGTTCCATAACCTCGTCCAAAGGTCCACCATTTGTCGCCGTCAGCATGTATTCCGGCTGTAACGCGCCCGGGTACCATAATTTCTTCTGACAATAATTGCTTTTCTTTAAGGTAGAAAGTTTGGTCGCTGCGTCTTATAATGGTTGAAGCATAAAAAACTCTACTGATGACGTTTTGATGAGCATTTGAGAGCAAAGCATCATTATGAATCAGATATATAGTAGAATCATTACTGAATTCCGGTAAAAAAAGAGTCGCTTGCAGAGAAGGAAAAGACCCCATGTAGCAAAAATTGTCGTGAGTGTACCCTGGAGTAAGCGTGTCCCCTCCTGAAATGGTCTGGAAATTAGCGTCCACCACTTTGCAATTATTGGTCATCAGCATCACATTCCCATTTTCGTCGCAGATAAAACTACCAGCCTCGCCCAAATGAAAACCGTCTATTTCAATCAGGGGATAAGCATTCACATTCTGGTCGTTAAAATCCAGCATGCTAATTCCAAAATCCAATGCAAAATTAGAACCATAGCCCATCGGCCACTGGTAGTCGTAGCGCTGGGCGGAAATAGGTAAGAAAAAAAGTAAAATAGTTGATATAGTGAAGATAGCTTTCATAGTCCTGAACTTTTTGCAATGAAAAAAGCAGGCAACTGCTACATAACAGCAATTGCCTGCATGGTTTTTGAACCGTTCTATCTGGTAATAACCAATTTGACGGCCTTTCCTGCCCCCCCCTCAGGAGAAACGAAGTACAATCCCGGCAGCAAACCGGATAAATCCATGTATAGTTGACGCTGCCCTTCTTCTGCTGCGTAAGTACGGACTACGCGACCGGTCATGTCACTGATCCGGAGTGCGGAATAAGCTTGATCTTCTGGTAAGGTGGCTAAGGTCATGCCTGAAGCGGGATTTGGATACAGATTCAAAATATCGCCCGATGCTATGGCCGCTAGAGCAGCCGGGCGGCTGAGGAATGCTTCAGTTGCTGGGATGCATTCGTCGTTGTAGTCCTGTGGCGACAAATCTTTGGTGTGCATGGCCCACAAGGAACGCGCCGTATAAACGGCTTCTCCGCCTTCGCCAGCGCACTGTGTCGCAATCTCCGAAAGCGTTTGCGCTTCGCTTTCCGAATAGCCGGCAAAATCGGCAGCAAATTGCTTCAACAGCAGAGCGTTTATGGTTTTCAGGTTTTGCGCCGGGAGCGTGGACAGCCCGCCGATGCTGTTGTTCAATGCCTCCAATTCAGGCAGGGCGTTTTGCAGGTTCTGGGTGGCGGTTTTCCGAAGTTCGGCAAGCTGGCTGATCTGGGTTTTTAATTCTGCCGTTTTCGAGTTGCGCAGCGCAAGCCCTTCTTCCTGAAAAGTAATTTCGCCCAAGGTTTCCGAAACTTCAAACCATTCGATGTCCCGGATTTCAGCAAGACCAGCCCGGATGCTGGCGGCTACTTCCGCTGCTGCTTCGGTTTCGTTTTCCGGGACGGCTACGGCTGCTGCAAAGGCTTGTTCAAACGCCACAAATCCACCTGCAGCGGTTTCAGACAGGTAGCCCCGCCATTCCTGTTGTTCTTCGGTCAGCGATGCTAACGAAGCGAGTTCTTCTAAATGGCGCAGGAGCTTGAGTTGTGCATCGAATGCAACCGCATCTCCATAAATATTGCCGAGGTCGGCGTTCATCAGCCCGATGCCCGATTCGGCAGCAACCCGCAGTTGTTTCTCTTTGGGGTCTTCCGGAGGGGTCAGGCCTTCGGGGCAGATGTAGTCAACGTCTTCAAGTTTCTGAAACCAATCAGCGATGGGAGCCACAAAATATGGATAATAGGGATCACCCTGGATATTGGCAAGATAGCCAACGAGGTAACGGTTTGCCTGAGCAACAAGAATATTGCTAAAATTAATAGCCTTGGGATTTGCAGGCGTACTGAGGTCAAAAATATTGCCTTTGAAGCTTTGTGTACCAGTATTGGCATACACATTGGCGGCGGTACCATAGCCGAGGTTGAAAGTATTGCCCGTCATTTGATTGTTCCGGATATCGCTGCCGGCGCAATCATTCAAAAATTGCAAACCAATGCCTTGGTCTAAGTTTTCTAAGATATTGCAATAGACAACAGATTGTGGGCTGCCGGTAATATTTACGTTGTTTTCTTCACCGAACGCATAAGCCATATTGTACCCGATCAAATTCCGGTATCCGCCACTTACCCTGAAGTTATCCGTCAGGGAAACGGCCAACAGGTTTCTGAATATTCGGGCATTGATGGTATTATTAAGGTGTACGTTTACCCCGGTGACCGTATTTGTGTTTTCGATGACGTCATTATGCTGAATGGCCCAGACGTGGGGCGTTGTGCCATAGCCGGAGAGGTAAACATTCTGGTTTAGAGAGCGCAGGTCGTTGTACTGGATCTCGGCGCTCGAAGGCGGGATTATCGCACTGATACTGGCCTGTTTACAGATAAAAACGGTGTTTTCAACCAGGGCATGGTCATTGATGTTCCCCCCGAACCGTACGATGCCATAATTACCGTCTATGAAAACGCAATAATTGACGGCCATTTCCGTATTTCCGAAACCATACACGCCTATATGTCCGTTTTTAAAATTGCATTCCAAAAGATCTAATACATCCGTGTGGTTAACAGTACCAACCCCAGTGAAGCAATCGTAAAAACTCAGATAACCACCATTAAAATCTGTATGATCCAGATAGATGCCAGTATTCAGGTTTCTGAATACCAATGCGCCATACAGCGTTATCAGATCCACATTTTCAAAGTGAATGCCTTCATTCCCGTCTCGTATTACAGAGTTTGCTCCGAAAAAATCAGAGAAAAAATTGAACGTGATCGTTTTTTGGTTAGTACCGAATGACCCAATAGCGATGCCATTTTCTGAAAAAAAGCCACGGGACATATTTAGTTGGCTGGCATCATACAAATCTATGGCAACTGTTGCATCCGAGATGTGGGTATTACGAAAAACAGTGAGCTTTGCACCAGGAAGCACGCGAATACGATCCCAGGTATTGTTACATCCATGAATGCGCGTACGATTAAAAACTAAGCTCCGGTTAGCCTGTACTTCAATAGCTGCCCCCGGGCCCATAATAATTTCATTAGTCCCTCCTCCTGAAGAAGGAAAACCAAAACTGTAATCCGTATCAATGATCAGCGTTCCCTCAATTCTGACCCTTTGGGAAGTCGTAGCCGCTAAACTGACCGGCAATAACTGCGCCGGAATAACGCTGGACAACAAGGTCGTTGTACTGGGAGCACCTACGGTAACGATGTTGTCTAACTGAAAAGTTTGTGTAGAAACGATATCACTGGGATTGTTAGGATTGACAATCCGGATCGTAAATACCGTATTGGGAATTTGAATGACCCCATCCAAGCATCCAAAAGTATAAACATCGTAAACAACATTTGGAATATGTCTGAGCACTGTTGTTGTTTGATTAAAACTGTGAAGTGTAAAATCTCCCAGATTTGTGTAAATAAATGCCCCGGTAGGGTATTCTATTTCAACAACGTAGTCATCGCATACATTGTACGGAGTCAGATTGTCTGCTATGGTTTCGAAACAAATTGTCCCTTCTCCGCCGGGACAGGCAAAGCCTTCAATGTTTAAAAAGTACAAATAACTTTGACATGTTTGTCCCTGTGCAGGGGTGGGCATGAAGAAAAGCGTGAAGCTTGAAAGGAAGAAAATAAATCGTTTCATACATCAGAAATTTATGTGGTTATAAAAACAACAATAAAACACGCGTTTACGGGTACGCAATACATTGATATTCAATGCGTGGAGAGCGCCGTCAATGTTTGTGTGTTGTTCTAAGTGTATGAAAGGAAGCCGATCGCAGAAAAAATATCCGCCTTATGATAAAGGTATAAAGCAAGGTCAGGTCATAAAAATAGGACAAAAGCAAAAGAAATAAAAATCCGGAAGGAGTTTTAACTAAAACATTTTGGCGCTTTAACAACAGAAAACGGGTACCCACCATGCTAGCAAGTACCCGTTCCAGGATAAATTTTGAACAAAGACGCAACCTACCTCATCGCTAACTCCTGCTTCAATTCCATCAACTCAGGGTGTGCGCCATTCGTGCGGGCCGCTTTTTTCAGGTGTTCCGTTGCCTTGGCGGCGTCGTTCTTTTTGTGGTAGAGGGCAGCCAGCACGCGGTTGACATCAATGTTTTCCGGGCGGCGTTCGTATTCGTTTTTCGCGTATTCAAGCGCCTTGTCGGTATCGCCGATCAGTTCGCTGTAGAAATTAGCGTATTCAAGGTTCATGTTGTGGCCGTGCTCTACGTCGTCGGCGAGCATTTCCAGCACCGTTTTTTTCGTTTCCTCGAAGGCGGCGTTGTCTCCGCGTTTTTTATAAATGCGGGCCAGGTCTTCGTAGAAACCAAATTCCGGAATGATGTTGCATGCTTGTTTCAGCAGCTTTTCGCCTTCGGCGTCGTTGCCTTTTTCAATTTCTAATTTAGCCAGCGCCGCAATGGCGAAGGGGTATTCCGGGCGTTGTTCCAATATAATGTGGTATTGCATTTCCGCTTGTTTGAGATCGCCGTAATTTTCATACAACTCGCCCAGCGTCATAAGCGCCCAACAGGTTTGTTCCTGTCCGGGGTAGCCTGCTGATACCGCCATTTCCATCGCTTCCATGGCGCCTTTTACGTCGCCGTGAATTTCGCGCAGGTAAGAAACCCGTGAGTAAGAACGCAGGTCGGGGCGCATGGAAACCATTTTGTCCGCCATCGCAACGGCTTCTTCGTATTGTCCCAATTCCACATGCGCGTCCACCAATGCGCCGTAAATCTGGGCATTGTAAGGATTGAGCGCAATGGCTTCTTTGGCCGTAACGAGCGCCTCCGAAAATTCGTGCTGCGACAACTGAACGCCTGCTTTTATGGCTAAGGTCCTAAACAACAAATCTTTATCTTCTGGTTTTTTTGCCAGCACATCGTCGAGCATCTTTAGAGCGCCGGGATAGTAATGCCCGTGTTCTCCGGTGATGCGCGCTTCGTTGACAAACAATTGGGCTAAGTTCAATTTTGGCTCCAATGCGTCAGGTTTTTGAGTCAGTTCGTGGCGGTATTGGCCGTAAAGGCTTTGTACCGTTTCCCATTCTTTACCCTGCTGAATGGAAGGATGACGATCGAGTAGTTTGGGAATATCGGGCAAGCCCAATCTTGCAGCCATGTCGCTTTCAGACGGCTTGCACGAGAACATTAAGCTGGCAATCAAGCTGCCGATAAGGAGGAAGGATAGGGTACGCATGACGTGTTTTTTTTTACCAAATAAGAAAAACAATTTGAAGATTTGAAGTCAATCCCGCTGGGCGCAGAGTTGATCAGTTCTACATTTTTCTCACGTTTTAAAGAAGGATTGATGAGAGATGATTGATAAATGATGATTGATAATGTAAAGCATACACTTTTGATGTTTACGTATCTCTCACATTAACAATTATCAATCATGTAATCGTCAATCATCAATAAAAAATAAAAATGTACGATTAAGCATCATTTTATAGAACTGATCGCCTCTGCGCTGAGCGGGACAAGTTTTGAAAATTTGAAGATTTGGAAATTTGAAGATTGTGGGCTCGGAATGATCAAACATTTCGTTTTCCGAAAACCTACTTTTCAAATCTTCAAATCCTCAAATCTTCAAATCCTCCACATTTCCTCAAATTAATTACTTGCTTTTCACAAGCTTCTGCACCTGCAGGATATGCCCCCTGCTATTGATCGCTTTCGCAAAATAGGTACCCGCAGGCAGCCCGGAAGCAGACCAATTGGCTTCGTACACACCCGCTTCTCTGTACTCGTTGACTAAAGTGGTCAATACTTTGCCGCTCATGTCAAGGATTTCGATGCGGAGATCGCCGGGTTCATCCACGCGGTATTTCACCGTCGTTGTGCTGGAGAACGGGTTCGGATAGCTGGTCACCATTGCTTTGCTGCCCACCGCTGTAGGCGCCATACCGAGGTTCATGGCCTGTATTGGTGGCGTGTTGTCAGCAAGGCCAGCCACGTCGCCGCCGCATTCGCCGTCGCCGCTCCAGGGCAGGGCCAGGAAGGGGAAAGTGCTGCGGAACGGTTTGTCGTTGGCTTCCACGCCGGTCGTATAAGTCAGCACGTCAAGGAGGTCCTGCGTAACCGGGTTAGCGCTGCCGGCGATGTAGTCGTCGTACCACAAGCCGATAGCCGCCAGTACGACGCCGCCAACAGCCTGCAATTCGATGCGCGTCACGTCGTCTTCAAGGCGACGGCCGTTCGGGAAACCATCCATATTCGGAATGAACTGGATATCGGTTGTTTGATTGTATGCCGGATTGGTCAGACCGAGCACGGCTGCCTGCACGAGGCCCAGGGTACTGAAATTCGGGTCGTTGCGCGGTGTCGGCGGAACCGCCATATTCAGGCGCAGCATATCGCCGCCGTTTGGCAGGAAGTTGCTGATGAATGGTTTACCCGCCGCTAATGGGTTGCCGTTTTTACCCGTCGCCAATTGGTAAGGCGGGAAATTCGGAACGCCGGTATGGAAAATCGGCCACAGGTCCACCGAGCGCGGTTTGCCGGGCGCCGGAAGCAGCAGCGTACCAAAAATAGCATCGTCGAGTGCAGTCCCCGCCACGGCAGGTGTGCCTTTCAAACCATAAAGTCCATCTTGTCCGTTGCCGAAGTCGAAGCCTTGCAGCGAGTTGCGCTGGATGCGCAGCGGCGCCAATGCAGGCACTGCGCCTCCAAATTGGTCGTCGTCCATGTACAGGCCTAACTCTGGGTTGTAGAAAAATTCATCGAGGATGGTGTCCTCTAATTCCTGGTAAGGCGTGATCGAGTTCCAGTAGTCTTTCATGCCAATTGGAATGACCGCTTCGTTGGTCAGTGGCATGCCCAAACGGGAAACCTGAACCCAGTCGCCGCTGTGTACTTCTTTGCCTGCAGCCAGGGTACGGATTTGGCGGCGGCTGGCTGAAGCCCAAACGCCGATGACGTAATCCGGGTCGAGGATGCTGGTGGCCGGCGTATTCTTTTTGCGCAGGTATGGAATCGGAATTTCGAGCACGATTGCGCTGGTGTTCATACAGCCAATGCCGTCGCGTGGTGCGCCAGACTGGCGGGGCGCATCGCCGAGGTCAAAAATACCGCCCAGGTCTACGAAGAAAGGATCGTCAACCGGGCCGCAGAAAACGCGCTCGCCGGTTTGGGTGACGCGAACGCCCTGCTGCGACAGGAAAGGGTAATTGCTGTTGAGCCCTACCGGCGACTCGATCGAGCGCTGCCCGATGTTGTTCGGAGGGACCACTGCATTTACCAGAATTTTCAGGAAGGTCTTGCCGCCGTTGATGCTTTTTTCCAGCGTATACACCAGTTTCAAGTTCCTTTTTCCAAGTCGGATGTTGAAGAACGTGCTTGGGTCTTCATTGATCTGACGGAACGTGATGCGGTAAATGATCTCGTCGCCGCGCCTGTCGGCATTGTTGTCCACGTGAATTTCGTAGCGAATGTTTTCGCCGAAATTGTAGTAGTTCGGGCCGCCTTGTGGCAATTGTAAGGGCACATAGGTGGCAGCAATGATGATTTTGTTCGGATCAGTCGGGCTTCGGAAAGCATAAAGATCCACGTTATCTGCCAACGGGTCGTCGGCAATCAGCGGCGCCTCGCGGTGGCTCGAAGCCATCAGGGGAAACTGAAGCCCCAACAGCGCGAGAAACAGGAAAAGTTTATTGTTAAATTTCATGACATGCTTTTTTTGATTCGGACCCTCAGCCGCCGGAGTTTGAGGTCTGGCGTCTAATGTCTAAAATCTTTAATCTAAAATCTGATGATTATTCTCCCGTTTCAGTGCCCCTCCATGGAGTTGCTACGTAAGGGAATTCCGATTTGAACGGCTTGTCGTTTGCGTCAACACCAGTAGAATAGGTCAACACACCCACTAAGTCTGTTGTAACCGGGTTTGCTCCACCTGCCGTGTAATCGTCGTACCACAAACCGATGGCGGCCAGTACAACGCCGGCTACGGCTTGCAATTCGATGCGGGTGACGTCGTCTTCCAAACGGCGGCCATTCGGGAAACCATCCATATTCGGAATGAACTGGAGGTCCGTAGTCTGATTGTAAGCCGGATCGGTCAATCCCAGCACTGCTGCGGTGATCAGGCCGTTGGCGCTGAAATTGGGGTCGTCGCGCGGGGTAGGAGGCACGGCCATGTTCAGGCGCAGCATATCGCCGCCATTGGGCAGGAAGTTGTTTACGAAAGGTTTGCCAGGCGCCAATGGGTTGCCGTTTTTGCCCGTCGCCAATTGGTAAGGCGGGAAATTGGGCACACCGGTATGGAAAGCCGGCCACAAGTCAACCGAACGCGGCAATCCTGGCCCGGGCAGTAACAACGTACCGAAAATTGCATCGTCGAGAGCTGTTCCGGCTACTGCTGCGGAGCCTTTCAAGGCGTAAAGACCATCCTGTCCGTTGCCGAAATCGAACCCTTGCAGCGAATTGCGCTGGATGCGCAAGGCAGCAAAAGCGGGTACCGCGCCGCCAAATTGGGAATCGTCCATGTACAACGCTAATTCCGGATTGTAGAAAAATCCGTCCAAAGAAGTATCGTTCAGTTCTTCATAAGGCGTCAGGCCGTTCCAGTAGTCTTTGAAGCCAATCGGAATCACAGCTTCGTTCGTCAGCGGCATGCCCAGGCGGGATACCTGCACCCAGTCGCCGGATTCTGATGTCGGGTTGCCGTTTACACCCAGCGTACGCATGGTACGGCGGCTTGCCGATGCCCAAACCCCAATGACAAAATTAGGATCGAGGATGTTCGCAGGCGTTTCTGGAACGCCGGCCTTTAGCAAGGTTGAAATGGGAATCTGAATGGCAATGCTGTGTACGTTATAGCGACCAAGACCATCGCGCGGGCTGGCGCCGCCCTGACGTGGCAGGTTGCCGAGGTCAAATACGCCGCCTAAATCCACATAAAAAGGATCATCAGCCGGTCCGCAGAAAACCCGTTCGCCGGTCGTGCTTGTTAAAATCGAGCTGGCAATCAGTTGCTCGTAAGTCGTGTTCAAACCGACGCCGCTTTCAATGGAGCGCGGGCCGATGTTTGGAGGAGGAACGGAGCCATTTTCTACGATGATCTGAAAAGTGGCGCCCCCATCTATGCTGCGTTCCAGCGTGTAGGTGGTCTTCAGGTTTTGAGCGCCGAGGCGGATGTTGAAAAACGTCGTGGGGTCTTCATTGACCCGTCGGAAGGTGAAGCGGTAAACAATTTCATCTCCAGGGTTCGTAGCGTCGTTGTCAATGTGGATCTCGTAGCGGATGTTTTCCCCGAACGTGTTGTAATTCGGGCCGCCGTGTGGCAGTTCTGCCGGGATGTAGTTCGCAATAATCGTAATGGTGTTGGGATTGTCCGGACTGCGAAAGGCATAGACATCCGTGTTGTCCGCTAATGGATCATTGGCGATCAGCGGGGCTTCACGGTGACTGGAGGCCTTTGCGGTCAGGGCAACGAGCAGTAACGCTCCCAGCGCTGCCGACCGTAAGGTTCTGACATAGGTTATCATGATTGTGACAAAATTTGGTGAAAAAATAATTTGTAAAATGTTTGAACTTGAAAGTTCATGGGAAAAACCAACTGTTGGGAGGCAAAAGCTGACCGCCTGCCCGAAGGCAAGCGGCGCCGATCTTTACTTTCACGCTTAAAGACCTACATACGAGGGGGGAGGTGACTTTGGATTCTTTTTCTGAAAAATTCTTCTGATAGGCTTGTACTAAAATTCAATGTTAACTCAATGTAAATTAAAATTGAATTCAATGTAAATTTAACTTGACTTTACGGGCGGGCTTCTGTACTTTTGTTAGTTCACGTTGAACTTGAAAATCTGAGGCTTATGAAATGGGTGGCCTGTTTTTTTTTCTTGATAGGGGTATTTGCTTCAAAAGGGCAGCATACCGTCTCTTTTTTGAATACCCTGCCTTCGTCGGTAAAAAGGTCCGCTACCGTGCAGGCTGACAAAACCGTAGCTGAAGCGCTCATCCCGTTTGAGGTCAACCGGGGTATGATCATCGTGAAAGCGCAATTGAATGGCCGTACCGGAAGTTTTATCGTGGATACCGGCGCGCCTTTGATGGTTGTTAACAAGTCGCCGGAGCCAACGACCCGGCAGGAGGCAAGAAGTTTTGCGAGCGCCATCTCCTATACGCCTGAGACCATAGACCGCTTCCAATGGGCTGAAATGGCATTTCAAAACCTGGATGCTTTAGCTTTAGACATCAGCCACCTGGAGGCCTCTACGCAGTGCGCTTTAGCGGGCATGGTCGGCTACAATGCCCTGTACCATTACGAGGTGCTTTTTGATTACCGCCAAAACCGAATGGCCCTTTACGATGCCCGTCGAAATGTGCTGCACCGCACGGCATCTCCATTAATGGAGCTTTCGTTTGAATTGCAGGATCACCTTCCCGTGGTCAAAATCCAGGCAGGCGCGCACAAGCTGGCATTCGGAATTGATACCGGCGCCGGGATTAACCTGATTGACCGGCAATGGCTGGAAGCGCTTCCAGCCGGAATGCTCACCCTTCAGCAAGAAGAAGCCGTGCGCGGAATGGATCAGCAAATGCAGACCGTGCCTTCGGGATTGATTTCCGGGTTGGAATTAGACGGGTTACCACTCGATGATCAGATGGGGTTCCTTTTTACCGATTTGCAGCATCTCCAAACCAATACCGGGTTGGAGATTGACGGTCTGCTGGGCTTTCCTTTTCTGAAACAGCTGGTTTTTTCCATCAACTACCCAAAGCGGAAACTCTATATCTGGCATCTTGGTGATGCGCACTGAGCTTGGTTTTAGCAAAAAAGTCCCCGGGGTGATCACTTTTTTAAGAAGCAGGTCTACTCCGGGGACTTTTTTTTTACTTTTTTTTCACGCACAATGGAGCTGTTTGAATCTTTTTATTTCACTTTTTGATTAAAAAATCAATGGATTTTTTTTCGTAATATCTTGTTTGTGTGTGGGTTGAAGATTTTCAACCCGTACGGGGCAAGGTGGGAAGATTTCACAATAGCCAATTTTTGTCTTTGTATCAGCGTATAAAAGTTCGGATGTTTGTAATGTCAAACGAAATAAGCGCAGGTAAAAGAATCAGCGCACAAAAAAAATGGAAAAGTACATGGGATTCAGTTTGTCAATAGTAAGTCAGGTTGTCCGGAAAATAATCTGACTTACTATACAAACAAAGTAGCAACAAACAAAACTTCGACAGTAACAACTTTAAGATATACCGGCCTCGGCCGGCCTTTCAGTTTCTATTTATGTTCATGGGATTATGATTATTGAGATAAGTCGTATCGCCTTCTTGCGATGCGACTTATTTTTTTGTATGCATTTTTTTGCATTTTGTTCTTCGGTTTCTTAACTTTGCGAGACACAAGCAGACTCAACACCTAAATTTCATTCCCTTTTACCGATTCCAATGACTGTTCCACTGTGCGGTTATCGCATAAGAGGTGATAGTTGCCATGTTGTATTAACTACATACACTTTCATTACAAGCACAATTTTTACAGGCCCTTGACCGGGATCTGAGGCTGCCTTGCCAAGTGGTATGCCATTCTGACGGAACTATGGACAAATACACTATTGGCTTTTACTGCTTTTATGCGGTGAGGTTCACTATTTGTTCATAAAGCTTTGCTCTGGTTACACGGAAACGTTGTGGCTCAGGAGCGTCAGAATCAAGCATAAACAAGCAAAGGGATGAAAGCATTACAGGAACTATCGTTCATTTTAACGAAAGGTAAATTAAAAGCAGTTGACCTCTTCAAGACCAAGGCAGACGGACAGCCTCAGAAGCTGAAAACTTTTTACGAAGGTCTTCTTCAGAACCGTTTTCAGACAGACGAGGAAGCTGCGGCATTTTTTTTCGGATCAGATTCAGGGGATCAGGCTTACCAGAAGCTAAAAGCCAGTCTCAAATCCAGGCTGGTCAACGCACTTTTTTTAATTGACCTGAAACAACCTTCCTACAACGAGCGCCAGAAGGCGTATTACGAATGTTACAAAGATTGGGCAGCAGCCAAAATCCTCATCGGCAAAGACGCCCGGGCGGCAGGCTTTAGTCTATATCTGAAAGTGCTGAAAATTGCCAAAAAGTATGAATTTACAGACTTAGTGCTGGATATTGCCCGCACCCTTTGCCTGCATTATGCCACAAGGGAAGGAGACCTTAAAAAATATGAACAGTACCGGGAGTTGTACCAAACCTACGAACAACTCTATATGGCTGAGGCCAAAGCAGAGGTATTCTATGCCGACCTGGTGGCGCGGTACGTGAACAGCAAAGCTGCACAAGCTGAAATCAGGGAAAAGGCGGGCGAGTATTTTCAAGTCCTCAAATCTTTGCTGGAAACTTCCGATTCTTATGCATTGCGGTTGTGTACAATGATGATTCAATTAATCTATGTGACCAGCAATCACGATTACCGGAGTGCAATTGAAGTTTGTGAAACCTATATCGCCTATTTTGAAGCCAAGGAATACGTTGCAAACATACCGCTTCAGATCTGTTACTACCAGTTGCTGGTGTGTTTCACCCAGTTAAAGGAGTTTGAAAAAGGGAAACATGCCGCACTCAAATGCCTGGGTTCTTTAGATGAAGGCTCGTTCAACTGGTTCAAATACCAGGAGCAATACTTCCTGCTGTCAATGCATACCCGGAACTATCAGGAAGCCTATCGGATTTTTTTAGAAACCCAGGAGCACTCGAAGTACAAATACCTCCCTTCCAATGTGCACGAATATTGGAAAATATTTGAAGCTTATGTGTATTATCTGATTGAAATTCAAAAAATTACCCCCCGACCGGGCGATGGAAAATCAAACCGGTTTAAATTAAATAAATTTTTGAATGACACCCCCATTTTTTCAAAGGATAAAAGAGGCTTAAATATTCCAATATTAATTGTTCAGATATTGCTGTTGATTCATTACAAAAAGCATGATGCAGCAATGGGGCGCATAGAATCTATTGAAAAGTATTGTTCGAGGTATTTACGGCAGGGCGATACTTTTAGGAGTAATTGCTTTATTAAAATGTTGTTGCAAATTCCAAAGTCAAAATTTCAGACCAAAAGCCTGATTCGTAAAACTGAAAAGCTAGTAGAACTGCTAAAGTCTGTTCCACTCGAATCTGCACGTCAAACCTCTGAAATAGAAATTATTCCGTATGAAGACTTATGGGCGTTAGTCCTGGATACCACCAGTAAAAACAATAGAAAAATCAGAACCCTTAAAGTTGCTATGCAAAATCGGGGTGTGAGTTTTTTGACTTAATTACTGGTTGTCTTGATTACCTAAATACCTTCCCGCCTGTTTTAGGACGCGCCGTCGTATATCTCAGGCATACCACTTTCGCAACAAACGCTTTGCTAATTAAAATCAAATTTAATTAGCCCTCTATTCCTATATGTTTTTCTTACTTATTTTTTGCAAAATTAATTTTTTAATGCTTTTGATTTGATCTCTGGATTCATCATGGTTTAAGTCAAGAGCTTTGTGTTTATGTAATTGATAATAAATGATTTATGAAAGAATAAAATAAAAAACAGCTGGCTTTTAAAGTGGAGTAAAACCTAGTTTGTGTCCATGTATTACATCATCATGTAGGGTAGTTTTGTAGGAAATCATTACTCATTTTTAAAAGACGACCGCCATGCTATCAATCACACATGAAACCAATTTACTACTCCTGGAATTACAATTTTTCTTAGGCATTATTGTCGTAGACATTACGGGGCCTTGAAAAACAGGAGGAACCTTGGGTAAAACCCCTGCACACAAACCGCTTCTACAAACATCATTACGGGGATAAATAATCTCTTTTAGCAAGTAAATACCAGGTTTCATCCCCAAAAATAAAAATGCAGAAAATATTCAAAAAAGCATTTTCTGGTTTTATATGAAGTCTGGTATTTACTACTTTTCTCAGGATCACCACACCACACTATGACAAATACATTTTTCCGGCATCCCCGAGGATACCGGATTGTTGGCTTTATTGCTGCATGAGAGGTTATTTCATGTACAGATAGTCTATTGTTTTTTGTAAATAAAACAAACCTTACACTTGGTGCATTGTTTTCAACTTCCACAGATGAAGCTGTACCGGAATATCAAAAAAACATCTCGTAGTATGAGTTATAAAAAAGCGAGTATCTGGTTTTACTTAGTGTTGAATTTCAATATTTTACAATGTTAATCCTTCTTTGTTGCCTTGTAGTGAGGTGGATTTAAATAGATTTTTTGTCTCGCTTTTCCTTTTTGGTAACCTGTAGCTTTGCCATTGTTATTAGCCATAATATCCATCCCTATTATTAGCACAATACGCCAGGCTTCAAAAGAAGCATTGGGTATCATACTACTGGACATTTTCGCGCGATGAGACCTTATAGGGGTTTTAGAAACCTATAAGGTCTGAAGCCCTGAAACGAAAATGTCCAGTAGTATGATTGGGTATTTGCATTTCACAGAGTTATTCCGAGTCAAAACTTGGCATTGATCATATCGGAATAAATACTGGAATACAGCCTTTACAAGGTTAAATGAAATGTCCCTGCATGCAGTTGTCTGCATGTGGGCTGATTTTTTTATGCAGGTTTTGAAAACAGGACAATATAGGTCCACAATGGTTTTGGCCAATTTTAAACGATCCGTCATGAAAAAAATTTACGACCAGCTACAATTGCTCCAATCTGTTTTTACGCTCCAATTCAAAAAACGGGCATTAACGGCAATTTGTCTTGCTGCTTTGTTTACGGCAGGAGCTGTTACGCTTTATTATAGGAGCGGGTTTCAGTGGAAGGACGATGTGTCGGCTACTGAAAACATGAAGACAGCCATTTATAAAATGGGCAAAACCTTGTCTCAGATTGCGTTTGCGCCCCCTCCTCCGCCCCCCCCTTCAGGGCCGGCCTGTGTGGATGCCGGTATTCAGACCTGGTTGCGCGTAGACCAGGGCGTCAATATAGCCACGGGCACGAAAATTTCGTCGTGGACGGATGCCAGCGGCAACAACCGAACCCCGGCGCAGGCCAACAATGCCCTGCGACCAGACCTGTTGACCGGAAACCGATTCAATTTTCACCCGGCGGTAGAATTCTCCGGCAATGAGGTGATGCAATTTCCCAACCCGGGCATTGCACACAATAATCTGAGAATCTATGCAGTAGGAACCCGTACCAACAACGCCACCAACTGGAAAACCTTGTTCCGGGGATCCGTAAGGGATCACCAAACGATCGTGCATTACAACAACCATCGCCTCGGTTATTATGACAACGGGAATGGTAATTTTAAAAGCACCAACCATGTTATGAGTGCTACCGTACCGCAATTGATGAGTTTTGCGCATACCGCAACTACCAATAGCGCTGTGGGCAGGTTAAACGGCAAAGCAGGAACCAATATGACCGGTATTGACGAAACCAATGCCGCCATTAATTATTTTGGGAACTATCAGGGCGGCGGCCAGCCTTTTGGCGCACTTTCGGAAGTCATTGTCTATAATGGAATCCTTTCAGCAGCCGAAGAATTGCGCATTCAATCGTACCTCGCACTTAAATACGGTCTTACGTTAGACCAAACCACGCCAACCAATTATGTAGCGAGTGATGGCTCCACCCTGATGTGGGATGCAACACTCAACACGGGCTACAACAACGATATTGCCGGGATTGGCCGCGACAACTGTACCAGCCTGGATCAGAAACAATCCAAATCAGTCAACACCGATGACCTCGTAACGGTGGCGGTCGGTAGCAGTGTGGCAACTACCAATGCTTTAAACACGGGCGTCATTGCCAATAATTCTTTCCTTGTTTGGGGCAACAACAACGGAACCACCGTGATCAACACCGCGGTGGCCGGGCTTTCCAATACCCAGCTTCGCATGAACCGAATCTGGAAAGTGGATAAAACCAGCTGGACCGATCAAACCATCACCCTATGTGCGGTGCCGGTTGGCGCCCGGTATCTCATCATTAGTCCGGATGCAACGTTTGGCGCCGGAGACACCGAGTTGACCCTGGAAGTGAATCCAACTACGAGTTGTGTAACCTTCAATTCTTCCCTGCTGCCCGATGGCGGCTATTTTACGTTTGGGTCCCGCCTTGCCGGCCCGGCCTGTGTGGATGACCAGGTTCGGCTTTGGGTACGGGCGGATTATGGTTTGACGGTTACCGGCGCTAATGTGACGGGGTGGAAAGATTTCTCCGGGCGCAACAGCCATTCCACTTCGGTTGCCGGGGCTGTAGCGTACAATATTGCCCCCAATAACTTTAACCCTTCCTTCCGCATCCGCAATGCGACAACGGACGGGATCCTTGGTCCTAACCTGGGCATGAGTGGCAGCAACAACTTCTCTGTTTTCTTTGTGAGCACACCTACCAATGCCAACAATGGTTTCGATGTGGTATCCATAGCAGATGGGTATGCCCATGCGATAGAATATTCTACTTCCGGCGCAGGTCGTCTGGGGACGCGGGCAAACAATGCCGGGGTCACCCCCAATGGTCTGACCGCCAACATCAACCGCGCTCACGTTTTTGGGTTTAATGCCAGCGGTGGAAGCGGTTTGGGGTATATGGATGGATTGGCGGGTACGGCACAGTCGCCGGGGTCTGTCGCCAGTTCCACCCGGGGGTGGCGCATAGGCGACTTTTTAGCCAATGGCGACGGATCCGGTGCGCATTACAGCGAAGTTGTTATTTACAACAAAGCCCTCACGCCAACTGAAATGCAGCGTGTAAATTCCTATTTATCGCTCAAATACGGCATCACCTACAACAATGGCAGTTCCAATTATCTTGCCAGCGACGGAAGTACCATCATGTGGAATGCGACAGACAATGCCGGCTACAACAACGACATCGCCGGCATTGGCCGCGACGACTGCACGGCGTTGCACCAGAAGCAATCGAAATCGGTCAACACCGATGCGCTCATCACCCTGGCAACAGGAACGGTGGTTGCTGCGAGCAATCAGGCAAACACAGCCGCCGTTACCACCAACAATTCTTACCTCGTTTGGGGGAACAACAATGGCGCGACAACTTTTTTGACGGCAGTCACCGGCTTGCCCAATGCGACGCTGCGTACCGCGCGAATCTGGAAAGTAGACAAAACCAGCTGGGCGGATCAGAGCGTTACCATGACTGTCGGGCAAATTGGCGCCCGCTACCTCATCATCAGTTCAGATGCCACTTTTGGAGCAGGGGATACGGAGCTTGCTTTGGATAGTAAAGGCCGTGTGACGTTCAACTCTTCTCTGTTGAGCGATGGCGCGTTTTTCGCATTGGCGACCAAATTGAGCGGCCCTGCTTGCGTAGATGCCGGCATCCAGGCCTGGTTGCGGGCTGATTATGGCCTCACGGCTGCCAAAGTTTCCACCTGGGGCGATTTCAGTGGAAGCAGCCGCAGCCCTGTTCAGGCCAACGCGGCCACCCAGCCCGATTTCCTGACCAGTACGCAGTTTAACTACTACCCGGCTGTGCGCTTCACCGGCAATCAAATTATGCAGTTTCCTAACCCCGGTATTCCGCACAACAACCTGAAAATTTTTGCGGTAGGGGTACGGAGCAACAATACCACCAACTGGAAAACCATGTTCCGGGGTTCGGTACAGGATCACCAGCTCATGGGGCATTATTCCAACAATACCCTGGGGTATTACGACAACAACAACGTAGGCTCCAAAGGCACCGGGCTTGCGCTTAGCGCCACGGTGCCCCAGTTGATGACCATCAGCCACACTGCTGCGACCAATATTGCCACCGGCAAAGTAAACGGAAAGGCCGGAACCAACATGACCGGCATAGACGAAACCAATGCAGCGATCAATTACCTTGGGAACTACCAGGGAGGCGGGCAGCCTTATGGAACGATTGCGGAGTTAGCCGTGTACAACGCCAGCATGAGCGCAGCCGACGAAAACCGGGTGCATTCCTATTTTGCACTAAAATACGGCATTACGCTGGATCAGACGACCCCCACCAACTATGTAGCCAGCAACGGATCAACCTTCATGCGGGAAGCCGCTGCCAATACGGGTTATATGAACAATGTCGCAGGTCTTGGCCGCGATGATTGTTCCGATTTATACCACAAACAATCGAAATCTGTCAACACCAATGATATTCAGCTCGCTGTGACCATCGGCGATACCCTGGTATCTACCAGCGAAGCCAATGACGGAACGATGGCCAACGACCTGTCCTTCTTTACCTGGGGGGATAACGGCGCGACTTCCAAACTTGGCGTTCCGGTGAATTTTTCCAGCGACGATTACTTCCGCATGAGCAGGGTTTGGCGGGTGGATCGCGCCAACTGGGCAGACCAGAACATTACCATTTGTCTGGGCGCAGCCAATGCCAATCAATACCTGCTGGTGAGCAATGCCAGCGCTACTTTTGCTTCGATTGATCAAAATCCACAATTGGATGAAACCGGTTGCATTACGCTGAATACCAGCTTGTTGCCGGATGGCGCTTATTTTACTTTTGCAAACAAAATCAATTCGCCTTCCTGTGAGGTGACTACTGCGCCGGGTTGTATTTATTATGAATATTATGGTGGGGCAAATGGGTTGGTCGGTTCTTTGATTCCGACAAATTTAAATGAAACCGGGTACACCAATACGTTTAATCTGGTTTACGGCGGTACGAATAACGGGTTTAAATTTTACAGCAATATTACGATCCCAACAGCAGGTACCTATCGTTTTTATACTTCCTCAGATGATGGAAGTGCGCTTTACATCAACAATCAATTGGTTGTTAATAATAACTATATCCAAGGATGTACGGAAAGAAGCGGCACGATTGTTTTAACGCCGGGCACTTACCCTATTCGTGCAGAAGTTTCTAATGCAGGTGGGCCGTCTTGCTTTGCTGCTGCCTGGTCGGGGCCGGGGATTCCCAAACAAGCCATCCCTTGCAGCGTATTGTCTACCGATGCGCCTAAATCCATCCAAAGCTGGTTGCGCGCCGACCGCATCACCGATGCGACCAACGACCTTGACCCGGTCGCAATCTGGAATGATTACTCCAATATAGGCAACCCGGGCATGTCTACAGTAGGTGACCCTGACCTGAAGGCAGATGGCATCAACTACAACCCCGCTGTTTATTACGATGGCAACGATGCCCACCGTTTGCAACTTATGGTGCGCGATGGCTATACGGTTGTCGGGGTAACCAAATTGCAGGGTACCCAGAATGGCCGGGTATTGACCAGCGTTCGCGACAACTGGTTGATGGGCTACCACGGGGGGAAAGAGGATGTCCTTTATATGGACGCAGCTCCTTCCTTGCTCACAGGTGTTACGGCCTCTACCCGCTCCAACCTTTATTCTGTTGTGCGGCAAACAGCAGGCGCATATGCGATGTACGCAGACGGGAAGACGCTGTACTCAGGCGCATCATCGGCCAACAGCCGGGTGCGTGTGGATATTGGCGCCGCTACACATAGCCAATATTCAAAGGTATACGTTGGGGAAGTATTGGTTTATAACCTGCCGCTGAGCACAGTTGAATTACAAAAAGTACATTCCTATTTAGGGCTCAAATACGGTATTTCACTCGACCAGACCGTTGCCACGGATTACATCGCCGGCGACGGCACCACCCGCATGTGGCAGGCTTCCTCCAACGTAGGATACAACCGCGACATCGCGGGGTTGGGCAGGGATGATTGCAATGAATTGTACCAAAAACAATCGCGCTCCAGCAACCCGGCAGAAGTCATTGCCATTGCTGCGGGAGGCGCTATTGCAGCGACCAACGCGGCCAATACGTCCACGCTAACGAATAATTCTTTTTTCACCTGGGCGAACAACAACGGCGCGCTGACTTATTCCGTTGCAGTTAGCGGGTTGCCCAATAGTACGGTGCATACCCCTCGTATCTGGAAAGTGGACAAAACCAACTGGACGGATCAGGACATTACTTTATGCGTACAGGGTGCTTCTGCCCGTTACCTCCTCCTGAGCAGCGACGCTTCTTTTGGCGCGGGGGATACGGAACTGTTGCTGAACAGCCAGGGGTGTGTCACGTTCAATTCTTCCATGTTGGCCGATGGCGCTTATTTTACCTTAGCAACCAAAATCAGCGGCCCGGCCTGCGTAGATACCGGCATCAAAATTTGGTTGCGCGGCGATTATGGTACGGCAACAGAGACGGGCGTTTCCCAATGGTCGGATTTCAGCGGTTTAGGAAACAATGTAGCGCAAGCAGCGACAGCCCAGCAACCGGCGCTCCTGCCCTCGCAAACAAACTACAACCCTTCGCTTGATTTCGACGGCTCGAATGATGTGATGGCAGATGCCAATGGTATTCTTGGCACGTCAACGTATTCGGATGTTAATGTGTTTTTGGTCTCCACACAAGACCTATTGCATGCCGGTACTGTATTTCAGGAAGGAAATAATCCTGCCAGCCAATATTTGAACGCTCATATTAACTGGAACAATAATTATCTGTATTGGGATGCGGGTACGGCCTCAGCCAGCAACAGGTTTTCTATACTGGCACCTTCCGTTGTCAACGGTACTCCTTTTGTCTATTCGCTTACCGCAAAAACCGGAATTGGGCAAAGCATTTACCAAAATGGAAAATCATTGGGTACTGATGCGACCATGACCAATTTTACCGGCAATAACCGCCCGTTGTACCTTGGTCAGTCCGTGTATCACGGCACCTATTTCTACAATGGCAAAATTTCAGAAATTGCCATTTATACGGGGCCAATTTCGGCCACAGAACGGCAGCAGATTGAATCTTACCTGTCTTTAAAATACGGTTTGACACTGGATCAGACAACCCCCCGCGACTATTTGGCCAGTGATGGCATAAAGACTATGTGGAAAGCTACCGATAACGTCGGATTCGGAAACGACATTGCCGGCATCGGGCGCGACGATTGTACCGCCCTTTACCAAAAACAATCCCGATCAGCCAACACCGATGATTTCGTCATCATGGCTGCCGGCGACAGCGTGGCGACTACGAACCTGAGCAATGGTGCTGCGATCACCAATGACAACTCCTACTTGGTCTGGAGCAGATCGGAAGAGCA
>JALHRK010000053.1 GCA_022841505.1 Saprospiraceae bacterium | reverse complement strand
CGTCCTCTTATTCTCAGCAATACGCTCTAAAGCAAGTTTAGACATAATTCTCAGGCATTATGGAGTTCAACAATAACAATATAATTAAATCCCCCTACCGTTCACTGCCCTCTCCCCGATCAAATCTATAAAACCTCCCCTCCGTTTTCAACACCGTAAAAGACACTTTTTTCAATACCGATTTTTCTGCTTCCACTTCCATGTCCAGCCATTCCGCGATGCGCAGCTTTTCCTCCGCAGGCAGTTGCCGCAGCGCCTGGAACAATTGATTAGGAGAAATTTTGAGCGTTACGTCAAAAGAGGATCCCGTAGGCATTGGTATTGAATTTCATATTGAATGGTGGTATGGTATATACAAATATAATAAAAATCAAAGTACTTCCAACTATATTGCCAAAATGCACCAGTCTGGATTTTTACCCACTATACTTAATTAACCATACTGGAAGAAGCTAACTCCGAATGACAAACTGTCGCCACTCCGCAGATTCCCTGCCGGGAATGACAAGGCTACAAAGCTTGTGGTAAGGACAATGTTGCGTCCTCCATGTCCCCCATGTCCCATATCCCTCCGAATCTGACAAGTTGCGCGCCCTATGTGCCCTATCCCGCTGCACGGGACAAGTTGTGGTAAAAAAAAAGCATGTAGTAAAAAACTCAAAACACCAACGGCAAAAACAACTTCGCCGCCAGCGCCACCACCACAATTGAAATCACATCCAGCCACCAGCCGGCTTTCACCATGTCGCCCATTTTCAGGTGGCCGCTGGCAAAAGCAATGGCGTTGGGCGGGGTGGCCATCGGAAGCATGAAGCCGCAACTGGCTGCCAGCGTCACCGGGATGCAGAGGACGAGCGGATCCATGCCCGCACCAACGGCAATGCCGCCAATGACGGGCAGCAGGATGGTGACCAACGCCACATTTGACATCACTTCCGAGATGAAAACCGTTACCGCCGCCAGCGCCAGCATCACCCAGAAACTGTAATCGCTCACCCCGGCAAATTGCTGGCCGACGAGGTTGATGATGCCGGTAAATTCCAGCGCATTGGCCAAACTCAGGCCCCCGCCAAACAGCAGCAGGATGCCCCAGGGCAGTTTTTGGGTATCGTTCCAAACGAGCACGGTGAGGCCCTTGCGGCCAAGCGGAATGACAAACAGCGCCACGGCAGCTGCCAGGGCAATGCCCGCATCAGACAGCCCCGGAAGCAGTTTGGCGATGAATGCGCGAAACATCCAGGCTAAGGCGGTGAGGACAAACACCATTAAGGTGCGTTTTTCTTCCTGCGACATGGGACCAAGCGCCTCCACTTCGTGGTTGATGATCGCAGCGGCATTATGGAATTTTCCGAGGCGGTTGGGGAAGATGAGTTTGACCATGATCACATATCCCACCAAAATCAACAACAGCGCGATGGGAAATGAAAAAATCATCCATTGCGCAAAGCTGACTTCGTAGTTAAATGCTTTTTGCATGTAAGCTGTAAAAACGAGGTTCGGCGGGGTGCCGACAATCGTGGCCATGCCGCCGAGGGTGGCGGAATAGGCTATGGCGAGCATCATGCACACGGCAAAATTTCGGGTTTGTTCCGGTGCGTAACCATGCTCTTCGGCGGTCAGCAGGTTGATGACCGACAACGCAATGGGCAGCATCATCACAGTAGTGGCCGTGTTGCTGATCCACATGCTGATGAACGCTGTGGCCAGCATGAACCCCAAAATGATGCCGTTGGCGTTCGTGCCGGTCAGGCGCACAATATTAAGGGCAATGCGTTTGTGCAACCCCCATTTCTCCATCGCCAAAGCGATCATAAACCCGCCCATGAACAGGAAAACAATGGGGTCGCCGTAAGGCTTCGCCGCCGCTTCTAAGTTCAGGTCTTTGATTCCCAGCAGCGGCAGGCAAATCAGGGGAAGCAGAGACGTAACCGCTAAAGCCGTCGCTTCCGTGATCCACCAGGTGAGCATCCAGACCGTCATGGCCATCACCCGCCAGGCTTCCGGGGTGAACATGGAAGGCGCCGGAATATTCAACAAAAGAACAAAAGCCACCGGGCCGAGGAGGAGAAACAGGAGTTTGAGTTTCATGGTATGGCTGTGCGGTTGTGATGTACCGCCGAACTCCAGTTCGGCGGCTTGTTCCCGTAACTTGGTTTATCATTTATACCTCGCACCGCTGAATCGGAGTTCAGCAGTACAAAGCTACTTCCGCTGAACCGGAGTTCAAGGGTACAATTAAAAGTTATAATTGACCCCAAACCGGATATCAATAGGCTGCTGGATGCTGTTTTCCGGGGCATTGACATTGTACAGGAGCGAAATCTCATACCCGAGCAAACTGCCGGAACTGGTGTAGCCAAGCCCTACGTAGAAGTTATTCTGCTGAACGCGAATGGATTCCACCTTCGTGCCACTGACCCCCGTGTAGAAAACTTCAGAAGCCAGTTCGTATTCCACGTGCGCAAACAGGGCCGGAATAATTTTGTAACGGCTGAAAACACCGCCGCCAAAGGTCAGGGGATTGGCTTTGGCAACGGCATTGCCTACATCTACCCGGTAGCTCTCGTATTGAAGGGTGATGCGGGGGCCAATGGAAAAATTATCCGTGATTTTATACCCCGCCATTGGCGAAATGCCGATCTGAAACAGGCTTTCAAAGTTATTGCCTGCAAAACCTAAATTGAAGCCGCCGCCAAACCAAACCCGGCTCATGAAACTGCCGCTTTCGTCAAAATATTCGGCATTGTCCTTGTCGCTTTTTTTCTTTTTTTGCGCAAATGCCTGATCCTGAGCGGCCAATACGACCACTATCACTAATAAAGACAATTGAATGATCTTTTTCATAGCAACTTGTTTTTTCGCAAAGATAGCCGCTGTTGCGGAATGCGGTTAAGAAAGTGTAAGTTCCTTGACAGAAATGCATCCTGTTGGTCAACAGGAACGTATTTAACCCAAAAACGTTGTCCAAATTTTTATATTCGCGCTCCGAAACTATATTTTAAAAATTTGCGCACCCTCTTTCCCCAGACAGCCAGATCGCCCCCTTTCATAATTTTTTAATTTTCATTTAGCGACTAACACCTTCAAAAAAATGGCGATTCGTTTTACGCTGTCCTTACTCTTTTTGGGCCTTTTCATCCAACTTTCTTCTGCGCAGCAAGCAATATTTGCGGGCAAAGAGATCACGGGCATTACTTCAGCTGAATTCGAACGGGAATTCACCAACTGGCGGGTTTTTGAATTGGACGCTGCTGCTTTGCAGGCTTTTGCAGGCAGTCAGCCCGTCAGCGCCAACCTGCGGCTCCAACTCGGCGATACCTACGATTGGCCAATTTCCCTGCACCCCGACGATATCCGTTCTGCAGATTATCAGCTCCGGGTTCTGACGGAAAATGGCTTGCAAATTTTGCCGAAAGGCGAAAACATAACCTATGGCGGTTATGCCGCCGGGCAGCCCGAAAACGACGTGCGCATGACCCTCAGTCAAAACTTCATTTTTGGGTATGTGGAAATGGGCGAACTGACCTTTTTCATCGAGCCGGCTAAGCGTTTCAAAGCAGATTTACCCGAAACCTACTACGTCGTCTACCGCACCGACGATGTGCGCCCACACCCTGAAAGCCGCTGCGGCTGGACGGAAACCGAACACCGCAAAGCAGCATTGGAACATTCCGAACACGGCGAAGAAAAAATGTTTGGCAACTGCTATACGGTAGAAATTGCTTTAGCTTCCGATTTTTCCATGTTTCAGGTTTTCGGTTCCGTTTTTGGCGTGCAGGATTTTATGCTCGGCGTGCTGAACAACGTACAAACCAACTACGATACCGAATTTGCCGATGAAATTCGCTTTGAAGTGGTGACGCAATTCGTGGTGGCAACGAGTGGCGGCAATCCCTGGTCTTCGTCTACCGATGCGGAAATACTTTTAATAAGTTTCAGAAACTGGGGCAATGCGGGTAATTTCGGCGTTCCTTTCGACGTGGCTACGCTGTGGACTAACCGAAACTTTGACGGCTCTACCATCGGGGTTGCCTGGCTTGGCGGACTTTGCTCCGAACTTCGCTACAATACCTGTCAGTTGTTTTCGAGTAACGCCGCTTTTCTTCGGGTGTTACAGGCACACGAACTGGGTCACAACTTCGGCGCCGACCACGATGCAGAAGGCTCCAATACCATCATGGCGCCTTCTGTTAATTCCTCTACGGCCTGGTCATCGCTTTCGATTAGCGACATCAATAGTCTTGTCAATGATCTGGCCTTTGGGGGCGGGTGTTTTTCCACCTGCACCGGGTCAGGGGGGCCGCCTATTGCTTCCATTTCGGCGCCGACCGTCCATGTTTGTGCGGGCAGCGTTGTGCCGCTGATTGACAATAGCGCCAACGCTCCGACTTCCTGGACCTGGAACATGCCGGGCGCTACCCCTTCCATTTCGGGCGAACAGCACCCAACGGTCAAATACAACAACCCCGGCAACTATACGGCGACCTTAATTGCCACCAACAACGAAGGAACGGATGTCGCGAATGTGAATATTCAGGTTGACGATGGCGGTACGAAATATTTGATTTACGAAACGTTTGAAGCCAATCCCGGTTTTTGGGAAATCATCAATCCCGACAACGGAATTACCTGGGAATGGGTCACCATCGGCGGCGCACAATACGGCAAAAAAGCCATGTCGCTCAACAATTTCAATTATACGGCCCTCAATCAAAAAGACGCGTTGGTTTCCGTACCCCTTGACCTGAGTTCCGAATCGGAAGTCATGCTTGAAATTGACTACGCCTACCGCCGCTTCAATGCTTCGCGCAGCGACAAACTCATCGTTTCGGTGTCTACAAACGGCGGCCTTACTTACCCCAACGTGGTTTTTCAGGGGCAGGAAACCGGCGGCGGTAATTTTGCAACGGCCACCGATTCACAAACGTCCTTTTTGCCAGCTACGAATAGCGACTGGTGTTTTGGTACAAATTTTGGTTCAGGATGCCTGCTGATTGACCTTTCCGCTTTTAGCGGCCAATCGCAGGTGCGCATCCGGATCGAAAACCAAACAGGGCACGGCAATAACATGTACATTGACAACATCCGAGTCAGTAGTTCCTGCGCGGCGCCGCAACCCCCTGCACCCAATTTTACGTCCAATATCACTTCAGGCTGTGCACCCCTGACCGTGCAGTATACGAACCAGACGCCGGGCGTGGTCACCAATTATTTCTGGACTTTTCCGGGTGGCACTCCGGAATTTTCCACGAATACGAATCCTGTCGTAACCTACAATACCCCGGGCGTTTACAATGTTTCGCTTGAGGCAACCAACCTGGGAGGCCCGGCCACCATTATAAAAGCCGGCTACATCACCGTGTCAGGCGGCCCGACCGCCAATTTTTCAACGGTCGTCAACAACCTCAATGTCCAAACGACCAACCTTTCAGCCAATGCAACCAACTACGTCTGGAATTTTGGCGATGGCACCCCAAACAGCACGGCAACTTCCCCTGCACACGTTTACGCACAACCCGGCACTTATACCATCCGCCTTACGGCAACCAACCCATGCGGACAGTCGGTAAAAGAAATCAGCGTCACCGTCACTGCGCCAATTACCGCGGCTTTTTCGGCAACGCCACTACAAGGTTGCGCGCCATTGACCGTGACCTTCAACAACGAGTCAACCGGGAACGTCACCGGCTGGATGTGGACTTTTGAAGGGGGTACCCCCGCCACTTCCACCGATCAAAACCCCACGGTAACCTATCAGGAGCCCGGAGCTTACCCTGTGAGCCTTACCGTCAGCAACGGCAGTTTCCAAAACTCTACCCAACTTATTGATTACGTGATCGTTAGCGGTTTGCCAACCACTACTTTTACTACTTTGAACCCAATAGGGAACCCATCCGTGCAGTTCACCAATGCCACAACAGGCGCAACCAGCTACCTTTGGGATTTTGGCGACGGCGCAACCAGCGAAGCCGCCGATACTTCGCATACTTACGAAGCAGATGGAACCTACACCGTGACCCTCATCGCCACCAATACTTGCGGCAGCGACACCGCTACCCAAGAAGTTACCATCCTGCTGCCGCCAACGGCGAGCTGGGAACAAAACGGGAACGAAGGCTGCGAAGGCCTGAGCATACAATTCAACGCAGCGCCACAAGGCCCCGGTTTGGCTTATGCCTGGACGTTTGAAGGCGGCGAACCGGCAAGTTCTGATTTGCCCGATCCGACCGTTTCCTACCCAATTTCGGGTACTTACTCCGTGCAACTCATCGTGACCAACGCTGCCGGCTCCGATACCATCATTCAGGACGACGGCATAGTGGTTGGCCCAAATCCGTTGGCTGCCTTTGCGGCAAATGCGATACTGGGCCAAGCCAGCGTGCAGTTCGACAATGCCTCCATTGCGGCAAGCAGCTATTCTTGGGATTTTGGCGATGGCGCAATGAGCGAAGCTGCGAACCCCGCGCACAACTACGAGGCCGACGGAATGTACACCGTGACCCTCATCGCCACAAATACCTGCGGTAGCGACACCGCTACGCAAGAAATCACGATCCTGCTGCCTCCCGTAGCGAGCTGGGAACAAAACGGGAACGAAGGCTGCGAAGGCCTGAGCATACAATTCAACGCAGCGCCACAAGGCCCCGGCTTGGCTTATGCCTGGACGTTTGAAGGCGGCGAACCGGCAAGTTCTGATTTGCCCGATCCGACCGTTTTCTACCCAATTTCGGGTACTTACTCCGTGCAACTCATCGTGACCAACGCCGCAGGAGCCGATACCATCATTCAGGACGACGGCATAGTGGTTGGCCCAAATCCGTTGGCGGCCTTTGCGGTAAATGCGATACTGGGACAAGCCAGCGTGCAGTTCGATAATGCCTCCATTGCGGCAAGCAGCTATTCTTGGGATTTTGGCGATGGCGCAACGAGCGAAGCTGCGAACCCCGCGCACAACTACGAAGCCGACGGAACATACACCGTGACCCTCATCGCCACAAATACCTGCGGTAGCGACACCGCTACGCAAGAAATCACGATCCTGCTGCCTCCCGTAGCGAACTGGGAGCAAAACGCAAACCAAGGCTGCGAGGGCCTGAGCATACAATTCAACGCCGCGCCACAAGGCCCCGGACTGACCTATTCCTGGACATTTGAAGGCGGCGAACCGGCAAGTTCTGATTTGGCCGATCCAACCGTTTCCTACCCAATTTCGGGTACTTACTCCGTGCAACTCATCGTATCCAACGCTGCCGGTTCAGATACCATCATTCAGGACGACGCCATAGTGGTTGGCCCAAATCCGTTGGCGGCCTTTGCGGCAAATAGTGCGTTGGGACAAGCCAGCGTGCAGTTCGACAATGCCTCCATTGCGGCAAGCAGCTATTCTTGGGATTTTGGCGATGGCGCAACGAGCGAAGCTACAAACCCCGCGCACAACTACGAAGCCGACGGCACCTACACCGTCATCCTCATCGCAACCAATGCCTGCGGCAGCGACACGGCTAATCAAGAAGTAGTTATCCTGCTGCCTCCCTCGGCAAGTTGGGAACAAAACCTGGGCGAAGGCTGCGAAGGACTAACCGTACAATTCAACGCAGCGCCACAAGGCCCCGGACTGACCTATTCCTGGACGTTTGAAGGCGGCGAACCGGCGAGTTCCAATTTGCCCAGTCCGACTGTTTTATACGCCGCAGCCGGGACTTTTCCCGTTCAACTAATCGTGACCAACGCAGCCGGCGCCGATACCACCATTCAGGACGAAGCCATTGTGGTTGGCCCAAATCCGTTGGCGGCCTTTACGGCAAATAGTGCGTTGGGACAAGCCAGCGTGCAGTTCAACAATGCTTCCATTGCGGCAAGCAGCTTTCATTGGGATTTTGGCGATGGCGCAACGAGCGATGATGCAAACCCTGCGCACAACTACGAGGCCGACGGAACGTACACCGTCATCCTCATCGCAACCAATGCCTGCGGCAGCGATACGGCCATACAAGAAGTTACGATTTTACTGCCTCCCAATGCAACCTGGGAACAAAACACAAACCAAGGCTGCGAAGGACTAACCGTACAATTCAACGCAGGGCCACAAGGGCCTGGACTGACCTATTCCTGGACTTTTGAAGGCGGCGTGCCGGCGAGTTCCAATTTGCCCGATCCCACCGTTTCCTACCCAATTTCGGGAACTTACTCCGTGCAACTTATCGTAACCAACGCGGCCGGCGCCGATACCCTTGACCAAAGCAACGCCGTCGTGATTACAGGCGGGCCAACTGCCCTATTTATGCCGTCAGTGAACGGATTCAACCTTGCGCTTGAAAATAATTCAAGTGGCGCAAGCAGCTATTTCTGGGATTTTGGCGATGAAAATACGAGTGACCTGTTCGCTCCAGGCCACATTTATGAAGAAGAAGGCGTCTATACCATAATCCTTGTTGTTAGCAATGAATGCGGAAGCGATACTTCAGCAACCGCCATTACCATAGACAGTAACCTCCCCATGGCTGGTTTCAGCTTTGAAAACCAGGAAGGTTGTGCGCCTTTGACCGTGCAGTTTTTTAACGAATCGGTCAATGCAGACAGCGTGCAGTGGAGCTTCCCCGGAGGAACCCCATCCGCTTCGAGCGAACAAAATCCGGTTGTGGTTTATGCCGAACCAGGCATTTACAACGCAACCATTGTCAGCTACAACAGCGCCGGGAGCGCCGCCCAAATCCAAATGAACATTGTATCCGTGATGGCAGGGCCGGAAGCGGCTTTTGATGCAACGCAGGACGAAGCAACCGTGAGTTTTGTGAACAGTTCCCAAAATGCAGCCACGTACGAATGGCATTTTGGAGACGGCGAAACGAGCACAGCCAGCAATCCGGTGCATACATATACTGCAACAGGGGATTATCCGGTGCAATTGATTGCAACCAGCGAATGCGGATCGGATACCATCACCAAGGTGGTCAATATCCTCATCGTCAGTGCCGGAGAAACGACCAGGAATGTATTTTTTAACCTGTACCCCAACCCCAATAACGGCAGGTTTACACTGGATCTGGAAGCAACACCCGCGCCGTTGGCCGAATTAAAAATATTTGACGCCCTGGGTCAAATCGTTTACACCGAAACCGTTGGTTTCCAAAGTGGTCAACTTCAAAAAACAATGCTGCTGGAACGCCTGAGCGCGGGCGTTTACTGGCTTTCGATAAAAACTCAGGATTTTAACATTACCCGAAAGGTGATTGTCCAATATTGATTGTACCTTAGTTTAGCCTGTTCGCAAAAAAGCACAAACAGGGTTAAAAAAACAGTTTACTATGAAGGCATTTTTTACGACGCTTTTTCTGATTACAATTGGTTTCACGGGGGCTTTATGGGCGCAACCCGCTAATGACAACTGCGATGGCGCACAAAACCTTCCGTTGGGTACGCCACCAGCTTGTCCCGGCGGCGGAAGCGTAACAAATACCTTTCCAAGCAACAATATCAATGCCACACCGGCAACGCCTTATCCTGCCTTTACCGGTTGCGATATTGGCGGCAGCACTTCCAGTCCGGCGGCTGAAGTTTGGTATCGTTTCACGCCGAATTCCAATGTACTCACTATAAATATTACGGGTGGGCTTAGCACTCCGAACCTGGTTTTATTCACAGGCACGAATTGCGGCTTCCTGAATCCGGTGGAATGCGCCAGCGCTCCCCCCGGATCCGGATCGCTCAGTTTTACCACCCCTGTAACCCCCGGCCTCGTATATTATATGTTGGTTTCAGGGGGTGACGTTGATGATCAGGGCAACTTTACGATTTCAATGGTAAGTTCAAGGGATTGTACGCCTTGCCTTCAGAGCGTTTCATTGGTTGCCTCCCCGCCACCGGTAAACGGCACCTATAATTCCGGGCAAAATGTGACTTTTTGTTTCACCATCAGCCAATGGAATGTCACCGGAACCGTTGAATGGCTCCATGCTGTCGAGTTTGATTTTGGTCCAGGTTGGAATATCGGCAGCCTCATTCCCAACCCTCCGCCTTCGTGTGGCGGTGACGGCTCCTGGGATTGGTTTGACTCGTGGACAGGGTGCAATACCGGACAAAGTTTTGGACCAGGATTCGCCTATGATTCGAGTTCAGGCATAGGCTGCGGGGGCTCCCCCAACGATGGCAACCCCGGGAATAACTGGGGAGATGGCACCAGTGGGTGCGCCAACATTACCCCGGCAAACCCATTTGTATTTTGTGTTACGGTTACAGTGCTCAACTGTCCGCCCAACATTACCGGCAATGACCTCGGCATTACCATCAACGTTTGGTCGGACGGGGACTCCGGGTCGTGGACCCAAACGGGTTGTAACTCAGGAAGCGAATACCCCTTTCTGTCCACGGCTATTTGCTGTGACGACCTTAACCCGTTCGTTATCCCAACCGCAACGTCCTGCCCCACTGCCTGCGATGGCACCTTAACTTTTTCCGGTCAATCCCCGACAGGTGATGGCTCCTGGAATTATACCGTATTTAACAGCTCGAGCGCTATCGTTCATCAATCTTTTTCCAATCCCGGATCAGTTACGATAACCGGCTTGTGCGCGGGTACATACACCATTTTGGCAACGAATGTAATTACTGGCTGCAACCGTTCGGTTACCCGCCAGATTCTTCCGGGCATGGCGCCTAATGCGATGGCTTCTTTGTTAGCACAACCCTGCCCGGGAGGTACGATTTCCCTCTTAGGTTCAACTTCTACGCCCGGCGCCCCGGTCACTTATGCCTGGACCGGCCCCGGCGGCTATACTTCGAACCAGCAAAACCCCACAAACGCTACCTTAGCCGGGGTTTATACTTTAATCGTAACAGTAAACGGGTGTCCTTCTCTTCCGGTAACGGTTAATGCACAATTTCAGAACCCTGCGGTTATTGCATTTGCCAGTCCTGCAAATATTTGTGCAGGAGAAACGGTTACGCTGACGGCAAACGGAGCAGTGACCTACGCCTGGACGGACATTGCAACCGGTTTACCGGTAGGTACCGGATCACCGTTAACGATTCCAGTTACAGAACCGTCAACTTTTTTGGTGACCGGGACCAATGCCAGCGGCTGTACAGCAACCGATGAAATTTTCGTCAATGTCAATCCGCTGCCGCCTGTCACCATCAACAGCACCGGCCCATACTGCGCCAACAGCATGTTTGTGCTGACGGCAACCGGAGCAAATACCTACGTCTGGGAAGACGGCAGTACGACCAACCCCCGCATCGTTACACGTCCGGCCGGTTTTCACACGTTTTCCGTCACCGGACGGATAACAGCCACCGGTTGTGAGGAGACCGCTCAGATTCAAGTCCAGGTGACGCCCGCTCCGACGGCAAGCATTACCCCATCGGCACCGGTTATTTGCGCGGGGCAGTCTGTAACCCTCACAGCAAGCGGAGGAAACTCTTATGCATGGGCAGGCGGACCAAACAATGCCGTAAAAGTCGTTTCCCCAACCATGACCACAACTTATACCGTTACGGTTACAGATTTTGAAGGGTGCACGGATGTCGAATCTGTCACGGTCACCGTTCAACAACCCCTGGCGCCCCCGGAGATTACCTGCGGTACAATTACGCCGAACTCGGTGCAATTTAACTGGCCTGCAGTAGCGGGCGCATCCGGATACTTAGTTACCGGAGCCGCCGGAACGCTTAGCGGGACGACTTACACGGTTACTGGTCTGAATCCGGGTACTCCGGTGACCATCACGGTAACCGCTCAGAATGCCGGTATTTGCGGCCCGAGCACGGCAACCTTTACCTGTACTTCTACGGCTTGTCCGCCAGTAAGTATCGCCATCGCACCGGTGGCAGATTTTTGTCTTACCCCTTCCGTCATGCCGGTGACTTTAAGTGTAACAACGACCGGTGGCAGCGGAAGCGGAACCGGCGTTTGGAGCGGAACCGGAATTACCAATACCACAACCGGAGTTTTTGACCCGACTACTGCCGGCGTTGGCACGCATCCGGTCATTTATGCTTATACCGAAGGTATCTGTACCTACCGCGACACCCTCGACATTGATGTCTTTGCTGTACCAACGGCAAATTTCAGCGTAAGCGACACTACGGTTTGCACCAATGCAGCAACCACCATCACGTATACCGGAACAGCAGGCACAGGGGCGACCTACGTCTGGAATTTTGGCGGAGGAACAGCTAATCCCGGCGCCGGACAAGGGCCTCATTCCGTCTCCTGGTCAACGCCAGGCTCTAAGACGATCACGCTAACGGTCACTGAAAATGGGTGTACGTCCACCGTATTCACCCGAACTGTCGTTGTTTCTGCGCCATTAGCGGCGCCCGTCATCACCTGCGGAGCGGCCACCACCACCTCCGTGACGTTCAACTGGGGCGCTGTCGCCGGCGCTGCATCTTACACCGTCAACGTCATTACGGGTCAGACTGGTACCTTAAGTGGGACGAGTTATACCGTAAATAATATTTTGCCAGGCGTTGCAGTGACGATCGAAGTCATCGCTGTCGGGAATGGGCCTTGCGGCAACAGCAGTGCACAATTTACCTGTAATGCCGCTGCGTGCCCGACTTTCAGCATCAGCATCACGCCGGTTGCGGATATTTGCCTGAATGGCGCCAATACGCCGTTCAATCTGGCGGCTACAGTCAGTGGCGGCGCGGGTGGCGGCGTACGGCTATGGACAGGCCCCGGCATCACCAACGCTGCAAACGGCACCTTTGACCCGGCTACTGCCGGAGCGGGTACGCATACCATTACCCTGACCTATACGGAAGGCCCTTGCACGGGCAGCCAGACCATAAACATTGACGTATTTAATACGCCTACGGCTGATTTTACGGTTGCGCCGGATACGGTCTGTACCAATGGTGCTGCAACCGTTACGTATTCCGGAACCGCAAGCCCCGGAGCGACCTATACCTGGAACTTTGGCGGCGGTACGGCTAATCCCGGTACGGGAGCAGGTCCGCACACCGTCACCTGGTCAACTTCGGGCCAAAAAACGATTTCACTGACGGTGCAGGAAAACGGTTGTACTTCACCTGCATCCACCCAAACAGTGCAAGTAGATAATCCGCTTGCACCGCCAATTATCAACTGCAATACCACGGTTTCTACGATTACTTTCACCTGGGCTAACGTTCCAGGGGCATCCAGTTACAACGTGACTGTTGTAACGGGACAAACCGGCACGATCAGCGGCAACTCGATTGCTTTTACCGGCCTGGTTGCCAACGAGGAAGTGCACATCATTGTAGAGGCAGTCAGCAGCGGCCCTTGTGCCAACAGCAGCGCTGAAGTGAGCTGTTTTGCCCTGGATTGCCCGGTCGTCACCTTCGTCTTTGATCCGGTTGCCGACATTTGTCTGGATGCTTCCGCAACGACGGTTGATTTGAATGTACAAATCAGCGGCGGCGTAGGCGGCGGCACGAGTACGTGGAGCGGACCTGGCATTACGGATGCTGCGAACGGAATTTTTGACCCCGCAACGGCGGGAGCGGGTAGCCATACCATCAACCTGAATTATCAGGAAGGCAACTGTACTTACAATGAATCCATCGTCATTGTGGTAAATCCGCAACCTTCCGCCGCTTTTGCCACAACCGGCCCCGTTTGTGTGGATGCCAACAGCTCCATTACTTACACCGGCGGCGCTGCTGCAGGAGCGACTTACGACTGGGATTTTGGCGGTGGAACAGCGACTCCGGGTACCGGCCAAGGTCCTCATCAGGTTAGCTGGAGCACTGCCGGCGCACAAAATATTACCCTTACGGTAACAGAAAACAATTGTGCTTCTGAGCCGGTAAGCAATTCCGTACAGGTAGAAGCGCCTTTAGCGCCGTTTACGATTACCTGCGACGCTACCAACACCTCCATTACTTTCAGCTGGCCGGCTGTGACAGGCGCAACGGGCTACCAGGTCGCCATTACGAGCGCTCCTGCCGGAACAACCGGTACACTTAGCGGCACAACCTATTCTGTTACCGGTTTGAATCCGGATGATGAGGTCACCATCGAAGTTACCGCAGAGACCAATATTTCGTGCGGCAGCATTGTGGTTTCACAAACCTGCATTGCAAATGCCTGTCCGCCTGTAGTACTGAATATCACGCCGATCCCGGATTTGTGTGCGGATAGCCCTGCGCAAACGCTGGCAGCTACGGCAACCGGCGGCGCTGGTGGCGGAGTTTTCACCTGGTCGGGCAACGGCGTCACCGGCACTTCTTTTGACCCCTCGGCTGTCGCTACGGGAATTACAACGGTGACCCTGGCCTACAGCGAAGGCGTTTGCGACTACTCCGGCACCCTCGACATCGTTGTGAATTCCATTCCAACCGCAACCTTTACCCTGGATCCGGTCATTTGTATTACGGATGCGGCGACGGCAACCTATACCGGAACTGCTGGCGCAGGGGCAACTTACAACTGGAACTTTGGCGGTGGAACGGGTACTCCGGGTACAGGCCAGGGGCCGCACGACATTACCTGGGGAACGGCCGGTCAAAAAACGGTTTCCCTGAGCGTGACGGAAAACGGCTGCGTTTCTGCGCCGGTCTCCCACACCACCCAAGTTGATGCGGTGTTGCTGCCTCCGGTGATTTCATGCACTCAAACAACAACTTCCGTAACCTTCTCCTGGCCCAATGTGGCTGGCGCTACTAATTACCAGGTTACCGGAACGGCAGGCGTGCTTTCCGGCAATACCTATACCGTAAGCGGGCTGATGCCCGGCGATATGGCCAGCATCACCGTCACTGCTGTCGGAACTTCGGTTTGTGGGAACAGCTCGGCAGATGCCACTTGCACAGCTGCGGCTTGTCCGGCTGTAGTGGTAAACATCGCGCCAATTCCGGCGCTTTGCGCAGATGCAGGAATTCAGACGCTTAACGCAACTGCATCCGGCGGACCAGGCGGCGGCACGTTTACCTGGGCTGGTAACGGCGTGGCAAACAATACGTTCAACCCTTCGGCTGTTTCTGTGGGTACGACTACCGTCACGGTAACTTACACGGAAGGGGTATGCGTTTATACTGCATCCGTAGACATTACGGTCAATGCCGTGCCAACCTCGAATTTCAACATCAACACTTCTGCTGTTTGTACCGGCAGTCCGACTACAGTTACATTTACAGGTTCGGCTTCTCCCGGCGCAACGTTTGTTTGGAATTTTGCAGGGGGTACAGCGACTCCTGGTACTGGTGCAGGACCGCATACCGTTTCCTGGACAACGGGAGGTTCAAAAAATATTACTTTACAAATCCAGGACAGCGGTTGTAGTTCAACGATTACCTCAGCGTCTGTGGATGTTGAAGCTCCATTAACTCCGCCTCAGGTTGTTTGCTCCGCCACCTCGACCAACTCCATCACCTTCTCCTGGGCCGCAGTTGCAGGCGCAGAAAGTTATCAGGTAGTCGATGTAACCGGGCCTGCCGGAACACTTTCCGGAACAACTTATACGGTAACCGGATTGACGCCGGGGCAGTCGGTAGAAATACAGGTCATTGCTGTCAACAGCGGCCCTTGTGGCAACGTCAGCGGCAACGGCACCTGCATCGCCCAAAATTGCCCACCACTGACGCTCACCCTCAGCGGGGTGAATGCCATTTGTGCAGGAGAGCAGGCAAGCGTTGTTTTTGATTTCAATACGACAATAACCGGACCTTACACGGTCACCTATACCCTTAACGGTGGCGCTACACAAACCGCCACCCTGAATGACAATGGCAGTATTTCGTTGCCCGGTCTGACCACAACGACGATTCTGAATGTCGTTTCAATAACCGCAGCCAACCAGGCGGATTGTAGTTTTCCTGGCAACGCCAGCCGCACCATCACGGTCAATCCGACTGTAAATGCGGGAACAGCAGCATCACCGGAAAGGGTTTGCGCAGGAGCACCTTCTGTGGTCACCTTAGCTTCGCTCATCAACGGCGAAGACGCAGGCGGGCAGTGGGTAGAAACTTCGGCTGCACCTTCCACCGGCGGCGCGTTTAACGCAGCGACAGGCAGCTTTAATCCAACGGTTCAGGCGCCGGGGACTTATACCTTTGCTTACCGCTTAAATGCTGCCGATCCTTGTCCGGATCAGGAAACACAGGTTAGTGTGATCATTGAACCGGCGCCGGTAGCGGACGCAGGCCAGGATCAAACGCTCACCTGCAACTTAGGCATGGCCACTTTGGGCGGCAGCAACACCAGCAGCGGGCAGGGCATTACCTATGCCTGGACTTCTGCAACGCCGGGCGTCATCATTACCGATCCGTCAGCGCTGTTGATCGAAGCGGCCCAGCCGGGCAGCTACACCCTTACGGTGAGCAATGACCTCGGTTGTACAGACACCGACCAGGTAGAAGTAGACGCCAATCTCGAAGTTCCAACGGCTGCGGCCAACATCAGCCAAATCAGCTGTTTTGGTTCCGACGACGGCACAATCCAGATTGATAACGTGACCGGCGGCACAGGGCCTTATGTCTTCTCTTTCAATGGCGGTTCTTTTACAGCTCAGAATTTCTTTACCGGGCTTTCGCCAGATACGTATACCGTGGTAATCCGCGACCAGAACGGCTGTTTTTCCGAACTGACCCTCGACATTACCCAGCCGACGCAGATTGCCGTGAGTTTGTCCACCAATCTTGCAAATACGGACAACCTGCTCATCGAAGGCGACAGCGTTCGTTTGGAAGCGTTGTTTGATCCGGCCATCCAGTTGGACACCATTATCTGGAAACCGGATTCGATTGCGAGTGGTAATTCCACCACAATTTGGGTAAGTCCATCGGAAATGACCCGCTATACCGTGACGATTGTGGATGAAAACGGTTGTAACGCCAGCGATGAAGTGTTGATCGTGGTTCAAAAAGTGCGGCCGGTATTCATCCCGAACGTCTTTTCCCCGAACGACGACGGTTTCAATGATATTTTCTACATCAATGCTGGTCCTCAGGTAAAGCAGGTCAAAAGGTTTGCCATTTTCAACCGTTGGGGCGAATCCATCATTACGCTTGAAAACTTCCAGCCCAACGATCCGGCTTACGGATGGAATGGAACATTCAGGAACCAGCTTGCGAATGCTGCGGTCTTCACCTACTTTGCTGAAATTGAATTCAATGACGGGGAGGTGATTCTCTACAAGGGAGATGTCACTTTGCTACGATAGAAGTAAGGGGCAAGTTGGTAAGGGGCAAATAAGCAAGGGGCAAATAAGCAAGGGGCAAATTGGCAAGAGGCAAAGGGCAAGTTCACAAGCTTGCCTTTTGCCTGCTTGCCAATTTGCCTCTTGCCAATTTTCAAACTTGCAACCCCAACACCCAACTAATCTGCTATCTTTGCGCAAACAACATTAGGACACTTTATGAAGCCGCTGCTCATCCGCAAAGCAGTTTTGACAGATCCCCGCCATCCCGACTCGGGAAAGACTTTTGATATACTGATCCGCGACGGCATGATTGCCCGCATGGCGCCATCTATAGACCCCATTGCTGATGCCCAGGTGATCGAAGCAGATCATGCTTTTGTATCTCCGGGGTGGATGGACCTTGGCGTTCAAACGGGCGATCCTGGCTACGAACACCGGGAAGATTTATTGTCGGTGACCAATGCGGCAGCGGCGGGTGGTTTCACAGCCATCGGGTGTTTGCCCAATACTAATCCAGCGCTGCATTCTAAATCCCAAGTCCACTACCTGAAAGAAGCGCCTAAAAACAAACTGGTAGATTGTTATGCCATTGGCGCGGTATCCCAGGATTGCGAAGGAAAAGACATCACCGAAATGCACGATATGTATGCGGCGGGCGCTGTTGCTTTTTCAGATGGCAAAAAGCCGGTGCAACACAATGGACTGATGCTTCGGGCGCTGCAATACGTAAAAGCTTTCGGCGGCGTGGTGATGAACCAGCCTTTGGATAACGGCTTGGCTGGCGGTGGTCAGATGCATGAAGGGATCGTCAGCACGTCATTGGGCCTGCGGGGCATTTCCGCTACAGCGGAAGAACTCATGGTGCAGCGCGACTTGTTTCTGGCTGAATATTCCGGTTCAAAACTGCACCTTACCAACCTTTCCACGGCCCGATCCGTAGACCTGGTGCGGCAGGCGAAGCAGCGCGGTTTGAAAGTTACGGCTTCGGTGGCGGTTTTAAACCTGATATTTGACGACGGTGCACTCGGCGATTTCGATTCCAATTTCAAAGTAATGCCGCCTTTGCGCAGCCGACGCGATATAGACGCTTTGATTGAAGGTTTGTTCGATGGAACAATTGACGCCATCAGCGCCCACCACGTTCCGCTGGATGAGGAGTCCAAAAAATTAGAGTTCCCTTATGCCGGTTTCGGCGCTATTGGTCTGCAAACTGCCTACGCTGCTCTAAATACCCACCTGGGAGAACGATTAAATGCGAACTTGTGGGTAGAAAAAATCGCCATTAACCCGAGGCTGATTTTGGGGTTGGAAGCGCCGGTTCTCCAGGAGGGCGCAGTAGCGAATTGCACGGTTTTTGATCCCCGGAAATCCTGGACTTTTACAGCAGGCGCCAACCGGTCAAAATCAAAAAACACCCCTTTCCTCGGCGCTGTGCTGCAGGGAAGCATTTTGGCAACAGCCAACAGAGAAGCATTCTTTCACCAACTTTAATTCAATACGTATGGAAATCATGGACAACATCCAGCAAGGGAATGACCCAAAATCCGTTTCTCCCTACCCTACTGCCCTGCGATTTGGCTTAATTGGCGGGTTGTGTTTCGTCGTTTACGGCCTTATACTTTATATGTTTTTCAGCAACCCCGCCGAAGCGGGCGCAGCTTCTATGGCTTACCAGTACATCGTCTCGACGGCAATTTTTGTAACCATCATGATATTTGCCGTTAAAAAACACCGGGACGAAGAACTGGGCGGCTACATTACTTTCGGACGGGCCTTTTTGACCAGCTTTGTAACGGTTCTTATTGCGCGCATTATTTATGCGCTTTTCGGCATGTTGTACTCCACGGTTATCCATCCTGATTTCGCCAAAGAGATGCAGGAGAATTTGCGGACGATGTACGAAAACCAGGGTATGAGCGAAGAACAGATCGAACAGGCGATGGGGTTTGTGGAAATGTTCTCTAATCCGATGATTGGCTTTGGTTTCATCATTGTTTGGGGAGCCATCAGCGGCGCCATCGTTGCGGCAATTGTTGCGGCAGTAATGCAGAAAGAAAAGCCTGCCAGCCTTTAATTAATTTGAAAATTTGAAGATTTGGTGATTTGAAGATTCGAGCACTAATCACCAAATTTTCAAATTTTCAAATTTTCAAATTACTCTATTATGAAGCCAGTTTTCTACGGCATCTACGCAGGCTTGGCCACCATTGCCTGTTATTTGATTTTTTATGCCATCAGCCCCGAATTGATGATCAGTTGGGGGCAATGGATCAATTTATCCACGCTGGCTTTTTACATCATCGCCATGTACATCGCCATCTGGAAAGCCGGACACTCCGATTTCAGGCTGTCTTTGCGTGAAGGATTTACCGTGTTTATCGTTGCCAATGCGCTGTATTCCCTTTTTTACTACGTGATGTTTAAATATTTCGATCCAAAGCTGGTAGATTTGCAGTTTGAGATGATGCAAAGCCGCGGCTGGACAAAAGGCGTAATCAAGCGGGAAGATGTCATGATCACGCCGGGTGGCGTTTTCTTCAACTATGCCTTCAGCCTTATTGGCGGTTTTATTTTGTCGGCGATTGTCGTTTGGGTTGTCAACAGAAGACGGCAAATGTACCACAATCAATAGAATGGATATTTCAGTAGTCGTACCACTTTTAAACGAAGAAGAATCCTTGCCGGAACTGGAGGCCTGGATTCGCAAGGTCATGGAAGCCAATAGCTTTAGCTATGAAATTATTCTGGTGGACGATGGCAGCAAGGACAATTCCTGGAAGGTCATTGAGCAATTAGCGGCACAAAATCCTTGTGTTTCCGGCATTAAATTCCGCCGCAATTACGGGAAGTCAGGCGCTTTAAATGTTGCTTTTGCGGCTGCAAAAGGGGATGTGGTCATTACCATGGACGCCGACCTTCAGGACAGCCCTGACGAAATTCCGGAACTTTACACCATGATCCGTGATGAGGGCTTCGACCTGGTTTCCGGCTGGAAAAAAAAGCGCTACGACCCGGCTTTGACCAAAAATATTCCCAGCAAACTCTACAACTGGGCAGCTCGCAAAATGAGCGGCATCCACCTCCACGATTTTAATTGCGGACTTAAATCCTACCGCCTCGATGTGGTCAAAAGCATCGAAGTTTACGGGGAAATGCACCGCTACATCCCTATGCTGGCCAAATGGGCGGGGTTTTCCAAAATTGGAGAAAAAGTGGTAGAGCACCGCGCCCGCAAATACGGGGTAACCAAATTTGGGCTCGAACGCTTCATCAATGGTTTTTTAGATTTGCTTACCATCAGTTTTGTGGGCAGGTTCGGCAAAAAACCGATGCATTTTTTTGGCACCCTGGGCGTGTTGTTTTTTACGATTGGCTTTGTCATCCTGTCTTACCTGAGCATACTCAAACTGATTTATTCCAAATACGGCATTGCTGACCTGCCAGTTTTCTACTTTGGCATCCTGACGATCATCATTGGCACCCAATTGTTTGTGACCGGTTTTCTTGCAGAATTGGTCACCCGCAACGCTGCCGGACGCAACGATTACCTGATTGAACAGCGGATTGAAGGGAAAAGCGCATGAAGGTAATCACCATCCTGTCTCCGGCGCATCCTTTGCGCGGGGGCATCGCATCTTCAACCGAGCGATTGGCGCAGGAACTGCAACACAAAGGCTATCAGGTCCATATCATTTCGTTCAGCCTGCAATACCCCGGATTTCTTTTCCCGGGAAAAACGCAATACACCACTGACCCTCCGCCTGAAGGGCTTACCATTACCCAGGAAATCAATTCCATTAATCCCCTGAACTGGTTGAAAATTGGTTTGAGGCTGCGTCGCGCCCGGCCTGACCTGATCATCGCCCGATTCTGGCTGCCTTTTATGGGGCCCAGCCTCGGCGCCATCATGCGGCTGGCAAAATCAAACGGCCATACCCGCGTCATTGCCCTCACTGACAACATCATCCCCCATGAACGGCGTTTCGGCGACCGCTTGTTTACCTGGTTTTTCCTTAAAGCCGCCGATGCTTTTCTGGTGATGTCAAAATCGGTGGAACACGACGCCCATACGCTTGCCCCTGGAAAACCGGTCGCGCTGGCGCCACACCCGGTGTACGACAACTATGGCGATCCGGTTTCGCGGGAAGCGGCATTGGCGCACCTCAATCTACCGGCAGCACACCGCTACCTGCTCTTTTTCGGGTTCATCCGGGAATACAAAGGCTTAGATTTGCTGCTTGGCGCAATGGCCGATCCGCGCATCCGGGAACGCAATATCCGGCTCATCGTGGCGGGAGAATATTATGGCAACCAGGAAACTTATGAAAGCCTCATCGAACGACTTGGAATCCGTGATTTGCTGGTTTTGCAAACCGATTATATCCCAAACGACGCGGTTAAGTACTATTTTAGCGCTGCCGATCTGGTGGCACAACCTTATCGTTCTGCCACCCAAAGCGGCATTTCGCAGTTGGCCTATCATTTTGAAAAACCCATGTTAGCCACCAATGTCGGCGGCTTGCCCGAAACGGTTGCCCACGGCAAAAGCGGTTATATTGTGGAGGTGAACGAAACGGCCATCGCCGACGCCATTGTGGATTTTTACGACCATAACCGCCAACCCGAAATGACGGCCTGGGTAGCGCAGGCGAAAGGGCAATATAGCTGGGGGAATATGGTGAAGGTGATTCAGGATTTGATGATTTGAAAATTTGAAAATTTGAAAATTTGAAGATGGCGCCTGCCGACTGCCAACTGTAAAACTGCCAACTATATGCTCGTTTACAAAATTAACAATCAAAAAGACAATGGCTCGTACTAAGGCGAATCCGGATTTACTCGATACAAGCATCATGATCAAAGCGACGGTGCTGGCGGGCGTGGTTTTGGGCATCCTCCTTATCCTAGTTGGCCTGATCCGCAACTATTTAGTCATCGCGCCGGGTTCTTTCGGCGACCAGGTCCACACAGGCGTCAACCTACTGCTGTGCTGGTTGTCCGTAACCAGTGCTGTGAAGACCATGAACGGCATGCGCAAAGGCATCCCTACCTGGCGGTTGTTGACGGCGGGATTCATTGTACCATTGGTGGGCGTGGTGCTTTACCAACTCGTTTTTTTGATTGTTTCCGCTTTTAAAGACGCGAAAGATGTCAATGCGACCGGTTTTAAATCGGTGTTGTTTTATATGGCGATTGGCATGGTCGTCGCAGGCGTAGCCCTCATCAACCTGCGCGTCAGAAACCGCAAAAAAGGCGCCATTATCGAGATCGCTTTTGTTGTTTCGGTGGCGTTGTTGTTTGTGTTGTTAATGAAGTAGAAGGTAGAAAGTAGAACGTAGAAGGTAGGGCGCGACCCTCGCGGTCGCCCATTCATAAAAACAAATAACCAATAACAATCATGAACATCCGCATCCGCCAGGCCATTAGCGACAGCATTCAGGCAAAAGAAAAGCTGCTGAACGATACCCGCCTGCTCGAAATCGTGGAGCAGGTGACCGCCGTCTGCATCGAAGCTTACCGGCAGGATCGGAAACTGCTTTTTTGTGGCAATGGCGGCAGTGCAGCCGATGCGCAGCACTTAGCGGCGGAGTTGTCCGGAAGGTTCTATTATGACCGCCCTCCCTTATTTGCAGAAGCGCTGCACGTCAACACCTCTTTTGTGACGGCCGTAGCCAATGATTACAACTACGAAGCCGTGTACGCCCGCATGATCCATGCCGCTGGCCGGCCTGGCGATGTCCTGTTTGCTATTTCCACTTCCGGCAATTCGCCCAATATCCTCAAGGCCATCGAAGCCGCAAAAGAATGTGGCATGATCGTGGTGGGCATGACCGGGGAAAGTGGCGGCCAGATGCGCGACCGCTGCGATTATTTGCTCAATATGCCTTCTTCAGATACACCCCGCGTTCAGGAATGCCACATGCTGGTGGGGCACACGATTTGTGAGTTGATTGAGGGAGCTTTGTTTCCGAGAACTCCCTAAAACCCCGGCAACACCATCACCGCATTCTGCATCATCCTCGACGGCCCGCGCCAGAACATGCGGAACTGCACATTATCCACCAGAAAAACAACCTTTCCCCGCCCCATTGGCAAAACGCCGGCAAACGTATTTCCGGCAAGGAGTTTCAGGTTGTCTTTTGAAGCGTAACCCGCCACCAGCAATTCGTCTGCATTTTTGTGATAATAGCCTACCGTGTGCAAATCCGGGTCGGGTTTGAGGTATTGCAGGCCCGATTTCAGCATATAAACATCCGGAGAAACGCCAAATGCTAATGGGTGCGAATGGTCAATGCGCCCAAGCAGCGCCGCGCCGGGGATGGCTTTTTTGCCCACAAAATCTTCGCGGTCGGCATAGCTCAGGTACACGGCGGCGCCGGTGCTGTCGCGCTTGATTTCGGGCATTTTTGTTTTGGTAAACTTCGATTTTTGATCGGTGAAATAGCCCGCTGCACTTTCGCTGGCAATGAGCACCCCGCCGGAACTCACCCACTCGCGCAGTTGCTCCAATTGTTCTTTCGCAAAAACCTTGTCTAAGCCATCGCCGCCGCCAGGCAAAATCAGCACATCGTAGTCTTTCAAATCAACTAAGCCGTAGCGCTGTCCGAATTTGGGCAGGGCCGTTTGTTTCAGCACGCTGCTCCGGATGCGCTGCACCGGCAACTGCGTTTCCTGATCAAAAAGAAAATAAATCTGCCCGCACGACAGCACGTCGAAAGGCGGATCGGTCATTAACGCAACCCGGGGTTGTTTGAGCGGGCGGTTGCTGGACGAAGCAAGGTCGTAGCCCGATAGCATCCTCCCGGAGTCATGCGCCCGGATCACGACACCGCAAGTCGTTGCTACCTCGCGCAGTTCGCGTTCCATCCGCGGCAAGCGCTCTAAATTGGCGCCGCAAAGCACAATAAGCGACCCCGGCGAATAAGCGGTTTTGCCATCGCTGAACGCCTTTTCCGCAGCCCGCACCTTGTAGCCTTTTTG
>JALHRK010000052.1 GCA_022841505.1 Saprospiraceae bacterium | reverse complement strand
GCCGCTCCGATAGGCTGGCCAATCTGGCGGATATCATCTCCACCATTCAAAACAAGCCCGGGAAATATGGCTTCTGAAGGCACGAAGCTGGTATCTGCTCCGGCTACCTCTATTTCATAGTGGGAATAATGCGTCATTCCCCAACCCGATACAGGCAGAGCCATCATCACCCAAATTGCCCAAAGGAGACCGTTCCTGTTCATCAGATTCGTGATTTTTTTATAAAAATTTCGTATAATTATTTAAAAATCAATCTATAAGACAACATTGCATTCCAGTCAGAAAAAGCAGGAGCGCTCCCGGCTTCCGACCAAACCCCCGAAGCGCGTGCAGCTATGCTTTGCCGTTTGCTAAGGTTGTAAGTCCCTTCAGACCGCAGGTCAAGCACCCGTCCATCAAAGTTGCCCGCCGTATGGACGAAGGAGCAGGCGCCGCTGAGTCCTATACGGAGTTGTTCTTTCAGCAGGAATTTGCTGATGCTCAGCGCGGGCCCCAAGAGCCCTTGCTCAAAGTCCTGGGTTCGGGTAAAATGCGCCACTCCTGAGGTGGTTATGGCCCAGTTATTGCCGGTGGTACGCCAGGTATGCGACAGCATGCCCATGTAAAAAGTATTGCTCTGATCCGTGCGTACTTCCTCGTTTTCAATGGCCTGAGCGGTCTGGTAAGTGAAAATGGCGTTGAATACAGAATTTTGTGCCGGGCCTCCCAGATAAGTAGCGCTTGCCTGCAAACTCAGGTTGGTTTGCAGGAGTACAATCGAATCAACCTGAATAACAGGAACCGTAACCAGGCGGTACCGGTTCGTGTTGGTGATGTTGGAACAGGCTGCATTTACCTGGAATTTAGGAGAAATTGTGGCAGATAAATCTATAGAACCTATGAAGCGCCGGAAGGTACTGGCAACGTCTCCATGCAACCCGTTTCTTTGTAGCCCGCCATTTGCGGAAAGCCTGATTTTTTTTCCAAAAAGCGGCAATTGTGCGCCCACACTGATATTTTCCTGATCGTTGTTGAAAAACAAAGTGCCCAAAGTGCGATATCCGGGATCAATGCGCTCATAAGTCAGGTGGAAAGCACCAATTCCAGGAGTAAAATTCACCTTGAATTTCGTAGCATTGTGATAGCCGGACGAATACCTTGGAGTATAAAGCCCAAACATTCGCTGAGAAAATTCATTGACCGCTGCTGAAGTTTCCGGACTGCGGCTGTCGCGGGTAAGGGCGCTCCTCGCCAGGTCCAGCTCAATGCTGACATGATCCCCGATCCTGCTTTTGCCCTGCAAGCCAAGGATCAGATTTTCCTGAGGAGTTAACCGGCTGCTGTCTGGAAATTCGAAGGAATCAGGGTCGTCTTTTGCCTGAAACAGGATGACCATGATTTGGTGCCGACCATTGTCGTAGCCCGTTTTTATGCCCCAGCCCTCCCGCCGGTACGCGCCTTCGATGTCCTGTATGGCGCCGGCATCCTCCGCACGTGCGCGCCGTAGCCGACCGGACATGGCTGCGAAGTAAAATTTCCCGGGCTTTAACTCTAAACCGATACCTTTGAAACTGTGTCCGGCTAAGGTGTATGGCGAAAAATTCATTGAGCGGTCACCCAAATGTAGGGTGATCCAGCGATAACTGGGGCTGGCGCCAACAAAGGCGTAAGCAGGCAGCCGGTAGGTCAGGTCGCCGTCGGAAAAAGCAGCCGATAAAGGTACTTTTACCCCTACAATGTCTAAAAGCAGGTTTGCTCCTCCACGAAGTGCAAAAGCATCTGCCCGGGGGATAAGTCCCTGCACCACATTGAAACGCATTTCCAATTGCATGCTGCCAGCAATGCGCAGGTATTCTTCCTGGCGGATGCGTGTCGTGATTTCATCCCAAAACCCTTCCAGATTTTGAGCATAGGACGGGCAGCAACTCATCCAAAAAAGCAAAGGAATGGCTACCTTTGCCTTGGGCAAATGGGCATAAAAATGTTCCATGTAATTCTTCTTTTACCGTTTCAGGGTAACAAAAACAGAAATGTTATTCAGGTATCAGTAAGTTGTATCTTCCAATGCATAAGCTCCTTTTATTTCCAGTATCCAGGCCCGCACCAGTTCCAGTGCTGCCGGGTAATTATCCACTGCCAGATCGCCGGATCCGTCTAATTTTAAAGGAAAGTCGCGGATAACCGGCGCTAAATATTCCATAATCCGGTAAGCGCAATTGATAGCGCCCGGCGTTTCTGCGTCGGCAGGCGTGCAACCCGGATCGTCTTTTTGGATCAACTCCAGCAGGTAATCCGTCACCTCTTTGCGGCGGGTATACACCAACAATGGGACGAGTTGATCCGCAAAATCATCGTTGACCGGAATTGTACGAACCTTTTGCATCATTTTTTGCAATTGCCGTTCATCGCCACAGCGAACCAGCGCAAACCGAATCGTTTGTTGCAGCGTTTTGGGCAATGCATCCGCAGCCAATAGCTGCTTCAATTGGCTTTCCAGGCCCAAAAAGCCCGCCAGCAAAACCCATTCCCGGATGTGGGCTTGTCCGGGATTGAGCAGGTCGCTTACTTTTTTTAGAGCAGCCCGGTCAAATTCCTGAATGGGATAACGGGTCAGTTTTCTTACAATGGAATATTGATCCGACGAGGCTGCGGTTGCGACACGGTCCAATAAAAGATGAACCTCCGAAGATGAATTTTTCGATTGTCCGGGTAAAGGCGACACCGTGTTTGCCAGTCCCAAAAGGCACAGACCTGTAAAGAGTAATTTCATACTGATGGGTTTTAACCGGCGCGATTTTATGCGCGCCAGTACCTCACAAAAATAGTACACAAACAAGGCTTTCTGCAAGCGACAAAGTCGGACTTTATCGGCCAAAGTCGGACATAACTCCTGCTTTCAGGAGTAGCTGCGGTCACTTCTCTTCTTATTGCGGTTTCTTTTTCGTTCAGCACGGTCAGTTTTGTGTTCTTCAGACTTCGGAGAATCGTGTTCGGGTTTTCCTGCCATTCGATAAATGGCATCCTGATCTGACGGACGAATCAAACCTCCGGGTAAGTTCACATTCCACTTCGTGAGCCAGCGGTACAGGGTTCTGACGCTGACGCCGAATTCATCTGCCAATTGTTGTCGCGTTTTAAAGGCCATAAGCTTCCGGTTTTGATGATGGTGTTCCTTATTAGGACACGCGACTCAAAAAATTCCATAACTTTTCGCGATTTTTTTTTGTAATTTTTTTGCGGGGACATAGGGGTATCCTTCCATTCCCTGCATCTATTCATCAAACGCGCCATTAATAGCCGGATATGCAAGAAGCTTTACACATAGATTTGATCGCAAAATACCTGTCGGGCAACATCGAAACGCCTGAACGGGAAAAGCTTCTGGCATGGGTTGCTGAAAGTCCGGCCAATCAGGCCTATTTTGAAGAAATCACCCAACTGTGGAGCGCCTCCGAAGAATACGAAGACGCATTCACCCCACCCAACGAAACTAAAATTGAAAACGCCTGGCAGGCCGTAGCACAAAAAATCTCGCGCCCTGCCCCAACGGCCAATATCCGTTACCTGTCTTTTGGCAAGGTACTGCTGCGCGCGGCTGCGGCCATTCTTTTATTGGTTGCGGTGGCGTACTGGATCTGGAAGCCTGACAATGAAGCCGATGCTTTTGTTGCAATCAGCACGGGCGCTGGCGAAAGAAAAGAAATTACCCTGCCCGATGGAAGCATTGTGTGGATGAATGAGTCAAGCCGCCTCGAGTACCCACGTGATTTTAAAAAACGCCAGGTCATGCTTGATGGAGAAGCTTTTTTTGATGTGCGCAAAGCCAACGGGCAAACGTTCACAATCAGAAGCGGCGAAGCATTGACAACCGTGTTGGGCACTTCATTCAACGTCAGAGCTTATCCGGAAGAAGGCGGTGTGGAAGTGACCGTAAAAACAGGGAAGGTAGAACTTAAGGCAGGAGACGCTAAGGAAAATCGCGTGTTGCTTTCGCCCGGAGACGCCGGCGTTTTTGAAAAAAGCCGGAAGCAGGTGGTCAAAATTGAAACAAGAAACGACAACTCGGACGCCTGGAAAACGCGCAGCATGATCTTTGACGACACCCCAGTTGCTAAAGTCATTCAGACCCTGGAGCGCTATTTTGAAGTGGACATCGAAGTGAGCAATGAAGCGATTTTGAAATGCCAGTTTAGGTTGGATTTGCGTCAAGATCCGAAACTGGATGATATTTTAAAGCTGATGGATTTCACGATGGATTTGAAAGTAGTCAAACAAAAAGACAAGTATATCCTGAACGGCGAAGGGTGTTAAAGCTCCGTTAAGGCCGCTCCGGTACGCTTGTTCAACAACATAAAGAAATAAAGTCCCCATTAACCAGCCAACAACCAAAACGACTAATACCATATAGGCATGAGTAACGCCCGGTTTATTTCAATCAGTATCCTGTTCTGGTTTGCGGCAAGCGCCACAGCCCAGCCTTTGTCGCAGAAAGTTTCTTTTGCCTATGCCAATGAACCGATTGAAAACATCATCAACGACATCAGCCGTAAATACAGCGTCCAGTTTTCCTACAGCCGCGATTTTGTCCCCCTTGATCACCGGGTCAGTGTTTCGGTAAAAAACCAGCCGCTGTCGGTTGCGCTCGACGAAGTATTTCATTCAACCTCAATAGAATATGCGGCCATTGGCGACCAGGTTGCGCTTCGCCCGGATCGTCGCAAAAACCAGCAACTGACCAGCATTGAAACATTGCGTGGCAAAGTGCGGCAAACGAGCCCCATCTACCCCAACCCTGTGACAGAAGTGCCCGCGCATAAAATCAAGCGCAACAAACAGGAGGAAATGCCTGCTTTGGATAAAAAACAAACAGTTTCAGTCTCCGGTGGAAATCGCGTGATTGAACTGGAAGTGCTGCCTTACGAGGTTCCGGTTCCCAACCCGGTTCCTGTAGACGAAGAAAATCGCCTGGCACAAATATCCCTGTTGCCGTTTTTGGGAACGAATGCCCTGCGCAGCAACCGGATTACCAACAATCTATCGCTGAATGTATTCTGGGGTACAAATGGCGGCGTGGACGGATTGGAAGTTGGTGGTTTTTTTAACTCCATCACCAAAGATGTAAAGGGTGTGCAGGTAGCCGGGTTTGGAAATATGGTTGGCGGCGCTATGGTTGGCACCCAGGCAGCCGGATTGTTCAACGTGAGCGGAGAAGCCAGCCAGGGCGTGCAGGCCGCCGGATTATTCAACGTGAGCGGTGATTTCGATGGCGTTCAGGCCGCCGGACTGTTCAACGTCAGTGGCGGAAAAGCAGAAGGCGTACAAGCTTCAGGGCTCTTTAATGTGGCCAAAGGCAAGGTACACGGGCAGGCCTCGGCGCTGTTCAACCGGGCTGGAGATGTGAGCTGGGGACAGGTCAGCACCTTGCTGAACGTCGGGAAACGGGTCAAAGGATTCCAGATCGGATTGATCAACATCAGCGACACCATCAGCGGCGGCGCGCCAATTGGCTTGCTCAACATCGTTCGGGATGGCTATAACCGAACTGAATTTTCATCGGGTGAGTCGCTTTTCGCGAATTTAGGACTGAAACTCGGCGCCCGTTCGTTCTACAACATCTTCCATTTTGGCGTTCGATGGGACGATGTATCCATTAGCACAGACAGCAACATCGTGCAAACCGGCACGTTCACGACCTGGGGATTGGGCTATGGATTTGGCAGCGCCATCGGGCTGGGTAAACGCACGCTGCTCAATTTTGAACTGGTGGGCATCCACCTCAACGAATTGGAAGAATGGACGAACGAATTGAATATGTTGGGGCAACTGCGCCTTACTTTAGATATACGACCCGGGCGCAATGCCAGTTTTTTTCTTGGCCCGGTGGGCAATATCCTGATTTCCAAACGCATAAATCCTGAAACCGGCGAAATTGGATCGTCAGTGGCGCCCTACGCGCTTTACGATGAAACAAGGGGCGATACGAACATTAAAGCCTGGGTAGGCTTCCAGGCAGGCATGCGGTTTTAGCGCGTAGTGTAATCCACGATCATTATTGGTGTAGTGAGCTGACAAGCAATCGCTTGTTCTCTATATTCTTTTGTCAAAAATTACGAATCTAATTAAAATCAATCATCAATGAAACGACTGTTAATGGTGCTCGCACTGCTCGGATGGCTCTTTTCGGCAACAGCACAACATGAAACCCTTTTTGGAAGCATGCGCTTAGTTGGCGCTTTTGGCGGCCCGATGTATGAAACGGGCCTTAACAACGACCTTGGTTCCTCTGCTGGCGGCGGTGGCGGCCTTGTTTTCCGGAATTTTTTCCTCGGTGGCTACGGCATGGGCGGCGGAGACTTTGAAGGCTTGCTCGAAAACGGCAACATCCGCAAATTAGAGATCGGACACGGCGGTTTGTGGATGGGCTTTATGGTGCCTTCGCACAAGGTGGTTCACCTCTACGGCAGTGCCCGCGTAGGCTGGGGCGCGCTCAACATCGAACTGGAAGACAACGGGCAGCAGTACGACGATTTAGACAAAATATTTGTCCTGACACCCGAAGTCGGTGTAGAACTCAACGTGTTTCGCTGGTTCCGCGTGACCGGCACGGTGAGCTACCGCCACGTTAGCGGCGCCAATGAAGCTTTGGGTTACAAAAATGAAGACTTGAGCGGCGCTATGTGGGGGCTTGGTCTTCGCTTTGGCTGGTTTGGATGGAGAAGATAGTGTCTACTCTTTAAAGTCCGATAGCTGCGTTATGTTTCTTACCAAAATCGGTCATTTACCTCAGTAAACTTCCGCTTTTGGTAAGAAACATGCCTTGCTCTCGAACTCTAAAGAGCAGACACCGGACTAACACACGAAGTATCATAAACAGGATTACCCGACTTTTATTATTTAAAACAAAAAACGCTTCAAAATCATGAGTAGGAAACTCAGCTGGCTCATGCTGGCAATCGCAGGTATTTTCACCATCAATGGCTGTTTTATTGATGTGGACGACGATGATGGCTTTTTCAATTGTGTGGACGGCAGTGGCCCCGTTGTGACGGAAACGATTAATGTGCCAAACTTCACGGGGATTAGCCTCGAAATATCCGCAACTGTTTTGATTTCCCAGGGCCCCGTGCAGGAAGTTGTCGTGGAAGGGAAAGGGAATATCATAGACGAACTGGAACTCGATGTGAACAACGGCGTTTGGGAGATTGATACCGATCGTTGTGTGCGCGACATTGGCGACCTGAAGATTTTTATTACCGTACCTGACCTTTCCGTATTGAAAATTTCCGGCTCTGGCGACATCATCAGCGAAAATACGTTCGTAATCGGCGATATTGAGATGAACATCTCCGGTTCCGGCACCATGGATGTCGAAATGGAAGCAGATGATATTGATGCAGCCATTTCCGGTTCAGGCGAATTATTTTTGAGCGGCAGCGCAGACGAACTCAAATGCCGGATTTCCGGCAGCGGCGACCTGCGGGCATTCAACATGCAGTGCCGGATAGCGGAGTTGAACATCAGCGGCAGCGGTGATGCAGAAGTGCGCGTGAGCGACAACCTCGACGTGCGCATCAGCGGTAGCGGCGATGTTTTTTACAAAGGCAACCCAACACTGAATGTTCAGATCAGCGGTTCCGGCAGCGTTGTGGATTCGAATTAAGATAGTATAAAGAGGCAAGAGGCAAGGGGCAAATTGGCAAGTAGGCAAATAAGCAAATAAGCAATGAGATACTTGCCCATTTGCCTTTTGCCAACTTGCCCCTTGCCCATTTGCCCCTTGCCAATTTGCCCTTTTCCAACTTGCCCCTTGCAAATTTGCCCTTTGCCTTTTGTTTTCAACTCCTTTCTGTTTAAGGTCTACTTCCATTACAATGTTTTTTGTTTTCTTTGTGCAGCTAACAAACGCACGAAGAAATGAAACGAGAAATCCACGGCTGGCACAGCCCAAGCCTGAACAAGCACATGGAAATTGCCATGTACGGCCATTATGGTACTGCGATTTTGCTGTTGCCTACCGCCGCTGCTGATTATTTGGAATACGAACGCTTTCACCTGATTGACGCCATCAGCAAACACATCAATGACGGCAAAGTGAAGGTGTTTTCCATCAACAGCATCAATTCCGAAAGCTGGCTCAACAACCGCATGCACCCACGCCACAAAGCCATGCGGCATCAGCAATTTAATGATTATGTGTACAATGAGGTCGTGCCGTTCATTCGCAACATGACCAGTCCCGACACAAAAATCATTACCTGCGGTGCATCTTTTGGCGCCCTGCATTCTGCCAATCTTTTCTTCCGGCGCCCCGATCTGATCAACGGCGTCATTGCCATGAGCGGCAATTACAACCTCAGCACCTACACTGACGGCTACCACGATGAAGATGTATATTTCAATTCGCCGATGGAGTACCTGCCAGGTTTGAACGACGACTTTATTTTGCCGCGCATCAAAGCCAGCAAAAACATTCATATTTTGACCGGCTCAGGCGACTGGGAAACCCCGGATGCTTCCCGCCGCTTCAGCGCACTGTTAAATGCCAAAGAGATTCCGCACGAACTCGACGTCTGGGGCCCCGATATGCCGCACGACTGGACGACCTGGCGGGCCATGCTGCCTTATTATCTGGAAACCCGGCTTTGATTGGGAAGATTATCAAGGTTAAAGTAGAAAGGTTAAAGGTTAAAGTAGGGATAGGCTAAAGTTGGGATTACGTTTCATGATCAATTTTCGTACCCTCTTTTCTTCTTTACCCTTTCTATTTTTTAGTTAAACAAAACTCCCCATTTCCCGGGACATCCTTCCCCCTATTTTTTGCTGAAAAAATCGCTGTTTGCCGGGTTGTTTACCGCGCATTTACACCAGATCTTTGTGGCTGACCAACGGCTGTATTTTCACGTAAAAAGATCAAGCCATGAAAAGAATGCTACTCTTGTGGTTTCTGTGCCAGACTACGCTTGTCTCTGCGCAAAACTGTTCCACTATCTATGTGAATATTGCAGCAACCGGCGCGTCAGACGGTACTTCCTGGCAAAATGCTTTTACCAATTTACAGGACGCCATCACCGAATCGGCCAATTGCCTCGATGAAGGCGTCGAAATCTGGGTGGCACAGGGAACCTACTTCCCGGACATCGGAGAAACCCAGGCGGCCGGCAACCGCTATGCAACCTTTTATTTGCTGGATAATGTACTTATTCTTGGTGGTTTTACCGGAGTGGAAACGTTGAGCAGTGAGCGCGACTGGCAGGCCAACGAAACCGTGCTGAGTGGCGATGTGGGAGTCCAGGGCGACAGCACAGATAACAGCTATACGGTTGTGACGGCCATTGGCAACATAGAAACTGCCATACTTGACGGCTTCACCATCCGCGATGGCAATGCCGGCGAACCCGATGGTATTCCTTTTGAAGATCCGACCAGATCGGGCGGCGGCATGCACAACTCTTTTGGAAATCCGACCATCCGAAATTGTATCTTCAGGAATAATACTGCGCAATTCTATGGCGCCGGACTTTACAATGAAGCCGGTAATATCCGGGTTCAAAATTGTTCTTTTTTGCAAAACCACGCTGCTTTCGGCGGCGGCGGGTTCTATCACACAGGCGGCGATGCAATTTATTCAGACTGCACGATTGCCGAAAACAGGTCAGGTTTCGGTGGTGGTTTGTATATCGCCGGAGGGAATCCGAAATTAATCAACAGTACAATCAGTGGAAACGACGCCGGATTCGGAGGCGGCCTGCGTACTTCAGGAAACGATGCGGATCCTGTGTTCATTAACTGCCTGCTTAGCGGCAACAGGGCCGGTTTTGGCGGTGGCGTGCAACACACGGGAAATAGCCTCACATTCTATAACTGTACCATCGCCGGAAACAAAGCGGGGCGGAGTGGAGGGCTGGAAGTGGGGGGGATAAGTACTTTCGTTAATTGCATTTTATGGGATAACGCAGCTACGGTTGAAGGCAATCAAATGTTAATCACCAGCACCGGTAACGTCAACCTGAGCCATTCCTGCTATACCAATGGCATCAATGACATTGGTTCCGACGGAATTTTTTTGGCAGACGCCACCTGCATCACTTCCAACCCTTTGTTCCGGTCTCCATTGCCCTGGAGTCCGTTAGCGGCGATTGGAGGCGATTACCGGCTTAGGGCTATTTCCGCCGCCATTAACGCCGGGGACAATACCGTCGCTCCGGGAACGACTACAGATCTGGATGGCAATGCCAGGGTCTTTGAAAGCATTGTTGACATGGGCGCCTATGAACATCAAACTGATGCAGCGCCTTGTCCGGGGGTTACCCGCTTGTATGTCAATTCGGTTGCTGCAGCAGGAGGCAATGGGAGTAGTTGGGCTACGGCTTTCCAGCATTTACAGGACGCGTTAGACACGGGCGCAGGATGTGATGAGGTCTCCGAAATCTGGGTTGCACGAGGGTTGTATCTCCCCGACCAGGGTAGCGGACAAACCACGGGGAATCGCGATGCCGCATTTCAATTGCACAATGGCTTAGCTGTTTATGGAGGCTTTTCTGGCAGTGAAACCATGCTGGAACAACGCAACTGGCAAACTTTCATCACCATCCTGAGTGGGGACATCGGCATTGCAGACAACCCAAACGACAATTGCTTTACCGTTGCCGTCTCCAGTTCAACCGACAGTACAGCTATTCTGGACGGCTTCGTCATCAGGGAGGGCCAGGCTGATTTCCCCGCGCCGGCATACAGCTATCCGCGCTGGTTTGGTGGCGGCATTTACAATGAAGGCGGCAATCCGGCAATCCGGAATTGCACGATTCGGAACAACAGAAGCCAGCAAGGCGGCGGTGGGATGTACAACTGGCACAACAGCCATCCAACTTTGACGAATTGCATTTTCACAGAAAATTTCGCGCCTTCAAACGGCAGCGGTATGGTGAATTCAGAGAACGCCAATCCTCGTTTACTCAACTGCACCTTTAACAACAATGACGGTTCGGCGATATTCAACCGGGAAAGCTCGCCTGTCTTCGAAGCGTGTCGGTTTTTAAGTAATGAGGGCGGTTTTGGTGCAGGCGTACATAACTTTTCAAACTCGGCGCCAACGTTCCTTAACTGTATTTTCAGCGGAAACAGGGGAAGTTTTGGCGGAGCAGTTTACAACCAGGCCAGCAGTCCTGCATTTTTTAATTGTTTATTTAGTGGAAACAGGGCCAGCTTTGGCGGTGCAATCCACAATCTGGGAATATTTAATCAAACCTACACCAACTGCACCTTCAGTGGCAACCGGGGATCTGCCGGAGGAGGCGCGATTCGAAACCAGGGCGCCGGCGCCAGTGTAATGACCCTCAACAATTGCATCCTCTGGGGCAATAGCGGCGACGGCGACGGGAATCAAATCCAGAGCGATGGCGCCGCCACAATAGCTTTATTTGCTTCCTGCTACGCCAATGGCTCTACCGACATGGACATTAGCGGGAGTTTCAATCCGGATGCGAACTGCCTGACAGAAAACCCTTTGTTCGTACTTCCTGTGCTGCCCCTTGCAGCGCCGGCTACTACGGGGGATTACCGCCTCAGTCCCTGCTCTCCTCTCATCAATAAAGGTCGTAATAACCTGATTCCGACCGACCTGCTCACTGATCTGGACGACGAAGCCAGAATTGTAAGCAGTTTGGTTGACATGGGCGCTTACGAATTCCGGGACACCCAAAATGTGCAATTGCCACAAATCAGCCTCGATGTCGTCCAGCCTGCCTGTAGCGACGCTGGCGGATCTGCTGCTGCAATTGTCACCAGCGGCGCTTCGCCCTACACCTATCTTTGGAGTAATGGCCAAATGGCTGCTCAGTTGACGGACCTGATTCCAGGCGACTACGCTTTGACGGTAACCGACAACAGCGGGTGTAAAGCTGCTGTTGGCTTCAGCATCACGGCTCCCGCTCCGATCGTAAGCACCACAGTGAACCTCCAGAACGCGCTGTGCGGCATTCAGAATGGCCAGGCTTCGGTTATGGTCAGCGGTGGGACGCCGCCCTATACTTATGTATGGAGTGGCGGACAAACTGATTCCCTGGCAACAGGGCTGCCGGGTGGTATCCAGACCGTCAGCATCACGGACGCCAATGGCTGCGTGCATACGAATAGTGTAGAAATTGCTCAATCCGAGGCGGTGGAAGCAGCTATCACCGGGGTGCTCTTAGTTTCTTGCCTTGGCAATGACGGGCGGCTCAGTGTGCAGGCATCCGGTGGTTCAGGCACGCTGAGTTACCTTTGGAGCAACGACGAAACGACAGAAACCATCAACGGGCTGAGCGTAGGCGATTATTCCGTTACCGTGACGGATTCCTTGGGCTGTACCGCTAACGTGACTACAACCCTCGGAGCCCAGACGCCTTTTGAGAGCCAGCTCGTGTCTGTTGAAAACGTTTCCTGCAACGGTCTTGCTGACGGGCAAGCCACGGTGGCGCCGTTGAGCGGCATGGCGCCTTTTTCTTTTTTGTGGGATGATGGTCAAACGATGGCTACCGCCCAAAACCTTGCTGCAGGCATCCACAGCGTCACCCTGACCGAAGGCCAGGGCTGCACGACAATCCGGAGCGTTACCATCACGGAACCCACTGTGTTGGAAGCTGCCATAACTGGTTTCAACCCTGTTTCCTGTCCGAGCAACAATTCCGGCCAGGCGACGGCCATGGGCGTGGGTGGAACGGGCCCTTACGATTTTTTATGGAGCGATGGTCAGGAAACGGCCCAGGCCACGGGCCTGGAAGCCGGCGATTACACGGTTGAAGTCACGGATGCAAACGGCTGCACGGCAACCACCAACGTGACCATCCTCGCGCCACAACTTCCGCAGGCGGTGATCGCAGCAACCCAAAATGCATCTGCTTGTATAGGCAATGACGGTTCGGCAAGCGTAGCAGTGAGTGGTGGTCAGGCGCCGTATACTTATTTGTGGAGCAACGGACAAACGTTACCAACCGCAACGGGGCTCAACGCTGGTTCGTATACGGTAGTGGCAACGGATGCAGCTGGATGTACCGCGACCGCAACCGCAACCATCACTTCGCCGCCGGTGTTTGAAAGTGAAATTACCAACCTTCAAAACGCGATCTGCAACGGCGTCAATGACGGTACTGCAACGGTTAGCGTCAGCGGGGGCGCAACTCCGTATTCGTATGCCTGGGACAATGGCCAAACGACCCCAACCGCCACCGGGCTTAATCCCGGCCCGCATGCCGTTGTCGTGACGGATGCAAACGGCTGCACTACCGGGCAAACCATTACAATCACGGCGGCTGTCGCGATATTGACAACGGTTTCGCTGCAAGCGCAGAACAACTGCTTTGGCGACGCGGATGCGGCGGTTCTCGTTACCCCTTCCAATGGCACAGCGCCTTATACTTATTTGTGGAGCACTGGCGCAGCTACGCCGGGCATCAGCGATTTGCCAGCCGGAACCTATTTTGTTTCCATCACCGATATCAACGGCTGTATGGCCGTAGCAGGCGCCATCATCACGGAACCTGAATTGTTGACGCTTACCGCAAATGGAGCAAATGGCCTTTGCGGCAATACCGATAATGGCAGCGCTACTGCCCTGGCAAACGGGGGAACTCCTCCATACAACTACTTGTGGAGCGATGGACAAACGACCGCTACCGCAATTAATCTGGCGCCCGGAACCTACATGGCAACGGTCTCGGATGCGCATGATTGTACGGCAACAGCTTCCGTCAACATCACGGCGCCGCAACCCTTGGCCGCCAGCATCGTCAATAACCAACCCGCTTCCTGCATTGACGAAGCGGATGGTTCGGCAAGCGTACAGAGCTTTGGTGGTGTCATGCCTTATACTTATTTATGGAGCGATGGCCAGACCACCGCAACAGCGATCGGCCTGCTGCCCGGCAATTACAGCGTGGTGATTGCGGATGCGAACAACTGCACCGTGGAAGTCCCGGTGGCCATTGGTTCCGCCACGCCTGCCATAAACGCCAATATCGTTCCTGACGGCGCCACGCTTTCCGCCATCCAGGGCGGCGCACAATATCAATGGATAGACTGCAATACCACCCTCCCTGTCTCAGGGGCAACCACCCAGACTTTCCAACCGGAAATATCAGGCAACTACGCCGTAATCATCACTATCGGGGTATGCAATGTCCAGAGTAGCTGTGTAAACGTAACCGTCACCTCGCTGGAAGAAGAACCCACCGCCGGGGAGGCGCCCATTCAGGTTTTTCCAAATCCGAATTCCGGGGTATTCAGCCTGATTTTGCCAGAAGCGGCAACCGTATTGCTGTTTAATGCTGGGGGTTCAAAACTATGGCAAAACCAATTCCTGGCTGGTCAGCTTGAAATCAACCAGCAAGTATTGCCTTCGGGCGTATACTTATTGCACGCCATTCGAAAGAACAGGATGGAAACCGTGAGGATAGTGGTAGAATGATTTGAAGATTTGAAAATTTGGTGATTTGAAGATTAGGGGTTCAGGATGCTTGGAAGCTTGTGTTTCCTGACAGCTTTACAGTTGGGATGTAATCATTTCCAAACGATTGCGCATCCCCAATCTTCAAATTTTCAAATCACCAAATTTTCAAATTATTTCCAGCCCAATCCGGGTTCCATCAGCGATGTACGCGCCTTTTTTCACCACAATAATCCCATCACGGATGCAATAGGTCGGGGTTTCCATATCCGGCAAAGACACGCTGCCGTGGATGTGAACGTGGTCGCCAATGCGGCAATCCTTATCCAAAATCGCATTCCGGATATAGCAACTGCTGCCGATGCCCATATTGGCGCCGTTTTCCTTGCGGTGAAGTTCTTCCAGCGTTTCGTAAGAGTCATTGCCCATCACGATGGAATCCAGGATTTCGGTACCCTGCCCGATCCTCGAACGGATGCCAATGATGGACCGTTCAATGTTTTCGGCCGCAATGATGCTGCCTTCCGAAACGATGGACTGAGACAGGCGGGTGCCCAATACCTTGGATGGCGCCAGCAAACGCGGGCGGGTATAAACCATCCGGCCTTTGCCAAAAAGGTCGAACTGGGGCAGGTGTTCCGTAAGGGCAATGTTTGCTTCGTAAAAAGACCGGATGGTTCCGATGTCCGTCCAGTAATCGTCGAAAAGATAGCTGGCAACCCGAAAGCCATTTTCGATGGCGTAGGGGATGATTTCTTTCCCAAAATCAACGGCGTCGGGGTTGTCATCAAAGAGCTTTTTCATAAAGTCTTTGTTGAAAACGTAAATCCCCATCGAAGCCAAAAAGACTTTACCTTCCTGCTGGTATTCCTCAGGCACTGCTGAAGTCCACTCAGAAAGCTGGTCCGGTTTCGGTTTTTCAATAAAGCTGTCAATAAAGCCTTTTTCATTCACTTTCATGATCCCGAACCCCGGCGCATCGCGGTCTATCACCGGAATGGTTGCAATGGTCAGGTCGGCTTCCTGGTCAATATGGTACTGCGCGAATTTTTCAAAATCCATCTGGTACAACTGGTCGCCCGACAAAATCAGGATATAGTCGTATTCGTGGGTGCGCAGGTGGTGCATGGATTGGCGCACGGCATCAGCGGTTCCCTGAAACCACTTGTCGCTGGCGGGCGTTTGTTCAGCCGCCAGAATGTCCACAAAACCATGGGAGAAGTGATCGAAAATATAGGTGTTTTTAATGTGCTGGTTAAGGGAAGCAGAGTTGTACTGCGTTACCACGAACATTCGCCGCAGATTGGAATTCAGACAATTGGAGATAGGAATATCTATCAGCCGGTATTTCCCACCGATCGGAACGGCGGGTTTGGAACGTTGAGCGGTTAGCGGGTGCAGCCGCGAGCCCGCGCCGCCACCCAGAATCAGACTGATCATTTTGATTTTTGCCATATCCGGTATTATTTGTGTCAGGAGAAAAATTCGTCCTTAGTTAGATGCCTTTCCATTTGATCCAGGGTCTGTTTTTAGGGTTCGAGAGCAAGGCATGCGAAGGCCCAAAAACGGGAGCCTACTTGAGTAAGTGACCGTTTTTGGGCCGAGCATAACGCAGCTATCGGCCCCTAAAAACAGACACTATACATCAGCCATTTGGCGGTAAATATCAATATAGCGCTGCACCGTCCGTTCCCACGAAAAATCAACAGCCATGATCCGTTCACGAATCCGTTCTAAGCTTTCGTATTGGTTGTAATACAAATCCGCAGCCCGGTAAAAAGCCATATAAGCATCTTCCACATCAAAACGGTCGAAACGGATTCCCCTGCCGTAGCCGCCGGGTTCCCCAATGTCCGGAACAGAATCGCGGAGGCCGCCGATGGAGCGCACAATCGGAATGGCGCCGTATCGCATGGCGTACAACTGGTTCAGGCCGCAGGGTTCAATGCGGGAGGGCATGAAGAGAAAATCGCCGCCTGCATAAAGCTGGTGGGCCAACCCTTCGTTGTACTCTAAAGCTGCGTCGAAGCGCCCCGGGTATTGGTGCGCCAGGTGGCGAAAGGTATCCTGCAATTGCGGATCGCCGGTTCCCAGCGCCACGAAAGCAATGCGCATGCCACTGTGCATCACCCGGTGAATGAGATCGGGCACCATATCGGCGCCTTTTTCGGGCAGCATTCTGCCGATGAAAACGATGAGCGGCAAATCCGGATCAATGTTGAACCGTTGTGCCAATACCTTTTTATTCAGGATTTTAAACTCCCCCACTTTGCCGTCGTTGAGCTGGCGGGCGATATAGGGGTCTGCCGCCGGATCCCAAACCTGTGCATCAATGCCATTCAGAATGCCCAATGATTTATGCTGTTCGTGGTAGAACAAGCCCTCCATGCCGTTGGATGACTGGCGCAATTCTTCGAGATAACTTGGAGACACGGTCGTCACCCGCCAGGCGCATTTTACGGCAGCCGCCAACGGGCAGATGGTGTCGGCCCAATCGAGCAGGCCGCGCGCTCCGGCATCAAAGAAGGGCATGAGATACATCTTTTGCCAACTGAACGCCCCGTGGTACAAACCATTGTGGATGGTAAAAACCGTAGGGATATAAGCCAGCGAGCGGTATTCCGGACAATGCTTGAGCATGAACGGGATCAGCCCGGTGTGGTGGTCGTGGCAATGAATTACCTCCGGCCTGCCCGGCGAATGCAGGATCCACTGCAAGGCTGCCTGCTGGAAACACAGGTAGCGCTCCACTTCGTCCCCATAGCCATACCCGGAAGGGTCGGCGTAAATGCCGGGACGGTCAAATTTGCCGGGAATATTGGCCACGAAAAGCGGAAAACCCAGCGAATCATCGTCTTCCCGCTCGATGGTGAACGGAACGTAATAGTTGTGCATGCGCACCACCCCCTTGAACACGGGCGTGAAATGGCGTCCATTGATCCATTTCAGGCGGTATTTGGGCAATAAAACCCCGGCCGGAACGCCAGCCTGGGTCAGGTATTTGGGCAATGCGCCCACTACGTCGCCAAGCCCGCCTGCTTTGGCTGCCGGATAACATTCTGCGCTGATGTGTAGGATTTTCATTTTGTCAACTTGATGCGCACTAAAGATATAGTTTTGTTTTAGAATGCAACAATAGCGCACCCATTTATTCCTTTCAATGATTTCTTCACCCTCCACTCACCGGCGGGATCAACGCAATTTCCTGCCCCTCCAGCACGGGCCAGTCGTCTTCTGCGTACGTGCCATCCACCGCGATGGCCAAAGAAGACAACGCCATAAAATCCGGGAAACGCTCCAGCAAGCGACGCTTTAAATCGCCAACGGTGGCTTCAGATTCCAGTTCAAAGTCGAAAACGGGGCTTCCGACAATCTCTTTTGCAATACCGAATGAGAGAATTTTTAAGTACATAAGCGATGAAATTAGAAGCTTTTGGGCTTTCTCTGTTTTTCTTAAGAAAATTTTAACACTCCGAAAGGACATTGTTGAGGACAGTAGGCCAATCCATACTTTATTTCTGAATCCACCCGAAACAGTCCGAAAAATTTTGGTCTTTCAAAAATCAAGCCAATAAACAAAATTATTATTGTGTATTTCCAAGTTACTAACATTTCATGCAAAAATATTACCAAATGCCCTAAAACTACACCCCATTTGCAAAAAGGTTGATTTTGTAGATTACCGGGCATAGCTTTGCAGCGTCTTTTGCATTTCTATGATTTTTAATTCGTTATCCCTATCCCCTTACAGTAAACCGCCCGCCCTGTGCCTGAGGCATTGGGTCATGAACATCGAAAGCACTGAAGAAATCAAAAAAAACCATTGTTCCGGGCAGGCGATGGTGTTGAGAACAAAAAAAAATTATGATGAATTTCCCATGGACACTCGTGGCTATTGTCGTTGCAATAGCTACCACACAACTCCCAGCAAAGCCCTCCGACTCCAGTTATCTCCCCGAAGTAATTTCGGGTGAAGGTTCCGGTGGTTCTTCCGAGGCATCCATCAAGCACCGTGTGCTTGGTCTTACACTTCCAGTACAGACGCGTTACAACGGTCAAGTCAGAGAGCTCATCCGCCGCTACATTTCCGTAGGCAGCAAAGAAGCCGAAGCGATGCTCGGCAGAACAACGCTCTACTTCCCGATGTTCGAACACTACCTGAGTATTCACGGACTTCCAAAAGAACTGAAGTACCTGCCTATGATTGAATCTACCTTGCGCCCGGAAGTCTCTTCACCGGTTGGTGCAGGCGGACTTTGGCAGGTCATCCCTTCAACGGCACGCCGTTTTGGCCTCGAAGTAGGCGGTTATGTGGACGAACGCCGCGACCCTTACCGGGGAACGGAAGCCGCCGTAAAAATCCTCGCATACCTTTATAATGAGTTTGGCGACTGGGCTTTGGCCATGGCCGCTTACAACTGCGGTTCAGCGAGAGTACACCGTGCCATCAAGCTTGCAAAGTGCGACGATTACTGGGAAATCAGCAAATACCTGCCGAGAGCAACCCAGAAGTATGTCCCGTCTTTTATTGCTGCGGCCTACTTGGTGAATCACTACCAGCACCACGATTTGAAACCCAAATTTCCAAGCTCACTCATGCAGGATACCCGCACTTTTCGCGTGTACAACCACATGAACTTCATGGAAATCTCAAAATCTTGCGACATTAGCCTGTCGCTGCTTCGGAAACTCAATCCTGGTTTTGCACTGAACGCATTACCCAAGAGCAACAAAGGCCACTTTTTGATCCTTCCTGCGGCAACGGCAACGGCTTTCAGCAAGTTTCTGGCTAAAAAAACAGGAAAGATCAACCCGGCAGAAAACACGCTGCCCACAGGCATGTTCCGGACTTCGTACGTTGCCGTTCCCGGCGACCGCATCGAAGCGCTGGCCATGCTGTTCAAATGCTCAGTAGAAGACATCATGGCCTGGAACCACCTCAACCATCGCGAGATTGTGGTGGGGCAGGAGTTGATGTTATTGCTGCCTAAGTCCTCGCTCAAGGTATAACACCCTGAGAAATGGATTTTACAAGAGCCATTCCATTCATTTGTGGGATGGCTCTTTCTATTTCATATAGTTTGTAGTTTTGGGAATCAAAAAAGGCTTCCATGACTACTTCCCGGTTTGTCCTCCCGTTTTCATTGTTTTTCCTGCTGTTGATCTCAGGCTGCTTTCCTGAGTTAGCCCGCCAGGCTTACACCCACCCCATTCCATTTCAACCCGAACAATATTTTTGCCAACGTGCTGATCAGCCATTAACCATAGATGGCCAACTCCTGGAAAGTGCCTGGGAAAACGCGCCCTGGACTAACGATTTCCAGGACATCGAAGGCAACCTCAAGCCCGTTCCAGTCCACCGCACCCGCGCCAAAATGCTGTGGGATGACCAATATTTTTACGTTGCAGCCCAGTTGGACGAACCGCACCTGTGGGCAACGCTGACCGAACGCGACGCGATCATGTACCACAACGATGATTTTGAGATTTTTATAGACCCCGACGGCGACGGGCTCGATTATTACGAATTTGAAATGAATGCCCACAATGCCATTTGGGATCTCTTCATGCTGCGCCCCTACCGGGCCGACACCATGCCCAATTACCTGATGAATTGGGACATCAAAGGCATCCGGACCGCCGTTGCGCTGGACGGCACCCTCAATGATCCTACCGATATTGACCGCCACTGGACGGTGGAAATTGCCCTGCCTTGGGAGGCGCTGAAAGAGATCGCGCCCGGCAGAAGACCGCCTTTGCATGGAGAGGAGTGGCGGGTCAATTTTTCGCGGGTAGACTGGCATGTAGAAATTAAGGATGGGCGGTATGCAAAAAGCCCGAATCCGAAAACCGGCAAGGTGGATAATTTCCCACAGGAAAATTGGGTGTGGTCGCCGACGGGTTATGTGGACATGCATATGCCCGAGCACTGGGGGTATGTCCAATTTGTATCGGAGCCAAGTTTCACCCTGGCTCCCCGCTTCGAGGAACAAATCAAATGGGCTTTGTGGCAGCTTTTTTACCAGCAACACGCGTTCCGCAAACAATATGGCCATTATTGCGGCAAGCTATCCTGCCTTACGCTTCCGAAAGTGGAGCTTCCTGCCTTTTATTATACGTTCGCCCCCCGGGTACAAATCACGGACAGCCAGTTTGAATTGCAAGCTCCCACCGCAGACGGGCTTGGGGTATGGCATTTAAACGCCGAAGGCCGGATCTGGCGAACGGACTAATTAGTGTTATTGATGAGAGATGATTGATTAATGATGATTGATGATGTAAAATGCCATCTCATTTGATGTTGTTAGGGGCGTATCGTGTCCATCATCAATCATACGATACAGTCGAGGGGTGCAAAAGCTCACATCATCAATTATCAATCATGTAATCATCAATAAAAAATTGAAATGCCTGGGGGGATTCCAATTCCCCCTTTCCCAACACCAAAACTACCCATCTGGGTAGGGTTACCACCTATCGGAAGGCTATATCTTGCATTCGTTTTTGAGGAACACCTTAAAAAGAAAGTCTCGATTCAAGCGCTTTTCAGCAAAACCTGGATCGAGACTGAGAACAACTGAAGCCCGCAAAGCGCGGGATTCAGGAAGACGCGGCTACCTGAATAAGAGTTTTTTTCATACTAGTCCACTTTTGTTGTCGTGCACCAAAAATGCACGACAACTTTTTGGCAGTGTCGCGCAATATTAAGCAAATGTAAAGAAGCGGTACAAAACCGCCAAATTTTTTTCTCGCCTGATCATCGCTGCCTCAATAAAGGCAATTCAAGGCGGCGCCATCATCAAACAAAATTACCGGGTTATTCCGCTTCGCAAGGAGCGTGTAATAAAGCTATCGCCCTGCTTGACGGGGTTGATGGAAGGGATCATCCATTTATTCATTTAAAACCGTTTCTTATGAAGCAACTCTTGCTAACGGCGCAAATCGTCCTGCTGATGGTTTGCACGGCAATGGCGCAACGAACGGTGAGCGGCAAAGTAACTGACGCCGCCCGCGAGCCATTAATTGGCGCCAATGTTTTGGTACAAGGTACGGATGTCGGTACCGTTACAGACTACGACGGTAACTACACGCTTGCTGTACCTGCTGACGCCAAAGTATTGGTCGTCAGCTACACTGGTTATTCATCCCAGGAAGTAGCGCTGGGCGCCTCCAATGTTGTGGATGTGGTGCTCACCGAAGGGATTATCCTGGAGACTGCAGTGGTCACTGCCCTGGGTTTGGGCCGCGACCGGCAAAAAATTGGGTACGCCGTTGACAATGTCGGCGGTGAAAAACTGCAACAGGTTTCAGAACCGGATCCGTTGCGGGCCTTGTCGGCAAAAGTGCCCGGCGTTAACATCATCGGTTCCAGCAGCGTGCCCGGTAGTGCCACCCGCATCACCATTCGCGGCAACACCTCCTTCTTAGGCGAAAACCAGCCCTTGTTTGTTGTGGACGGGATTCCGTATGACAACAGTTCTAACGGCGCTTCTTTCCAGCTCACCGGCGGCGGCGCTTATGGCAGCCGTATTTCAGACCTTGATCCGAACAATATTGAGTCTATTTCTGTACTTAAAGGTTCGGCAGCTGCGGCGCTTTATGGTTCCCGCGCTTCCCGTGGTGTGATTGTTGTAACGACAAAAACCGGTAAAGGCCGGCAAGCCAATAAAGGGTTGGAAGTCGCGCTAAGCAGCTCTTATTCTTTAGAAGAAATTGCCAGTTTGCCCGATTATCAAAATACCTACGGCGCCGGCACTGACTTCAACTACCAGCAAGCTAATGGCTCCTGGGGTGCAGCCTTTAATGGCGCAGCCGGATATCCCACCCGGGATTCCATTCCACACTGGTTGACCAACAACCCGCGTTTTCCGCAATATTTTGGCACCAACACCCCTTACCGGGCTTACCCGGATAACGTAAAAGACGTGTTCCAGACTGGGGTTGTTTGGGATAATTCGCTCACCGTGCGTGGCGGCGATCAGAACACCAATTTTGCAGCAACCCTTTCCAGCCTGAACCAGGAAGGGATATTTCCAGAAGGTGCTTCCACTTTCGACCGGAATTCGCTCAGTATTGGCGGGCAGACCAAATTGTTGAATGGCATCCGGCTCGGCGGTACTTTCTCCTATTCATCTTCCGAGCAGACAGGGCCTCAAGGCGGCGCCAACAATGCCATCGGCAACGCCAGTTTTATGTCGCGTACGATGTTTCCGGGCCGCAACTGGGATCAGGAAAACTTCCCGTTTGAAGATCCGGTTGACCGGGGTAGCGTGTATTTCCTTGATCGCGCTCAGTCTACCAATCCGTTCTGGTCGGCTCGTTACGACGGATTTTCCAGCAAAGTTGATCGTTTTGTTACTGCCCTTAGCATTGGCATAGACCTTACGGACTGGATCAGTGTAGATTACAATATCGGTGTAAATGCCTACACGCAGCGCGACCAGGAGTGGTTCCGACCGGGCTCCCGCGGCGCCAACGGCGTAGGACAAATCATTGACAACGACGTGACCTGGCAGGAAATCGAATCCAACCTGATCGTAAACTTCCAGCCCAGATTGAACAACAATGACTTTACCCTCAGAGCTTTTGTCGGGCACAACCTGAACCAGCGCACGATTGACCAGCAGTCATTCCTCGGCACCCCGATGATTGACTTTAACATCATTGACCTTGACAATACCCAGAGCGTAGTGCCCAATGGCGGTATTTACACCAGAAGGCGCATCATTGGCGCGTTTGCAGAAGCTGAATTGGGCTACCGCGATTACCTGTATCTGACGGTAACCGGCAGAAACGATTGGTCTTCCACCCTGCCGAAAGGCAACAACAGCTATTTCTATCCGGCCGTGAGTTCTTCCTTTATATTCACGGAAGCGTTGGGCATTAAATCTAACCTGTTGAGCTATGGCAAATTGCGCGCCAGTTACGCCCGCGTGGGCAACGACGCCAACCCATACAGTTTGGCCGCCACGTATCGGATCAATATAGGCGAAGCCTCCGGCGTAACTTCCGGGGTTCGCGACATTGATTTTCCGCTCAACGGCATTTCCGGCTCTACCTTGGTAAACACAGAATTTGACCCCAACCTGACCCCGGAATTCACTTCGGAATTTGAGGTAGGTACGGAGTTGCAGTTTTTCAATCGTCGGGTTAAATTGGACGTGACGTACTACCAAAACACAACTACGAACCAAATTGCCTTATTGTCTCTGCCATCGGTTTCTGGTTTCGATGTACTTTTTACCAATTTCGGTGAGCTGAGCAACAAAGGGATTGAAGTAGGTTTGAATTTGAACCCGATCAGCACGCGTGGCGGGTTTGACTGGAACATCTATACGACGTTTACAAAAAACAAAAACATCGTAGAATCGCTCCGCGAAGGGGTAGATGAAATCGTCATCCGCAACCTCTTCGGAGGCAGCGTAGTCTCTGTGCTCCGTCCGGGCGAACCTTACGGCGTGATCCGCGGCTCCGTTTCTGCTCGCGACGACAATGGCAACCTGCTGATTGACCCGTCAAATGGCCAGCTCATCAACGCGCCGGATCCGGAAATCGTTGGCGATCCGAACCCTGATTTCCAGGTAGGGCTGACCAACACCTTTACTTACAAAGGCTTCTCGCTGAATGCCGTACTCGATTATCGCCACGGCGGCGACATCTATTCTTACACGGCTCACTTCCTGCTTGGTCGCGGCGTTACGAAATACAATGAAGACCGCGAGCGCAATGCCGTAATCCCGGGTGTATACGGCGATCCGAACACACTGGAACCCATCCTCGATGAAGCTGGCAATGTGATTCCGAACCAGACGATGATTGAAGTGAACGACCTGTGGTTTGGCAACACTTTTGCCATCAACAGCCAGGATGAATGGAACATCTTCGACGGTACGACCATCCGCATTCGCGAATTGAGCTTAGGTTACGAATTGCCAGCCAAGTGGTTAGACAAAACGCCACTTGGGTCGCTGCGCCTTTCGCTCAGCGGTCGCAACCTCTGGTACAAGGCGGTAAATTTTCCGAAATACACGAACATTGACCCTGAAACGAGCACTTTTGGCAGCGCAAACTTCCAGGGGTATGAGTACAACAATGCGCCTTCTATCCGCCGATATGGCATCAACCTGAGGG